>NZ_JBEXKX010000005.1:0-222712 GCF_040609695.1 Amycolatopsis sp. NPDC004625
CGCCCCCCGCGCGCACCTGCCCCCCTGCGGGGGTCGCCCGGGGCCCCCCCCCCCGGGGCCTGGGGGTGCCGCATGCCGGGACGCGCTGCCGGCGCCCCGCGGGGCGCCGGCAGCGCCGTGGTCCGGATTGGACGGTGTCGGAGTGGACGTGCCGGTGGTCATGCTCTGCGAGCGGTGCTGGCACCCGATCGACCCCGAGGCCGGCCATGTCGTGCGGCAGTTCCGCGACGAGGCGCACCCGTTGCTCGCCGTGCTGTACAGCTACTCCCACCTGGAGGACGACCCGGCCTGCCGCGCCGCGCGGCCGTCGCAGGTCAGGGACGAGCAGCCGGACGGGTGACGCCGCGGGTTCAGCCGCGGTCGTGGGGCGGCCGGGTGAGATCGGCGAAGGAGCCGACTACGGCGGGGCGTTGTTCGATGACCGCCAGGGCGTAGGTCAGCACGAGGTGAGCGGTGCGCGCCTGCTGCGCTTCCGGCGCGTCCGAGCGGCTGCGGCCCAGGACCAGGTTCGCTTCGCGGCGCAGCCAGCGGTTGCGTTCGCGGCGGAGGAGTGCGGCCTCGGGCTGCGGGGCCGGGGGTTCGGGGAACAGGGTGTCGGACATCGGTGGATCTCCTCGAAAACGGGCGTGCTGCAGCCAGGTTAACGAGGATTTCGACGATTCGCTGTCCGGTTCTTCAAGGGAGTTTCTTCGATTCGCGGTATCTCGGCGTCGATTTCGTCCGGCATTTCGCCGGGGTCGGAAAGTGTCCGGCGGCTTTCGCGTCCTTCCTGCGGAGCAACCTATGTGCGAGCGGACGGCGTCGTGATTCTCGGCTGTGATCTGTTTCGCGAGCGGAGAATCTTCGCTCGGACGAGCGACCCGGTGACGCACGGGCGTCTTGTGGCTAGTTGGGCTAGAATCTAGTTTAACTAGGTAGTTTCGACGGTGATCTTGTGGGTTGTGGGGTATGGAACGTCTGGCCGAGCAGCTGAGATCGGTGATCGTGGCCACCGACGAATACCGGCGCGCCATGGCGTCCGCCTTCGGGGTCGGCGTGCACGAAGCGGCGGTGCTGGGCGAATTGCTGCACGAGGGGCCGCTGCCCCCATCGGCGCTGGTGAAGCGGCTGGGCATCGCCTCGGCGAGCGTGACCGCGCTGCTCGACCGGCTCGAAGCGGCCGGCTACACCCGGCGCGAGCGGCACCCGACCGACCGGCGCAGCGTCCTGGTCATGCTGACCCCCGGCGGCCGGGCGGCCGTCGAGGCCAGTTTCACGCTGTTCACCGCCGACGTCTACCAGGCGGTCGCGAACTCGGAACCCGAGCACATCCGGGAGTTCACCGTCGTGCTCGCCAAGGTCGCCCAAGGACTGCGAGAGCGCGCCTCGCACCCCGGGGCGCTCGGCGAAGCGCTCACCGAGCAGGTCCGAACCGCCGTCAAGGAGGACCGTTCGGCCGAGCCGGCCGGATAGCCCGGATCAGGCCCCTCCGGCTACCCGGAGCTTCGCCAGACGTGTCGCGGCGAAGAGGGCCGCGACGGCGATCGCCCCCAGGGTCGCCAGCAGGCGGTTCACGTCGATCGCCGGTTCCCAGCGGAGCTTGCCGTCCTTGATGACGTACGCCCCGACCGGTTTGGCCGACAGCCCGAACCCGCCGCCTTCGCCGGAGCGGCCCTTCTCGTCGCGGCTGTCGCCGCCGCCACCGCCGGTGCCGACGCTGGACGCCACGATCACCGTGACGCCGTCGACCTCGTACGGCTCGCCGTAGACCATCTTGGTCTCCAGCCCGTCCTTCGCCTTCGCGAGCAGTTCGTCGACCTTCATGCGGCGAAGTCTCACCGCCGGGCGCGCGGGGAGCCCAGAGCCGATGGTCCTCTCCGCCGGTGACCGAGGGCCCCGGCGCCGGTGGCGTTCGCCCGCGGTGGTGGTCACCGCGGCGCGATTTGCTGGGCGAACACGAAACCAGCAACCCCGGAGGCCGCCATGGCGCACCGTCCCCCGCTGGCCGAACTCGGGCTGAACACCGGCAAGAAGGCCCGGCTGCACCGCATCCTGCACGAGCACGGCCTGCGCAACGGCACCGCGTTCGTCCTGCCCTACGACCAGGGACTGGAGCACGGCCCGCGCGACTTCTTCGCCAACCCGGCCGCGAGCGACCCGAAGTACGTCCTCAAGCTCGCCATCGAGGGCGGCTTCAACGGCATCGCGATCCAGATCGGGCTGGCGGAGAAGTTCTACTGGGACTACGCGGGCGAGCTGCCGCTGGTGCTGAAGCTCAACGGGAAGACCGAAATCCCCTCCGACGCCGAGGCGCTGTCCCCGCTGCACGGCAGCGTCGAGGACGCGGTCCGGCTCGGCGCGGACGCCGTCGGCTACACCCTCTACGTCGGAACGCCGGCCCAGGAGCGGGACTTCGCGCAGCTGCGGCAGGTCCGCGCCGAGGCACACCGGCTCGGCATGCCCCTCGTCGTCTGGGCCTACCCGCGTGGCTCGGCGATCGAAGCCAAGGGCGGCCGCGACTCCTTCTACGCCGTCGACTACGCCGCCCGGACCGCGTCCGAGCTGGGCGCCGACGTCGTCAAGGTCACCTTCCCGCACCCGGCGAAGATCGACAACGTGCCCGGCGGCTACGCGCGGGAGATCACCGGCCAGCAGGCGATCGACGCGGTCGTGCGGTCGGCCGGGCGGACCCTGCTGCTGGTGTCCGGCGGCGGCAAGGCCGGTGACGACGCGATGCTGGAGAAGGCCCGCGAGTCCATGGAAGCCGGCGCGACCGGGCTCATCTTCGGCCGCAACGTCTGGCAGCGCGACCACGACGAGTCCCTGCGGTTCGTTTCGGCGCTGCGGGACATCCTGGCGAAGTACCCGAGCGCATGAGCGCGACCGAGGTCCGCATCCACGGCCGCGGCGGCCAGGGCGTGGTGACCGCGGCCGAGCTGCTGTCGGTGGCCGCGTTCACCGAAGGCCGGCACGCACAGGCGTTCCCCAGCTTCGGCTCGGAACGGACCGGTGCGCCGGTGGTCTCGTTCTGCCGGATCTCCGACGCGGTCATCCGCACGCGGGAACCGGTCGTCGCGCCCGACGTGCTGATCGTGCAGGACGCCACGCTGCTGCACCAGGTGAACGTCTTCGAGGGCTTCGGCCCCGGCGGCTGTCTGCTGGTGAACTCCGCCCACGACTTCGGCGAACTGGGGCTGGGGGAGTTCGTCCGTGGCTTCCGGCGCGAGCGGCTGCTGGTGGTGCCCGCGACCGAGCTGGCGCAGAAGCACCTCGGCCGCCCGGTGCCCAACGCCGCGCTGCTCGGCGGGTTCGCCGCGTTGACCGGCGTGGTCGAGCTGCGCTCGGTGGTCGCCGCGATCTCCGGCCGGTTCACCGGGCCGAAGGCCGACGGCAACATCGCCGCGGCCACCGCCGCGTACGGGTTCGTCCGCGCCGAACGGGAGGAGCTGGCCGGTGCGCAGGCAGATTGAGGGGTCCCGGGCCGTCGCCGAGACGGTGGCACGGTGCCGGCCGGAGGTGGTCTGCGCGTACCCGATCTCGCCGCAGACCCACATCGTCGAGGGCCTGGCGGAGCTGGTGAAGTCCGGTGAGCTCGCGCCGTGCGAGTTCGTCAACGTCGAGTCGGAGTTCGCGGCGATGTCGGTCGCCATCGGGGCGTCCGCCGCCGGGGCGCGGGCCTACACCGCGACGGCCAGCCAGGGCCTCCTCTACATGACCGAGGCGGTGTTCAACGCCGCCGGGCTCGGCCTGCCGATCGTGATGACGGTGGCCAACCGGGCGATCGGGGCGCCGATCAACATCTGGAACGACCAGAGCGACAGCATGGCCCTGCGCGACGCCGGCTGGCTCCAGCTCTACGCCGAGACCAACCAGGAAGCGGCCGACCTGCACGTCCAGGCGTTCCGGATCGCCGAGGAGCTGTCCACCCCGGTGATGGTGTGCATGGACGGCTTCGTGCTGACCCACGCCTGGGAGCCGGTGGACGTCCCGGGCCAGGACGAGGTCGACGCGTTCCTGCCGCCGTACGAGCCCCGGCAGGTCCTCGACCCCGCCGAGCCGTCGTCGATCGGCGCGATGGTCGGGCCGGAGGCGTTCACCGAGGTGCGCTACCTCGGGCACGCCCGCCTGATGGCGGCCCTCGACGTCGTCCCGGACATCGCCGACCGGTTCGCCGAGGCGTTCGGCCGCAACTCCGGCGGCCTGGCGCGCTCGTACCGCACCGAAGACGCGGAGACGATCGTCGTCGCCCTCGGCTCGGTGCTGGGCACGCTCAAGGACACCGTCGACGAACTGCGCGAGGACGGCCTGCGCGTGGGTGTACTGGGCCTGACCTGCTTCCGGCCGTTCCCCGCCGCCGCCGTGCGCGCGGCCATCGGGCACGCCCGTCGGGTGATCGTGCTGGAACGCGCCTTCGAGCCGGGTGTCGGCGGCATCGTCACGCAGAACGTCGTGACGGCGGCGCCGGCGGCCGAGGTCCACGCCGTGATCGCCGGGCTGGGTGGCCGGGCGATCACGAAGAAGTCCCTGGACCGGCTGCTGCGGCAGGCGGATCGGTTGCCGCCGCTGACCTTCCTCGACCTCGACCGCCCGCTGATCGACCGGGAGCTGGGCCGCCTCGCGGCGAGCCGCCGGTCGGGGCCGACGGCCGAAAACCTCCTGCGCGACCTCGGTGCGGTCGCCTCGCGAATCGGGTGATGGCATGGTGGTGACGCCGATCAAGTTCTACCAGACCGGCAGCTTCGCGGTCGGCGGCCGGCTGCTCGGTGAAGACGAGCGCAGCGTGCAGTCCGACCGGCAGCGGATCAACTCCATCGACTGCGGCCACCGAGCGTGCCAGGGCTGCGGCGAGGCGCTGGGCGCGCGGTACGCGCTCGACGCGGCCATGCGCGCGACCGGGAACCGGATGGTGGCGGTCAACGCCACCGGCTGCCTCGAAGTCTTCTCGACGCCGTACCCGGAGACGTCGTGGCGGATCCCGTGGCTGCACTCCCTGTTCGGCAACGCGCCGGCCGTGGCGACCGGGGTCGCCGCGGCGCTGAAGGCCAAGGGCCGCACGGACGTCCGGGTGGTCGGTCAGGGCGGCGATGGCGGGACCGTCGACATCGGCTTCGCATGCCTGTCGGGGATGTTCGAGCGCAACGACGACGTGCTGTACATCTGCTACGACAACGAGGCCTACATGAACACCGGCGTCCAGCGGTCCGGTGCGACGCCGGCCGCCGCGCGCACGGCGACCACCCCCGCGCTCGGCCCGGAGCCGGGTGCGGTGTTCGGGCAGGGCAAGAACGTGCCGATGATCGCACTGGCCCACGAAATCCCTTACGTCGCCACGGCGACGGTCGCGGACCTGCGTGACCTCGAAGCCAAGGTGACGCGGGCCATGGAGTTCCGCGGGGCGCGCTACCTGCACGTACTGGTGCCGTGCCCGCTCGGGTGGGGCAGCGCGTCCCACGACACGATCCGGATCGCCCGCCTGGCGAAGGAAAGCGGGATCTTCCCGGTGTTCGAGGCGGAAGGCGGCGAAGTCGTGACGACGTCGAAGATCCGCCACCGCGTGCCGGTGGAGGACTACCTGCAGCTCCAGAACCGGTACGCGCACCTGTTCGGCGACCCGCCGCGCGCGGACGTGGTCGGGAAGATCCAGGCGCTCGCCGACCGCAACATCCGCCGGTTCGACCTGCTCGGGGAGGACTGAGATGGAGCACGGAAAGCCGTTCGCGATCACGCTCGACGTCGGCTCGAGCCGGGCGAACAAGACCGGTGCCTGGCGCTCCGAACGGCCGGTCTACGTCGACCTGCTGCCACCGTGCAACCAGGCCTGCCCGGCCGGCCAGGACATCCAGAAGTGGCTCTACCACGCCGAATCCGGCGACTACGAGACGGCGTGGCGCGGGATCATGGCCGACAACCCGCTGCCCGCGGTGCTCGGCCGGATCTGCTACCGGCCGTGCGAGAGCGCCTGCAACCGCGGCCAGCTCGACGAGGCCGTCGGAATCAACTCGATCGAGCGGTTCCTCGGCGACGAGGGCATCCGGCAGGACTGGACGATGCCGGTCGCCGAGCCGAGCGGCAAACGGGTGCTCGTCGTCGGTGCGGGCCCGGCGGGCCTGTCCGCCGCCTACCACCTGGCCCGGCTCGGGCACGCCGTCACCGTCCGCGACGCCGAAGCCGCCCCCGGCGGGATGCTGCGCTACGGCATCCCGCGCTACCGGCTGCCGCGCGAGGTTCTCGACGCCGAGATCCGCCGCATCGCGGCGATGGGCGTCGCCTTCGAGCAGAACAGCCGGGTCACCGACGTCGTGGCCGCGAAGGCCGGGTTCGACGCGGTCTTCCTGGCCGTGGGTGCCCAGGTCGGCAAGCGGGCCTACATCCCGGCGGGCGACACGGCCCACGTCCTCGACGCGGTTTCCCTGCTGCACGGCATGGAGAGCGGGGACCGGCCGTTGCTCGGCCGCCGGGTCGCCGTCTACGGCGGCGGCAACACCGCTATGGACGCCGCCCGGACGGCGATGCGGCTGGGCGCCACCGACCCCGTGGTGGTCTACCGCCGCACGCGGGCGCAGATGCCCGCGCACGAGTCCGAGGTGGCGGAAGCCGTCGAAGAGGGCGTGTCGATGCGCTGGCTGTCGACGATCAGTGAAATCGACGGCGAAGGCATCACCGTGCAGAAGATGCGGCTCGACGACGCCGGTTTCCCGCAGCCGACCGGCGAGTTCGAACGGCTCGCAGCCGACACCGTCGTACTGGCCCTCGGCCAGGACACCGATCTGTCCTTGGTGGACGCCCTGCCGGAGGTCGAACGCGCGGACGGCGTCGTGCGCGTCGGCACCGGGATGATGACCGGGCACCCGGGGATCTTCGCGGGTGGGGACATGGTGCCGTCGGGGCGGACCGCGACCGTGGCGGTGGGCCACGGCGGGAAGGCGGCCCGCGAGATCGACGCCTGGCTGCGCGGGCTCGCCGTCCCCGAGCCGCGGCCCCGGCGTGAAGCGACGTTCGGCGACCTCAACACCTGGTACTACAGCGACGCCGACCGGACCGTCCGGCCGCACCTGGACCTGTCCCGGCGCGTGTCCACCTTCGACGAGGTCAAAGGCGGCCTCGAAGCGTCGACGGCGTTGTTCGAGGCACGCCGCTGCCTGTCCTGCGGAAACTGCTTCGAATGCGACAACTGCTACGGCGTCTGCCCGGACAACGCGGTGCTCAAGCTCGAACCGGGGGAGCGGTACGCGATCGACCTCGACTACTGCAAGGGCTGCGGGATCTGCGTCGCCGAATGCCCGTGCGGCGCCATCGAAATGGTGCCCGAGGAAACCTGAGGAGAGATCATGCAGGAAAAGCGCTGGCACGTCGAAGTGCACATCGACGAAGACGACGCAGGCCGCACCCGGGCCACCGCCCGGCTCCACACGGCCGATGACACCCGGGTCTCCGGGACCGGCGTCGCGCGGCTCGACCCCGCCGACACCGACGTGCCCGAGATCGGCGACGAGCTGGCCGCTTCGCGCGCGCTGAGCGACCTGGCCCACAACCTGCTCGAATGCGCGGCGGGCGACATCGAAGCGTTGACCCGCAAGCCCGTCCGGCTCGACCGCTGAAAGGAGCGGACATGCGGATCCTCGTCATCTTCGAGTCGATGTTCGGCGCCACCGAGAAGGCGGCCGAGGCGATCGGCAGGGGGCTGGCCGGAGCCGGCCCGCTCGAGGTGGTCAATGTCGACAAGGCGCCCCGGGACCTGACCGGTGTCGGCCTGCTCGTCGTCGGCGGCCCCACCCACGCGCACGCGATGAGCCGGGCGTCGACCCGGAAGTCGGCCAAGGGCCAGGTGGCGTACCCGACGCGGTCGCAGACGGGCATCCGGGAGTGGCTGGACGCGCTCGACACGGTGCCGGCCGGATCGGCCGCCGCGGCCTTCGACACCCGGATCGACAAGCCGCGGGTGTTCACCGGGGCCGCGTCGCTCGGGGTGGCCAAGCGGCTGCGCCGGCGCGGGTGCCGGCTCGTCCTGCCCGCGGAGAGCTTCTTCGTCGGTACGGGAACGATCGACGCCGGCCTGGAGCCGGGCGAGGCCGAGCGGGCCGAGGCGTGGGGTGCCGCCCTCGGGGCGGCGCTGGCCCGCGCCGGTACCTGAAGCCGTGGCGTGCGCCCCGACGGTCGGCGTGGAGGAGGAGTTCGTGCTGCTGGACACGCGGACCGGGGCAGCTGTTCCGGCGGCTCCGCGGATCCTGGCCGCGCTGGCCGGCGAGCCCGGCGTGGTCCCGGAGTTCCTGCGCTTCCAGCTCGAAACGCTGACCCGGGTGTGCCGTTCGCTCGCCGAGGTCCGCGCGGACCTGACGCGGCTGCGCCGCCGGGTGAGCGAGGCGGCGGCGAACGCGGGGTGCCTGGCCGTGGCGACCGGCGTCGCCCCGTTCGGCGCCGCACCGCTGGTCACCGCCGACGCCCGGTACGAGCGGCTGGCCGCGCGCTTCCCCGCCCTGGTCCCCGGCGCGGGCACCTGCGCCTGCCACGTCCACGTCGGCGTCCCGTCGCGGGCGGCGGGCGTGCGCGCGCTCGCCGGGCTCCGGCCGTGGCTGGGGGTCCTGCTGGGCCTCAGCGCGAATTCGCCCTACGCCGGCGGCGCCGACTCGGGGTGGGCGAGCACGCGGTACCCGCTCTGGTCGCGCTGGCCGACCGCCCGGCCGCCCGCTGCGTGGCACGACGTCGCCGAGTACGACACGGCCGTCGCCGAGGCGATCCGCGGCGGTGCCGCGCCGGACGCCCGCGGGGTGTACTTCTACGCCCGCCTGTCGCCGCGGCACCCGACCGTGGAGGTGCGGATCGCCGATGTCTGCCTCGACGTGGCCGACGCCGTCGTGCTCGCCGGGCTGGTGCGGGCGCTCGTGGCCACGGCGCTGACCGGGGAACGGGCGGCACAGCCGTCGGACGCGGCGATGGCGCAGTCGCTCCGCGCCGCCGCCCGGCACGGCCTCGACCGCGCCGGAACCGCGCGGCTGCTGGCGCACGTCCGGCCCGCGCTGGAGGCGGCCGGCGATCTCGAGGTGGTCCAGCGGGATTGGTGCGTGCTCGCGGACCGGGGCGGTGGCGCGGTCCGGCAGCGGGCACTGCGGGCGGTGTCGGCCACCCCGGCCGAGTTCGCCGCCCGGCTGGCCACGGTGACCCGGGGAAGCGGAAACGACAATGACCTGGAGGCTGTGCAGTGAATCCCGCAACCGTGACCGGCACCGCGGGATTCCACGCGCTGCCGGCGGCCGCGGTCGCCGAGCAGCTCGGCGTCGATCCGGCGCTGGGCCTGAGCACCGAGGAGGCCGAAGCGCGGTTGGCTCGCTTCGGCGGCAACACCGTGCCCGTGCCCGCCGGACCCGGGCCGGTCCGGCGGCTGCTCGCCCAGTTCCACAACCCGCTGATCTACGTCCTGCTGCTGGCGGGGATCGTCACGTGGGTGTTCGGCGGGCACGTCGACGCCGGGGTGATCGGCGGCGTCGTGGTGCTGAACGCCGTCGTCGGGTTCGTCCAGGAATCCCGCGCCCAGCGCGCGCTGGAGGCGCTGTCGAAGCTGGTCCCGGTGGCGGCGATCGTCGTCCGCGACGGGGTGCCGCAACGCGTGCCCGCGGCCCGGCTGGTGCCCGGTGACGTCGTCGAGCTCGCCGCGGGCGACCGCGTGCCCGCCGACGTCCGGCTGGCCGAGGTGCACCTGGCCGAGATCGACGAGTCCGCGCTGACCGGCGAGTCGGTGCCGGTCGCGAAGTCCGCCGAACCGGTTCCGCCGTCGGCCGCGGTCGCCGACCGGGCCGGCTCGGCGTACTCGGGGACGCTGGTGACCCGGGGCCAGGCCCGCGGCCTGGTCACCGCGACCGGCGGCGCGACCCAGCTGGGCGGCATCCAGCACCTGGTCGCCACGGCCGAGGTCGTCGAGACGCCGCTCACGCGCAAGCTCGGCCGGTTTTCGCGGCAGCTGAGCCTGGTGATCGTCGCCGTCTCGGCCGGGGCGTTCGTGCTGGGCGTCCTGCGGGGCACACCGGCGCCGGAGATGTTCACCGCGGTGGTCGCCCTCGCCGTCGGCGCGATCCCCGAAGGCCTGCCGGCCGCGGTCGCGATCGTGCTGGCCATCGGCGTCGTCCGGATGTCCCGGCGCGGCGCGATCGTGCGGCACCTGCCTGCCGTCGAGACCCTCGGCGGCACCACGGTGATCTGCACCGACAAGACCGGCACGCTGACCCGCAACCACATGACGGTGACCACCCTCGCCGCGGCGGGGTCGCCGATCCCGGTCGGCGAAGCCGCGGAGACGCTGCGGGAGTGCCTGATCGCCGGCGTCCTGTGCAACGACGCGGAGCTCGGCGAAGGCGACCCCACCGAGATCGCGCTGCTCGGCTCGGCGACCGCTGCGGGGCTGGACCCGGTCGCGATCCGGGCGGGCGCGCCGCGCACCGGGACCGTGCCGTTCGAGTCCGAGACCCGGACGATGACGACGGTCCACGGTGACGTCGCCTACCTCAAGGGCGCGGTCGAAGAGGTCGCGGCCCGCTGCGGGGACGAGGTGGTCCCCGGCGGCGGTGTCCGGCCGCTCGACCGGGACGCGCTGAACCGGGTGCACGGGACGCTGACCGCGCGGGGACTGCGGGTGCTGGCGTTCGCGCGGGTCACGGCCGGGACGACGCCGGTTCTGCTGGGCTTGCAGGCGATGCACGACCCGCCGCGGCCGGAGGCTGCCACCGCGGTCGCGGCCTGCCGGAGCGCGGGCGTCGAGGTCAAGATGATCACCGGCGACCACGCCGGAACGGCCCGCGCGGTCGCCGGCGAGGTGGGGCTGGCGGCCGATCCCCGGGTCCTCACGGGGGCCGAGCTGGCCTCGTTGCCCGAAGGGGGATTCGACGACGCCGTGGCGGCCACGCAGGTGTTCGCGCGGGTGTCGCCGGGGCAGAAGCTGGAGCTGGTGCGGGCGTTGCAGCGCCGCGGCCACGTGGTCGCGATGACCGGCGACGGGGTGAACGACGCCCCGGCGTTGCGCCGCGCGGACATCGGCGTCGCGATGGGCCGGGGCGGCACCGACGCGGCCCGCCAGGCCGCGGACATGGTCCTGACCGACGACGACTTCGCGTCGATCGAGGCGGCCGTGCGGGTGGGCCGCGGGGTGTTCGACAACCTGCGCAAGTTCATCGCGTGGACGCTGCCGGCCAACATCGGTGAGGGGATGGTCGTGCTGGTGGCGATCCTGGTGGGCGCGGTACTGCCGATCGTGCCGGTGCAGATCCTGTGGATCAACATGACGACGGCGGTGTTCCTGGGCTTGACGCTGGCGTTCGAGCCGACCGAGGACGGCGTCATGCACCGTCCGCCGCGGCCACCGGAACGGCCGCTGTTCACGGGGACGCTGCTGCGCCGGGTGGTGCTCGTCTCGGTACTGCTCGTAGTGGCGGCCTTCGGTGCGTACCGGCTGTGTCTCACGTCGGGTGCTTCGGTGGCGGAAGCGCGGACGACGGCGATCAACGTGTTCGTCGGCGTCCAGGCGGCTTACCTGGTCAGCTGCCGTTCCCTCGATCGGCCGGTGGTGCGCTCGTGGCCGGGGCACAGCCGGATGTTCCTGCTGGGGCTGGGGTTGACGGCCGGGCTGCAGGTGCTGCTGACCTACGTGCCGGTGATGAACTCGTGGTTCCACACCGCGCCGGTGGGGTTCTCTTCGTGGCTGTGGGTGCTCGGTGCCGCGGTGGTGGCGTTCGCGGTGGTGGAGGCGGACAAACTGCTCTGGCGGTGGTTCACCGTCAAAGCCAGTCGCGGCGCTTGAACAGCGTGTACAGCGTCGCCGAAATCACCAGGATGGCCAGCGTCGACACCCACACTCCCGACGCCGACCCGAACCCCGGGTACGGGATGTTCTGGCCGTAGAACCCCGTGATCGCCGTCGGGACCGCGATGATCGCCGCCCAGCTGGTGACCTTCTTCATGATCGTGTTGAGGCGGTTGCCCTGGATGCTCAGCTGGGTCTCGCGGATCGTCGCGATCAGGTCGCGCAGGGACTCCGTCCACTCCGTCACCCGGAGGACGTGGTCGTAGACGTCCTGGAAGTAGGGCAGCAGGGTGTCGTCGCGGCGCATCAGGGCGGCGACGATCTCGCGCATCGGCACCGCCAGGTGCCGCAGGCGGCTGAGGCTGCGGCGCAGCCCGAGGGACCGGCGCTGCAGGTCCGTGTGGTCGACGTGGTCGGCGAACACGAGGTCTTCGAGCGCCTCGACCTGCTCGTCGAGGGCCTGGACGGCGTCGAGGTGGCCGTCGGCGACGTAGTCGAGCAGGCCGTGCAGCAGGAATCCGGCGCCGTTCTTGGCCAGTTCCGGCGTCGTGTCCCAACGCGCGGTGAGTGCGTCGATGTCGGTCGTGTTGTTGCGGTGCACCGTGACCAGCACGCGGTCGGTGACGAACGCGTCCAGCTCCGAAGCCGCCAGGACGCCGTCGGTCACGCGCACGGTGTACACCGCGAGGAACGAGTGCCGGTCGTAGCGGACGAGCTTGGGGCGCTGGTGGTCTTCGTCGAGCACGGAGGCGACGGCGAGCGGGTGCAGGCCGAGTTCGGTGGCCAGCGTCGCCAGGTCTTCGGGGGTGGGGGCGTCGAAGTCGAGCCACAGGGTCACCGACGGGTCGGCGAGGTGACGGGCGGCTTCGGTGGCGGGGAAATCCTCCCGCTCGAGAACACCGCTGCGGTACAGCCGGCTGCGCGTCATCGGCTCAGCGGTCGTGCGCGGCGGCCAGGCTCGCGCGACAGGCGCGGACCAGCTGGCGGGTGGCCCTCGTGGCGGGCGTTTCGCCGCACGACGGGCAGTGGACCGAGACGTCGCCGGCCAGCTGGTCGACCGCGACGTTCAGCGCGCATTCGCAGGCGCGGCACCAGCGGGTGCCGGTGACGATCACGACGTGCAGCGGCGACGCGACGCAGTCGTGCAGCCAGCGGCGGTGGGTGCGGCAGGTCACGCGCTCCAGCGGGTCCAGACCGTCCTCTTCGGACCGGTCTTCCGCGGTCAGGGTGCGTGCCAGGTGCCGGTCGGCGACGCCGGCGTAGCGGGGGTCGACGAAATCGGCGGGTCGCAGGGCGATCCGGTCGCGGCGGTTGCGGCGGGGGGACGTCGGCTCGGCTGTGGTCGCCGGGGCGATTCCGCGGTGGGTGTCCATGGTGTGCCTCACTTTCGTCGGAGTCCAGCGTCCGCCTGGTGAGGCCGGGGGAGGAGGGCCGGACCGCCCCGGTTCCCGGGGCCTCCCGGCCCCGGTTCCGGTGGGGCGAAGGCCCATCCGCGCGAGGACTTCCGTCAGGAGGCGGTGCGTACCAGGTACACCGGGCACGCGGCGTTGTGCAGCAGCGCCTGCCCCGTCGAGCCCAGCAGCAGGCCGGGGAAGCCGCCGCGGCCGCGGTCGCCGAGCACGACGAGCTGCGCGGTCCGGCTGCGTTCGATCAGCTCGCGGCGCGGGTGCCCGCGGACGACCACCCGCTCGACCGGGATGCCGCCGACGTCGTGTTCACCGGTGAGTTCGCCGAGCAGCCGCTCTCCGGCATCGGTGGCGGCCTGCGGGTCCAGGTGCGGTTCCGCCTCCGGGCGCGGCTCGTCCGCCGACGCGTGCACCACGATCAGGTGGGTCTTGCGCACCTTCGCCTCGGCTACAGCCGCTGCGAGGATGCGAGCGCTGGGGTCGCTGCCGTCGATCCCGGCGAGCACCGGCCGGTTCGCCGCCTCCGGATCATCCCAGGAGTCGCCGCGGACGACCACGACGTCGGAGGCGGCGTGCGCGCCGACGGCCGCGGCGACCGAGCCGGCGAGCAGGCCGGTGAGCCGGCCGCGGCCGCCCGAGCCGACCACGACCAGCGCCGCGGTCCGCGACGCGTCGATGAGCGCCGGTGCGGCGCGGTCGGAGTCCAGCCTGGTGGTCACGGTGGGCGCGCCCTGCGCCTCGGCGATCTCCCGCGCCGCCCGCAGGTAGCGCTGCCCGTGCGCGCGGAGGACGTCTTTCATCTCCTCCGGCGGCGGGACGACCCCGCCGGCGAGCAGCGCCGGGAAGTCGAGGGCGTGCACGATCTCCAACGGGACTTCGCGCAGCCGGGCGACGCGGGCCGCCCAGCGGACGGCGTCGAGCGCCTCGCCCGACCCGTCGACTCCGGTGACGATGGATCGTCCTGTCGTGTTCATCGGCGGCTCCCGGTACGGCGGTCGTCCGCCGACCGTAGGGCGACGCCGTGACCGTCCGCTGCGGCCGGAAGTCCTCCCGCGAGGGGACTTCCGGCGGCCTCTTCCCGCAGCGCCGCGTCGCCGTCGACCGTCTCGTGCTCCTGCAGCTGCCCGGCGAGCGCGTCCAGGGCACGCCGGTGCTGTTGCAGCAGGCCGGCCGCCCGGTCCTGCGCCGGGCGATCTCCTCGTCGACGGCCCGCTGGGTCTGTTCCGAACACGGCCGGCCCAGCAGCTCCGGCTGTCCCTCGGGCGCGCGGTAGCCGATCGGGCCCAGCTCCGGCGAGGTCGTTGGCCGCTCCGGTCGAGGTCTCGCCGAACACCACCAGCTCGGCCGCGCGGCCGCCCAGGCGGACCGCGAGCAGGTCCGCGAGGTGGCTTTCGCGGTCTCGGCCTCCGGCAGCCGCTCGGTTGCGCCCAAGGCCATCCCGGCGGGCAGGATCGTCACCTTCGCCACCGGGTCGGCGTGCTCACAGAGCGCGGCGACCAGCGCGTGCCCGGATTCGTGCACGGCGACCGAGTGCCGTTCTTCGGGCAGGAGGGCGTTCGACCTGTCGCGCCGGCCCAGCAGCACCCGCTCGCGGGCGGCCGCGAGGTCGGCTGCGCTCAGCACCGTGCGGTCGTCCCGGACGGCGTTGATGGCCTGCCGGGGACGAAGGGCCCAACGTCCCCGGCCGGAACGACCGGGGCGCGTCGCGCGGCCGCGGCCGGCGGGGCATCCTGGCCTGGGAGTTCCCGCGGCCCGAGGAGGACGGATGACCCTGCCGACGACCATGGCGGCCTGGCGCGTCACCCGGCCCGGGCCCATGCCCTCCGGCCCCCTGGAACGGTCGCGGGTGCCGGTGCCGCGGCCCGCCGCCGGTGAGCTGCTGGTGCGGGTGCTGGTGTGCGGGGTCTGCCGGACGGACCTGCACGTCGCCGAGGGTGACCTGCCGGTGCACCGGCCCGGGGTGATCCCGGGGCACGAGGTCGTCGGCGAGGTCGTGGCCGCCGGGGCGGGCACCACCGGGTTCCGCGCCGGTGACCGGGTGGGAATCGCGTGGCTGCGCGAGACGTGCGGCGAGTGCCGGTTCTGCCTGCGCGGCCGGGAGAACCTCTGTCCCGGATCGCGCTACACCGGCTGGGACGCCGACGGCGGCTACGCGGAGTACGCCGTCGTCCCGGCCGCCTACGCGTTGCCGTTGCCCGGCGGCTACACCGATGACGAACTCGCCCCGCTGCTGTGCGCCGGGCTGATCGGCTACCACGCCCTGACCCGCGCCGAGGTGCCGGAAAACGGCCGCCTGGGCATCTACGGGTTCGGCGGCAGCGCGCACCTGACCGCCCAGGTGGCGATCGCCCGCGGCGCCACCGTGCACGTCATGACGCGCAGCGCCGCCGCGCGCGAGCTGGCGCTGGAGCTGGGCGCCGCGTCAGCCGGGGACGCCGCCGATCCACCGCCGGAGCCGCTGGACTCCGCGATCCTGTTCGCGCCGGTGGGCGAGCTGGTGGCGCCGGCGCTGGCCGCGCTCGACCGCGGCGGCACGCTGGCCATCGCCGGGATCCACCTCTCCGACGTGCCGCCGTTGGACTACCAGCAGCACCTGTTCCAGGAGCGGCAGGTGCGCAGCGTCACGGCGAACACGCGCGATGACGCGCGGGAGTTCCTGGACTTCGCCGGCACGCACCACCTCAGCGTCAGCACCGTGCCCTACCTGCTGGCCGACGCGGACCGGGCGCTGGCCGACCTGGCCGCGGACCGCGTGAACGGCGCGGCGGTGCTCCGGGCCGGCTGAACCGGGCAGCAGCCGGACGGTCACGGCCGCCCGGCCGGGGTCCGGAGTGCCGGACGGTCGAAACCACCCACAGCACGGCGAGCGGGCTGCCGTCGCCGGTGACGAGGGCCAGGACCGCGGCGGCGAGCGCGACCGCGCCATTCCTCGTGCATCGCGGATACCTCCTCACCGCTCACGATGGACCCCGGCCGGGCGGGAAGGAGCGGCCGAAGGTCACCGGGCGCGGGGACGAACGACCGCAGCGCCGGTGCCTACGCGCGCCCTACCGTCGGGTTCACGAACCGGAACGGAAGGGAAACGTCATGAGGGCAACCGGAAACGCGCCGGTCGTGGTGGCCGTGGACGGCTCCGAAACCGCGGCCGCGGCTGCGCTGTGGGCGGCCGCGGAAGCCGCCCGCCGGCACGCTTCGCTGCTCGTTTTCACCGCCTACGGCTACGAAGACTCCGCGTTGGGCGGCAAGGCGTACCCGCCGTCGGACTGGCTGGCGATCAAAGCGGCCGAAGCGGATGACCTCCTGCGCCGGACGCGGGCGACCCTCGAAGCCGCCGTGCCGGGGCTGGCGGTCGCCACCGAGGCCAGTGACCGCGGACCGGTCACCGCCCTGCTGGCCGTGTCGGCGCGGGCGCGGCTGCTCGTCACCGGAGAGCCCGTCGGCGCGATCGCCGGGCTGTTCAGCGGTTCCCCCGACGTCGACCTCGCCGCCAAGGCGCACTGCCCGGTCGTCGTCGTGCGCGGGCGGGAGAGCGTCGACGGCCCGGTCGTCGTGGGCGTCGACGGCAGCCCGCTGAGCGAGGCCGCGATCGCGTGGGCGTTCGAGGAAGCCTCCCTCCGCGCTGCGCCGCTCGTCGCCCTCTACACCTGGCACGACGGCGACACCGCCGGCCTGTTCAGTGACGGCAACGTCGCGTTCCAGGGCGAATCCCTGCGCGATTCCGGCCGGCGGCTGCTCGCCCAGCGGCTCGCCGGCTGGCAGGAGAAGTACCCGGACGTCCCCGTGGAGCGCCGCGTCGAGCACGACAAGCCGCGCCACCGCCTGCTTTCCGCGAGCCGCGGTGCCCAGCTGCTCGTCGTCGGCAGCCGCGGCCGCGGTGGCTTCACCGGGCTGGTCCTCGGCTCGACGAGCCAGGCCCTGCTGCACCACTCGGCCTGCCCCGTGCTGGTCGTCCGCACCGAGAACGCCTGAACGACAAGGAGCACCCGCCATGACCACGGTTTCCGCGGTGATGACCGCCGACCCGATCACCGTCTCCCCGCAGACGCCGTTCAAGGACATCGCCGAGCTGCTGACCGGCACCGGGATCAGCGCGGTCGGCGTCGCCGACAAGACCGGCGCGCTCGTCGGCGTCGTCTCGGAAGCGGACCTGCTGCCGCACCTGTGGGACGACCCGAAGCCCCGCCGCCGCGACCGCAGGCTGGCCCGCAAGGCGACGGCGTGCACCGCGAAGGACCTGATGACCACCCCGGTCGTCACGATCGACGCCGACGCCTCCCTGGCCACCGCCGCGGCGAAGTTCGCCCGCACCGGTGTCCGCCGGTTGTTCGTGCTGCGAAACGGAACGCCGGCGGGTGTGCTGTCCCGCCGCGACCTGATCCGGGTCTTCACCCGCGGCGACGCCGACCTCGAGCGCGAGGTCGGCGAGCGGATCCGGCAGCTGAACTGGGGCCCGGACCGGGTCCGGGTGGAGGTGCGGGCCGGAATCGTGACGGTGGTCGGCCGCGTGGAGCGGCGCAGCGACATCGACCCGGTGACGCGGTCGATCAGCGAGCTGTCCGGCGTGGTGGAGGTGCGCAACCGCCTCGACTACGTCTGGAACGACGTGGCCTGAGCGCGGTCCAGCCCTCAGCGCCGCCTTTCCAGCACCGGATCGGCCGCGGTGTCTCGGTGACCGGGCCGCGGCGCGGCGTGGTCGGCCGGTGCGCGCGGCAGCCGCAGCCGGAACGTCGTCCCGGCGCCGGGTTCGCTCGTCACCGAGACGGTGCCGCCGAGGTTTTCCACCGCCGTGCGGACGATCGTCAGGCCGAGGCCGCTGCTGCGGTTGCCTTCCCGGTGGGACCACTGCGGGGTGAAGATGCTGCCCAGGTGCCCGGGGCTGATGCCGAGGCCGGTGTCGGAGACCTCGAGCACCGCGTCCCCGCCCTCGGCGCGGGTGGCGACCGCGATGACGTCGCCGTCGCGGGTGAAGGCGACCGCGTTCTCGACGAGGCTGTCGAGCGCGGCCTGCAGCCGCTCCTCGTTCGTGACCGCGACGGCCTCCGCACAGTCGGTGCGCCAGTCGCGCTCGGCGACCGCGTGCCACCGCCGGAGGGTGCGGGCCGCGAAGGCGCCCAGGTCGACGGGGGAGCGTTCGACCGGGGAGTTCAGCTGCATCAGCGTCGTCAGGCCGGCGGTCATCTTTTCGAGCTTGGTCAGCTCGTCGAGCACGATGCCGGCGTCCTCTTCGGTCTGGTGGTTCTCGTGGGCGGCCCGGATCAGCTCGGCGTAGCCGCGCGCGACCGTCAGTGACGTCTTCATCTCGTGGGAGCCGAGCCGCACGAACAGGTCCTGGGTTTCCGCGCGCCGGTGCTCGGCCGCGGCCAGCAGCTCGGCCTTCGCCAGTGCCGCCTGCCGGCCCCGCACGTGCCACACCATGACCAGGAACACCGCGGCCATCAGCGGGATCTCGCTCGTCTCCTCGAGACCGATGTGCCCGGTCATCGCGTGGTGCCACAGGATCGCCCCGGTCGAGGCCGTCACGAAGACGAGGACGGCCAGCATGCCCCTGAGCGGCCAGGAATTGAGGCCGAAGACGATGGCGATGCTGATCCACACGAAGTGGAACGGGATCGTCTCGGCGCCGGGGAAGGTCCACATCAGCCAGAGGTTCACCGCGGCGAAGACGGCCCACCCGGCCAGGACGGCCCGCCTAGCCCGCGGAGAGGCAGTAACCCACATTGCGCACCGTCTCGATCCTGCGCAGCCCGTCCAGTTTGGACCGCAGCCGCCGCACGTAGACGTCGACCACGTTGCTGCCCGGGTCGAACTGGTAGCCCCAGACGTCGGCGAGCAGCTCGTCGCGGCTGCACACCTCGTCGGCGCGCTGCATCAGGTGGTTCAGCAGCAGGAATTCCCGGTGGGACAGCATGGTCTGCTGACCGCCGATCGACACGGTCCGGCGCTGGGTGTCCAGCCGCAGATCGCCCACCTGAAGGAATCGGGACGTGCCCGGCACGGCCGGGCCCGGGGTGCGCAGCCGCGCGCGGACCCGCGCCAGCAGCTCGGCGATCACGAACGGCTTGGGCAGGAAGTCGAGCGCGCCCGCGTCGAGCACCTGGACCCGGGCACCGATTTCCGGTACGGCCGACAGGACGATGATCTTCGCCTCCGGCTGCCGGTCGAGAATTTCCGTCAGCACTTCGGATCCGGGACGGTCCGGCAGCATCAGGTCGAGCACCACGAGGTCGTAGGAGTGGCCGACCGTGGCGGTGAGGCCGGCCGTCGCGCTGCCCGCCTGGTCCACGGCGTAGCCGGCGGACTGCAGGGCCCGCACCAGGAGGCTGCGCACGCGTTCTTCGTCGTCGATCACCAGGACACGGCTCATGCTCGTTCCATTCGCCGGACGGCCGGGCACAGGACACCGAGGCGGAGGTTCCCGTGTACCCGGAGAAGTCGCCTGGTCCGGCGCGGCCGTTACCAGCGTCGATAACGATCCGGGCACCCGGGTGAGTGCCGTGACAACCGGATGACGGCTCTGTCATCTGGGACGGCCGTGGCGGCGGTCGACCGCACGATCGGCGCCGGAGCGGTCCCGATCCGGGAGGATGACGATGCCCCGAACGACTTTCCGGTACGCGGTGGCACTGGTCGCCGCGCTCACCGCCATCGCGTTCTTCGTCCCCGTCGTCGTGGGCACGGGCGCGCCCGCCGCGCACGCGGCCCAGCCGGGGGCGATCACCCTGCACGTCCAAAGCGCGCGCACGGTCGGGGCCGCGCCGGGCCAGGTCCGCAAGGGCGACGCCGTACCGGCCTACCACTGGCTGATCGCCGGCGAGGACGTCGGGAACCCGCACGACACCACGCAGCACTGCCTGCCGGCCCGGGCGGGCGGCTCGGCCGGGTTCGCGACCGGCTGCCAGTGGCCGTCCGTGCGGTCCACGGCCGGTGCGGTGCCGATCATCGCCCAGGGCGACGAGACCGACCTGAACGACACCAAGGCCGTGCCGGACCTCCCGCCCGGCCGGTACCTGATCTCCGTCACCGCCGACGGCTACAAGATCGACGGCGCCCACTTCACCCTGGACGGCGGCACCCGGCGGGTGACCGTCGAGATGCAGCCCTACCCGCTGCCGCTGGGCACCGTCCGGGTGCGCGTCTTCGACGACTCGGTGCCGGTCGACGGCACCTACGAGGTCGGCGCGGAACACGGGCTCGCCGGGTTCACCGCCCACCTGTCCGATGTGCTCGGTGAGGTTTCCACCGACTACTACGGCAACCCGTTGTGCACCAGGTACGTGCACTCCGCACCGGACGCCACGCACCCGGCCGGGCAGATCGTGTTCACCGGCGGCAAGCCGCAGGTCGATCCCTCGTCGACGGGGAAGTGCCTGAGCGACGCCAACGGCGACGTCGTCATCCCCAACCTGGGCCCGGACCGCTACGCCGCCCAGATCGTGCCGCCGACCGGCACCGACTGGGCCCAGACCACGACCCTGGAGGGCGCGCACGACTGGGACATCTGGACCCAGGAGGGCGACACCGGCTTCGACACCGAGCAGACCGTCGGCGCCGAGCCGGTACCGGCGGTCGACTTCGGGTTCGTGCGGCCGAAGGCGCTGCCGGCCGGCCCGACCGGCGAGATCAAGGGCGTCGCCGTGCAGATCGACACCTACGTCGGCGGCACCAGCGGCGTGACCGTGCCCAACGCCGGGGTGGCCGGGGCCAGTGTCCGCGGCCCCGTCGACAAGCCGTTCGTCGCGCTGTCCGCACTCGGCGCGGGCGACCAGATGGTGTACATGGCGCGCGCCGGCAGCAACGGCGCGTACGACATCAAGAACGTGCCGAACGGTGACTACCAGCTCACCCTGTGGGACTACCCGCAGGAACTCATCCTCGACAGCTTCACGGTGACGGTGAACAACGGGCAGACCGTCGACACCGGGCAGAAAGGCCTCGTCGGCTGGCACACCGGCTTCACCGGCACGATCTTCGTCGACGCGAACGCCAACGGCAGGCAGGACCCCGGCGAAGCGGGTGTCCCGCAGTTCCCGGTCGCGCTGAAGGAACGCGACAACTCGGTGATGGACCAGGGCATCAACACCGTCACCACGGACGCCCAGGGCCACTACTCGATCCCGGAGGCGTACCCGCTGAGCAAGTTCCTCGTGCTGGAGGCGTTCAACACCCGGTACAAGACGACCGGCATCACCTACCAGGCCGACAACCAGCCGACGGCCACGACGCTGCTCGGCGCGGCCGTGGACGTCAGCGTGCTGCCGATCATCGGCCTGCACGGCCGGGTCGACTGGGGCGTGCAGCCCTACACCGGCGCCGACAACGGCGGGATCGTCGGCACGGTCACCTACGACACGACCCGCAACGAGCTCGACCCGCGCTACGCGGTGACCGAGACCTACCAGCCGGGCATTCCGGACGTCCCGGTGCACCTGTACGCGGTGCAGCGCGACGCGAACGGCGACCCGGTGAAGAACGCCGACGGCTCCGTGGCCCGCGGGCCGGAACTGGCCGACACCTACACCTCGGAGACCTGGCAGCAGCCCGCCGGGTGCGTCCCGCGCAAGTACGACGGCTCGGTGCTCACCGACCAGCAGGCCGTCGGGCTGCCGGACGTCGACCCGGCGTCCTGTGTGGAGGCTCCGCTGCAGGGCGTGCAGGTGCAGCCCAGCGACACCACACCGGGCAACTTCGGGCAGACGGTCAACGGCAACTACGGCTTCACGTCGTCGAAGCTGAACCTCTACCCGCCGGGCGACCCGCAGAACCCCGCGCCCGCGCACGATCTGCCGCTCTACGCCGACCTGGCCGCGGCCGGCTACGACGAGCAGACGCTCCTGCCCGACGACTACCTCGTCTCGGTCGACATCCCGCAGAACCCGGTCGGCGGCAAGCCGATGTACCAGGTGACCCGCGAGGAGGACGTCAACATCTTCGACGGTGACGGCTACCTGCCGCAGGAGAACTTCCCGCCGTCGCCGGAGCAGTCGGCCGACCAGCCGAACCCGGCGCAGCCGCAGCCGGACCCGGGTGCGCCGCCGTCGCAGGGCACCGGCATCGTCGCGCCGTGCGCGGGCGCGAACCACACCGTGCACGTCACCGACCAGGCCTACGTCGACGGCGGCGGCAGTCCCTTCGAGGGGCAGCAGAAACCGCTGTGCGACCAGAAGCTGGTCACCGTCCGGGGTGGACAGTCGACCGCGCCGAACTTCACCCTCTTCACGACCGTCCCGCTGCCCACCCACTTCTGGGGCCTGACGATCAACGACCTCGCGCTGTCCTACGACAAGCGCTCGGTCGAGTTCGGCGAGGCCGCGGGCCTGCCGAACGTGCCGATGGGCATCTACGACTTCAGCGGCCGGCTCGTGGACACCGTCGACACCGACTTCAACGGCTTCTACGAGGCCCTGGAGCCCTCGACGTCGACCTACAACTGCCCGCTGCCGGCCGGGCCGTGCCCGAACATGTACCGGTTCGTCGGCAACGACCCCGGCCAGCCCGGGCACGTCAACAAGAGCTACAACCCGCGCTTCCGCACGATCGCGACGAACTTCCAGGCCTGGCCGGGGCTGTACACGGTGACCGACACCGCGCCGACGCAGGTGGCGAACGTGGCGGTCGCCCCCGGCTCGACCCAGGTGAACCCGGTCGTGTGCACCCCACCGGACAGCGCACCGCAGATCTTCTCGGTGAGCCGCCCGTTCGTCCGCCAGAACGACGCCAACCGCGCGCTCACGCTGTCCGGCCTCGGCTTCGGGGCGGCCAAGGGCACCGGGCAGGTCGTGCTGACCCGGCCCAACGGCACGACCGTGAACCTCGCGACGACCAGCTGGTCGGACACCGCCATCACGGCCACCGTTCCGGCGGCTCAAGCCGCGGGCCAGGTCCAGGTGTCGGTGCGCAAGGCCGACGGCCAGACCACGGTCAACGGCATCGGCGTCCACCTGCTCGGCACCGGCTACAACCCGCGCGTCCTGCAGGTGAACCCGCCCACCGCGGCACCACCCGGCACCGGGTTCTCCACCGTGCAGGCCGCCCTGGAAGCCGCCTCGACCGGCGCCGGCCAGCAACTGGTCGTCGTGTGGCCCGGACCGCAGAGCCAGGACAACCCGCAGGGTGCCTACTACGAGAACATCGTCGTGCACTCCTCGGTGAAGCTGCAGGGCACCGGCCCGGGCGGGTTCCGGCCGGACGGCACCTACGTGCGCGGCTCGGTGCTCAACGGGCTCGGGTTCAACCCCGACCTGCCCGCGGGCGCGGCGTGGTTCGCCCTCGTCGGCGGCCTGCAGTACCAGGGCCCGGCGGCCGTGCCGGACTCCGCGGTGGTGACCGTGCTCAGCCCGGTCCGCGGCGGCAACACCGGCTCGGCGATCGACGGGTTCACCATCACCGGCGGCGCCCAGGCCGACTTCGCCACCAACCTCAACGACGTCTACGGCGGTACCAAGACGCCCGCCGGCGCTCCGGGCGCGGCCATCACGCAGGGCGGGGGCGTGTACGTCCACGCCGCGGTGAACAACCTGCAGCTGACCGACAACGTCATCGCCGGCAATGGCGGGTCCTACGGCGGCGGCATCCGCGTCGGCACGCCCTACACCACGGCGATCCACAACAGCGGCCTGGTCGTCTCGCACAACCAGATCCGCGACAACGGCGGCACCAACCTCGCCGGCGGCGTCGGGCTGTTCGACGGCACCGACAACTATTCGGTCGACCACAACGACCTGTGCGGCAACTTCTCCGCCGAGTACGGCGGCGGGATCAGCCACTACGGCCTCGGCCGCGGCGGCGACATCGGCCACAACCGGTTGTGGTTCAACCAGTCCTACGACGAGGCGGGCGGGATCATGCTCGCCGGCGAGTTGCCGGCCGATCCGAACCGGCCGTCCGCGGGCTCCGGCCCGGTGTCGGTGCACGAGAACCTGGTGCAGGACAACCTGGCCAACGACGACGGCGGCGGCATCCGGCTGCTGCAGGCGGGCACCGCGGCGGTGTCCATCGTGAACAACCTGATCACCGACAACATCTCCACCCACGAAGGCGGCGGTATCGCCCTCGACGACGCCACCAACGTGCGGATCGTGAACAACACCGTGATGAAGAACGTCACCACGGCCACCGCGATCACCAGTACCGGGCAACCGGCCCCGGCGGGCCTGTCCACGACGCTCAACAGCGCGCCGCTGCAGGCCACCCTGCCGGCGAACGCGCCGAAGTTCAGCAACCCGTTGCTGTACAACAACGTGTTCTTCGACAACCGGGCCGGGACCTGGAACGGGCTTTACGTCGCCGGGATCGCCTCACCGCAGGCCCCCGCGGGCGACCCGGTCCGGCACTGGGACATGGGTTCGGCTGACGCGGCCGTGGCATTGACCCCGACGAACTCGCTGCTGCAGCAGTACGACCCGGGTGTCACGCCGAGCGCGACGAACAAGATCGGGCTCGACCCGCAGGTCCGGGCGCCGTTCGACGTGTCGGCGACGATCCTCACCTCGCGCACGTTCCCGTCGTTCCGCGAAGCGGTGATCGTGGCGCAGAACGTCGCACCGCAGCTGCAGGGCGACTACCACCTGGCGGGCGCCGGCTCCCCGGCGAACGCCGCGGGCACCTTCGGCCGCACCTACAACGGCGGCCTCGTGCTCGCCCCGACCCTCGACTACGACGGCGATTCGCGGTTCTTCCTCGCCCCGGACGCCGGCGCCGACGAGTTCCCGCTGCTCGGTACCGCCAGGAGGGCGCAGTGACCACACCGGAGAAGAAGCGCGCCCTGACCCGCCGGGCCCTGCTCGGCGGCGGCGCGGGGGCCCTGGCCGCCGTGGCCGCCGCCCGGTGGCCCGGGCGGTCCGCCCAGCCCGCCGTCCGGGTGACCGCGGCGGCCACCGCACCGACCACGAGCCTGCACCTGGCCGCCACGGACGGGTGGGTGTCGATGCCGGCGGGCGCCCGGGCCAACGCGCCCTTCTGGCCCGACTCGCTCGCGCCGTCGCCGTTCGACCTCTACGTCTTCGGCTTCCGCGACGTCACCGGCATGGATGACGCCACCGTCAAGGCCCAGCGCGGGCACGCGCAGATCTCCGGGCCGCTCCTGGGCTTCGACGAGGGCACCGACATCCGCATCACGCTGACCAACCTGGGCCTGTCCCAGCGGCCGGACCTCGTCGACGGCCACACCGTGCACTGGCACGGCTTCCAGAACGCGATCCCGCTGTTCGACGGCGTCCCGGAACTGTCCATCTCGGTGCCGATCGGCCGGGACTTCACCTACTTCTACCGGCCGCACGACGCGGGCACGTACATGTACCACTGCCACTTCGAGGACGTCGAGCACGTGCAGATGGGCATGACCGGGCTGGTGTTCGTGCGCCCCGCGCAGAACGCGCACCCGGTGGCCGGGGACCCGCCGGGCACGAAGTACGCCTACAACGACGGAGACGGATCCACGCGCTACACGCGCGAGTTCGGCTTCATGATGACCGAGATCTGGTCGGAGGCGCACTACCGGGACGCGCACATCCAGACCACGGACTGGACCGACTTCGCGCCCAGCTTCTGGGCCCTGAACGGCCGCTGCTACCCGGACACCCTCGCGCCGAACGGCAACCCGGTGTCGACCGCGGCGGGCCGCCTCCAGTACCAGCCCAACAGCGCCCTGATCACCGCGAACGAAGGCGACCGGGTCCTGCTGCGGATGGCGAACCTCGGGTACCAGAACCACACGCTGACCGCCGACGGCATCGACCTGACCGTGGTCGCCAAGGACGCGGCCCTGCTGGCCGGGCGCGACGGGAGCAAGCACTACCTGACCGGCAACAGCGTCGAACTGGGCCCGGGGGAGAGCCGGGACGTCCTGTTCACCGCGCCCGCGCCCGGGACGTACCTGTTCTACGACCGCAACTACGCCTACCTGGACAACGGCGGTGGCGGCGGCTACGGCGGCCAGCTGACCGAGATCCGGGTCAGCCCGCGCGGCACCCTGCCGCCCCAGACCACCCCCAACGCGTGAGCGGGAGCGCAGCCATGATCCGCAAGCACCGCAAGGCCGCCGTGACCGCGGCCGTGGTCCTGCTCAGCACCGTGGGCGTCCTCGCCGCACCGGCTTCCTCCGGCGCCGTGAACGACGGCAGCCGCCGTCTCCCGTGCGAGGCGAACTCGGCCAACACGTTCTCCCTCGACGCGAAATCCGGGTACGTGTCGACCCCGGACGGGAACTCGATCTTCATGTGGAGCTACGCGCCGAGCACGCGTGGCTTCCAGCTGCCCGGGCCGACGCTGTGCGTCGACGCGGGCGTGCAGGTGACCGTCGTGCTGCACAACTCGCTGACCGAGCCGACGTCGATCGTCTTCCCCGGCCAGCAGCACCTGCGAGCCGACGGGCGCCCGGCGCAACCCCGGTTCGACGGCACCGGCCTGCTGACCTCGATGACCGACCCGGCCGCGGCCGGCGGCACCGTCACCTACACCTTCACCGCGGGCACGCCCGGGACGTACCTGTACGAGTCCGGCACCGACGTGTCGTTGCAGCGCGAAATGGGCCTGTACGGCGCACTGGTCGTACGGCCGCCGGGCGCACCGGACCACGTCAACGGCCGCGGCGACTCGGCGTTCGACCTCGACCGCGAGTACGTCTACGTGCTGTCCGAAGTGGACCCCGACCTGCACCTGGCCGTGGAGCGCAAGCGGGCCTACGACGTGACCAGGACCAAGGCGCGGTACTTCTTCATCAACGGCCGCAGCATGCCGGACACGATCGCACCGGACAACGCGGCCTGGCTGCCCAGCCAGCCCTACGGCGCCCTGGTCCACATCCGGCCGTTCGTCCCCGGCGACCCGAACAGCCGGCCCGCGCTGGTCCGGTACCTCGACGCCGGCTCGGTCAACTACCCGTTCCACCCGCACGGCAACGACCAGCGGGTGATCAACCAGGACGGGCAGCCCGCCGAGGGCGCGGGCGGCAGCGACGCCTCCTACGACAAGTTCCTCGTCGACGTCGCCCCCGGCCAGAGTGTGGACGTGCTCGACCAGTGGGTCGACGCCGAGCACTGGGACCCGGCGAGCAATCCGATCCCGGTGCCGCTGCCGCAGCTGCAGGACCAGATCGTCGGGCCCGGCACCGAGACGTGGTTCAGCGAGAACCCGTACCTCGGCGGCACCCCGGGCGAGCTGCCGGCCGGTGTGGTGCAGAACAACCAGTGCGGCGAGTACTACATGGTCGCGCACAGCCACGCGCTGGAACAGGCCACCAACTTCGGCGCCAGCTTCGGCGGCATGATGACGCTCGTGCGCATCGACCCGCCCGCCGGGTGCCCGGGCTCATGACCACCGCAGGCCGAAAGGACGGCATCCCGATGCGCACGAACGGACTGCGACGCCTGCTGGCGTCGGTCGCCGCCGGCGCCCTCGTGACCGCGGCGACGACCGCGCTCCCGGCCCCGGCGCTGGCCCTCCCGGCTCCGGCGGCGGAAGTCGCGGAGCCCGCAGCGGCCGGCGCGGGTGCTGCGGAAGCGGCAGCCGTGACACCGGCGGCCGTCACCGCTCCCGCCCCGGCCGCGGTGCCGCAGGGCCCGGTGACCGGCAGCGGCTGCACGGTCGCGGCCGGCGCCGCCATCTGCGACCTGTACGCCAAGCCGGGCACCCTCACGGTGTCCAGCACGGCGATCCCGATCTGGGGCCTGGCCACCACCGCGGCCGCCCCGGCCACCACGCCGGGCCCGGTCCTGGTGGTGCCGCAGGGCACCACCGTCAGCCTCACCATCCACAATGGACTGGCCGGCGCGCTCGGCCTGGCGGTACCGGGACTGCTCACCGGACCGGACGACCGGACCGGCGCGGCCGCGGGCGCGGCGAAGACCTACACCTTCACCGCGTCGCGACCCGGCACGTTCCTCTACGAAGCCGGGCACACGCCCGACGGCGCCCGGCAGACCGCGATGGGCGTGTTCGGCGCCCTGGTCGTCCGCCCCGCCGCCCCGGCGACCGCGTACGGCACGGCCGCGTCCGGCTTCGACGACGAAGCCGTGCTGGTCCTGTCCGAAGTGGACCCCGCGTTCAACGCCGATCCGCTGAACTACGACCTGCGCGCCTTCCGGCCGGCCTACCGGCTGGTCAACGGCAAGGCCTATCCGGAAACCGACCCGGTCGCGACCGCGCCCGGCCGCCGCGCGCTGCTGCGCTACGTCAACGCCGGGGTCGTCGCCCACGCGATGGGCGTGACCGGGACCGAGGAGACCGTGCTCGCCACGGACGCCCGGCCCGCGGAGAACCCGCGGCCGCACGTGTCCGACACGATCAACGCCGGCAGTACGGAAGACATGCTGGTCACCGTGCCCGGACCGGAGGACGGCGCGAAGTTCGCCCTCTACGAAACGGCGGGCCGCCTCGACACCGCCGGGCACCGCGTCGGCACCACGAACACGGTCGCCTTCGGCGGGATGATGACCTTCCTCGACACCGGGGCGACGCCGTCGACCACCGACATCGCGGGACCGGTGACGAGCAACCTGTCCGGTACCCCGGCCGCGGCGACCGCGCTGCAGACCGTCACCGTCCGCGCCGACTTCAGCGACGCGGCCAACGGCGGGTCGAACGTGACCCGCGCCGAGTACGTCGTCGACGACCCGTCGATCGCCGTCGGCACCGGCACGCCGTTCACCGGGGCCTTCGGCACCCCGGCGGTCACCGGGGCGACCGCGCAGCTGAACCTCACCACCTCGAACCCGCCCCTGACCACCGGCAAGCACCTCGTGTACGTGCGCGCCCAGGACAGCGCGGGCAACTGGGGCGTCGTCAACTCGTTCGTGCTGACGGTCAGCGCGTCCGGCCCGGTCACCACGGGCGGCTCGCTGACCCCCGACCGGGGCAACGTGACGACGGGGGTGGTCCTCCGGGCCACCGGGGACGACACGCTGCTGGGCGGGTCCATCGACCGAGCCGAGTACTTCCTCGGCGCCGCCGGCCCCGACGGGACCGGTACGCCGCTGGCGCTCACCCCGGCGTCCGTCGCCGCGGAGAGCGCGACGATCCCGGCGGCGGCGCTCGCCGGCCTGCCCGAAGGACCGGTCACGGTCTTCGTGCACAGCCACGACACGTTCGGCCTGTGGGGCCCGGCCCAGAACCTGACGTTCACGCTGGACCGCACCGCGCCGACCCTGGTCAGCGGGGTCGCCGAACCCAGTCCGAACAACGGGACCGCGGGGTCCGCGGTGGACTCGACGGCGATCAAGATCACCGGTGGCTTCACCGATCCGCCGTCCGGTGGCGTCAGCTCCGCGATCACCGCCGCCGAAGGGTTCGTCGACAACCCGGGTGGGACGCCGGGCACCGGGTTCGTCTTCGTCGCCGCGGACGGCGCGTTCGACAGCACCGCCGAGACCGCCTACGGGCTGCTGCCGCTGAGCCAGCTCACCGGGATGGCCGACGGGCTCCACCAGATCTACGTCCACGCCCGCGACGCGGCGGGCAACTGGGGCACCGCGGCCCCGGTGCCGCTGGTCCTCGACCGCGGCGGCCCGGCCGTCACGGCGGCGGCCGCCACACCGTCCACAGTGGTCCGGACGACGACCGCGCTGACCGTGACGGCGACGGCCACCGACGCGCTCACCGCCGTCACGGCGGCCGAGTGGTTCGAAGGCACCGACCCCGGCAAGGGCCTCGGCCGGCCGATGGCGGTGACCGGCACCGGCCCGCTGACCGCGTCGCTGCGCGCCGACGTCCCGCCGGGCGGGTTCGGGCTCGGACAGCACACGCTGTCGCTGCGCGCCCGGGACGCGGCCGGCAACTGGGGCCCGGTGACGACCGTGCAGTTCACCGTGTCGCAGTTGAGCAACACGCTGTTCGCCGACGGGTTCGAGAGCGGCACGACCCGGTCGTGGGCGGCCTCGACGGGCCCGGTCGCGGTGACCCCGGGCGCGGCGCTGTCCGGCGGCTACGGCCTGCAGGCGACCGCGGGCGGGGCGAACCCGGCCTACGTCACCGATCCCACGCCGCTCAACGAATCCGCCTACCACCTGCAGTTCCAGTTCCGGCCGGACACCCTGGCCACCGGAACCGGCACGGTGAACCTGGCCGCCGGGATGTCCGGTGGTGGCCAGCAGTTGTTCGCCGTCCAGTACCGCAAGTCCGCCGGAACCCCGCAGGTGCGGCTCGGCGCGCGGCGCAACACCGGCGCGATCGCCTACACCGCCTGGCAGAACCTGACGACGGGGACGAACACCCTGCGCGTCGACTGGGCGGCGGGCACCTCGGTCACCGAGTCGCTCACCGTCGGCACCGCCGTCCAGCGGCTGACCGGGTTCACCACCGGCACCGTCCGGCTGGAAACCCTGTGGCTCGGCTTGTCCGGTGGTGGCGGCGGAACCACCGGCGCCGCGTCCTTCGACGCCGTCCTGTCGACCCGGTTCACCCTGCCCTGACCGGCAGCCGTCTCTTCGAGGAGCACACGATGGGCAAGATGCGGGCACGGGGAGTGCGGCGCGCGGCCGTGGGGACCGCGGTCGCGGCGGCGGCCGGGCTGCTGCTGTGGGCCGCCCAGGCCCCGGCCGGCGCGGGCAAGCCGTACGCGGTGCCGTCCGACGCGAACATGGAGAGCAGCCTGGGCATCCGGGTGCAGCAGGCCGCGGTGGTGGCCGACGGCGGCATCGTCGAGCTGCGCTACACGGTGCTGGACTCGCAGAAGGCGAGCCGGTTCCAGAACGACGTCCACCACCCGCCGGTGCTGCGGAGCGAGCGGCGGCAGGGCGAGGTCTACCGGGCCGCGCTCATGAAGCAGGGTCACGAACTGCGGCCGGGCCAGACCTACTACATCCTCTACCTGAACAACGCCCACGCGATCCGCAGCGGCGAGACGCTCTCGATCGAGGCGGGCGGCTCGAAGCTCCCGCACGTCCCGGTGCGCTGACGTGTCCGCCCGGTCGGTGGCCGCGATCGGCGGCACCCTTCTTGCCCTGCTGGGGGCCGCGGTGCTGCTGGCCGGGCCCGCCGAGGCCCACGCCGAGCTCGGCTGGAGCGTGCCCGCCGACGGCAGTTCGGTGCCGGCCGCCCCCGGCCGGATCGAGCTGCACCTGACCGAGCCGGTCGAGGCCGCGGCGACGCGGGTGACGCTGCGGGACGACACCGGCCGCGCGGTGGCCACCGGGACGCCGGCCTCGGCCGCGACGGGACCGGAACAGCCGGCGACGCTGACGATCCCGCTGCCGCCGCTGCCCGCCGGGACCTACCGGCTCGGCTGGGCGACCGTCTCGAGCGACGACCTGCACCCGACCACGGGCACCCTGGTGTTCGGCGTCGACCGGCCGGTCGCACCCGCGACCGTCGGCGCACCGGCGGATCCGCTGCCCGCTCCCGGCGAGGTGGCCGCGCAGTGGGCGCTGTACCTCGGCTTCGCGGGCTGGGCCGGTGCCGTGGTCCTCACCGCGTTGCTGGGCCGGGCCGTGCTGCACCGCCGGTGGGCGGGCCCGGCCCGGCGCCGGTTGCTGCGCTTCGCCACCGGATCCGCGGTGTTCGCCGTGCTGGCCGGGGCGGCCGTGCTGGTGGTACGGGCCGCGCAGCTCGGAGGCGACCCCGTCGCGACGGCCTGGTCGCTGGTCGCCGGCAGCCCGGGCGGCACGCCGTGGCTGGTCCGCGAAGGGCTGCTGGCCGCGTCGGCCGTGACGGCGGTGTGGCTGCTCAGGAGCGGTCGCCCGGTGCGGGTGCTGCCCGCCGTGCTCGGGACCGGGACGGCGGCCGCCACGGCGTGGCAAGGACACCTGGCGGCCTCCGGTCCGCTGTGGCTGGCCACCGACACCGCGCACGTGCTCGCCGCGGTGGTCTGGGGCGGCACGGTCCTGGCCGCGGCCGTCGCCCTGCCCGGGGCGCGGACCGGGCTGTCCCGGCGTGCCGCACGGATCCTCCTGCGGCGCTTCGGGTTCGTCGCGCTCGGCGCGGTCACCGTGCTCACCGCGACCGGGCTGCTGCTGGCCGGTGACCGGATCGCGTCGGTCGACGCGCTGCTGTTCTCCACCTACGGCCGCACGATCCTGGTGAAGGTGTCGCTGGTGGCGATCGCGGCTCTCAGCGGCCTGTTCACGACGATCGTCCTGCACCGGCGGCGTGGCCGCCGGACCGGCCGGCTCGTCCGGGTCGAGGCCGCCGTCCTCGCCGGGGTGTTCGGGGTGACCGCCGGGCTGGTTTCGACCCACCAGGCGGCGGGCCCGCAGTGGCAGCCACCGGCCGCCTCGGCCGGCCTGACCGGATCCGCCCAGGCCGACGACCTGGTCGAGACCCTTTCGGTGCGGCCGGGCATCCCGGGCCGCAATTTCCTCACCGCCGGGGTGTTCGACACCCGCCGCCCCGCCCCGGCCCCGATCCAGGGGGTCACCTTCACCCTGCGCGGCCCCGCCGGTGGCGTCCGGATCGTGCCGGCCACCCCGGCGGAGAACGGCACGTACGTCGCGGCCGCCGATCTCGACGCGCCCGGCGCCTGGCAGGTCACCGCGATCGTCGCGCGTCCCGGCCTGGCCCCGGCCGCGCAGGACTACCACCCGCTCATCGCCCCGGCGACGCGCACCGCCCGCGAGCCCAGGGTTTCGCAGGACGCCCTGACCCCGGTGACCGGCCGGCTCGCCGCGCTCGTGCTCGCCGCGGGACTGGCCGCCGCCTTGGCCGCCCGGCGACGGCCGCCGGTCACCGGCCGCACGAAGGACCGGCTCGCGGTTCGCCGATGACGGGACCACCGGGAACCGCGGCGGAGTAATGCGGGCGCCGCTCTTCGGGCGGCTCCGACAACGACCTGGCTGCCCATGCCGGCGCTCTGGCTGTGCCGGCGGGCCCTGACCTTCCCGGTTCCCGCCGGTCCCTCAAGACCAGGTGTGGCCGCGCAGCTGGTCCGGGATCGGCAGGCCGACGCCGTACGGGCGGGGGAGTGGCCGCAGGACCTCGTCGATCGGCCGGCGCGGGGTTGCCGGGAGCGGTGCCGCGTCCTTCGGCGCGTAGCCGACCCGCACCACGAGCTGGGGCTCGTGCCGGCCGCCGAGGATGCAGTCGCGGACCAGGCCGCGCGTGCTCGTCAACTCGAACGGTTCGGTGTACACACAGGACGCCAGGTTCAGCCGGGTCGCCGTGAGCAGCACGGCACTGGCGGCTTCGCCGGCGCGGAGGCGGTCGAGTTCGGTGTCACCAGCGGTGGAGAGCACCGTGAGGGCCGCGCCGTCGGGGCCTGCCGTGTCCGGGATCCGGCCGCCCGCGAACTCGCGGATCCGCAGCTCGCGGCGGGGTGCAAGGGCCAGTACGGCGTTCCGGGCCGGCACGCCGTCCGGAGCGTGGTCGCGGCCGCTCCACGCCGCCAGCTCGAGCTCGTAGTCCTGGTCGGCCCGGTGCAGCCCGGCGGCCTCCGCGGCCGCGGAGGTGAGCACCGTCCGGTGCGGCGCCTCCTGCACCACGTGCAGCGTGACGCCCTGTTCGGAAGCGCTCTTCTGCAGCAGCACCTCGTCTCGCACCAGCAGCGGCCGCTCGGCGAACCGGCGCCGGTCGGAGCGGCGCCGGGGAATGGCCGCGGCGAGGGCGATGTCGCCGTCGGTCGTGTCGCCGGGAACCAGGTCGATCCGGGCGAGCAGCCCCGGCTCGGGCAGGCGGTGGATCCGCGCCGCCCAGCCCATCGCGGCCGCGGCGACGGTGAAGTGGTGCAGGGCGCAGCCGCAGCTGACGAGCAGGTCGCGGCCGTCGGGATCGGCGTGGCGCAACCGGCGGCCGGGATCGGCGCGCAGCTCGACCGTGCGCCCGCCGAACCGCCACTGCCACGGCTGGGAGTTGTGCACCGAAGGGGCCCGCACCGCGAGCGCGACGGCCGCTCGCACGGTGTAGGCGTCGGGCAGCGTGGAAGCCATCGGTCCTCCTCGGATCGGGTGCCTCCATGCTCGCCGCGGCGGATCGCCGGTCACAGGGTCCAAGGGCTTCGGGGAGGGGACCGGGTCGAGGCCCTTCGGCCCTTTCCGGCGCGCGGCAGGCGGTCGAACCTGGGCACCGACCCCGGGAGGAGCCATGCACCCGAACGATCCCTTCGCCCACGCGGACGACCGCGCGCGGAAACGGCCGGCGGTCGTGGGCGACCAGCTCGGCGTCTACCGCGTACGCCGGGCGTGGCTGGTCCGCGACCGGCTCTGCCCACCCGGCCGGCTCGTGCACGTCGTGAGGCTGATGTCGCACGGCTCCGCCGAGCTGCTGACCGGGAGCGGCTGTGCGAGCTGAAACCCGCCGGGAGGCCGGCCTGCTGGCGGGTGTCCTCCTGCTCGTCGCGGCCGGCGGTATCGCCTGGTGGACGGGCGCGCACGTCGTCGCCGACGTCGTCTGGGCCGGTGCCGACCTGGTCACCGTCGTCCCGGCCGTCGTGTGGGTCGCCGCCGATCTGCGCGCCCGGCGGTGGGGTGCCGACCTGCTCGCGGTGCTGGCCCTGGCCGCCACGCTCGCGGTCGGCGAATACCTCGCGGGCGCGATCGTCGCCGCGATGGTCGCCACCGGCCGTGTCCTCGAAGCCGGGGCGCAGCGGCGGGCGAGCCGGAACCTGACCGCGCTGCTCGACCGGGCGCCGCGGGTGGCGCACCTGCGGACCGCCGCCGGTCACGAGACGGTCCCGGTCGGCACCGTCCGGCCCGGCGACCTGATCGTGGTCCTCCCCGGTGAGGTCGTGCCGGTCGACGGCGTGCTCCCCGGCGGTGGCACCTTCGACGAGTCCGCGCTGACCGGCGAGCCTCTCCCGGTGCCGCGGCCCCCCGACGACACCGTCCACAGTGGAGTGGTCAACGCCGGGGCCGCCGTCGACGTCCGGGCGAGCGCGGCCGCGGCCGACAGCGCCTACGCCGGCGTCGTGCGGCTCGCCGAGCAGGCGGCCGCCCGCACCGCGCGCGTCGCCCGGATCGCCGACCGGGTCGCGGTCTGGTTCCTGCCCGCCTCCCTGCTGGTCGCCGCGCTCGCTTGGCTGCTGACCGGGGCGGCGGACCGGGCGGTCGCCGTGCTGGTGACCGCGACGCCGTGCCCGCTGCTGCTGGCCGTCCCGATCGCCGTCACCGGCGGGATGTCCCGGGCGTCGAAGGCCGGGGTGGTCGTCAAGGACGGGGCCGCGCTCGAAGCACTCGGGCGGGCCGCGGTCCTGCTGATGGACAAGACCGGCACCGTGACCAAGGGCCGTCCCGAGATCACCGACGTCGTGTGCGCGCCGGGGCATGACGTCGCCGAGGTCCTCGCCCACGCCGCGGGGGTGGAGCAGTACTCGCCGCACGTGCTCGCGGCGGCGGTGGTGCGGGCCGCGGCGTCGGCCGGTGCCGCCCCGGCGTCGGCCGAGGACGTCACCGAGGACGTCGGCTCGGGCGTGCACGGCCGGGTCGGCGGGCACCGGGTCCACGTCGGCCGGCGGGCCGGCGGGGAATTGCCCGCCTGGGCGCGAGGGGCCGCGCGGCGCGGCCGGCTGGACCTCGCGTCGGTGCTCTGGGTGGAGGTCGACGGCGAGCCCGTCGCGGCGCTGCTCGCGAAGGACCCGATCCGGCCCGACGCCGCCCGGACGATGCGCCGGCTGCGCGCCGCCGGGATCGGCGAGATCCGGCTGCTCACCGGCGACCGCGTCGACAACGCGCGCGAGGTCGCCGCGATGCTGGGGCTGGACGACGTCCACGCCGAAGTGACACCGGCGGAGAAGCTTCGCGAGGTGGAGGCCGCCCGCGGCCGGGGCGTGACGGTGATGACCGGTGACGGCGTCAACGACGCCCCCGCGCTGGCGGCGGCCGACGTGGGCGTCGCGCTCGGCTCCCGGGGTGCGACGGCGGCCGCGCAGGCCGCCGACGCGGTCATCCTGGACGACCGCCTCGACCGGCTCGCGGACGCGGCGGAGATCGCCCGCCGGTCACACCGGCTCGCGGTGCGAAGCGCGGTGGCGGGGACGCTGTTGTCGCTGGTCGCGATGCTCGCCGCGGCCGGCGGTGTCCTGGTGCCGGTCACGGGTGCGCTGGTCCAGGAGGCCATCGACGTGGTGGTGATCCTGAACGCGCTGCGGGCCCTGGCCGGCGGCCGCCCCCGTGGGCCGGCCCCGGCGGCGATGGTGCGGCGGTTCGAGTCCGAGCACGAGAAGCTGCTGCCGGCCCGGGCCGCCGTCCGCCAGGCGGCCGACGCACTGGCGGCCGGTGCGACCCCGGCGGCCGACGCGGCGGTGCGCACGGCCGCGCGGCTGCTCACCGACGAGCTGCTGCCGCACGAACGGGCCGAGGAGACCGAGCTGTACCCGGCGCTGTCGACGGCCCTGGGCGGCTCCGAGGGCACCGTGACGATGAGCCGCGAGCACGCCGAGATCGGCCGCCTCGCCCGCCGGCTGGAACGCCACCTGGCGGAGGCACCGGACGGGATCCAGCCCGACCAGGTCGACGACCTGCGCGCGACGCTCTACGGCTTGGATGCCGTGCTGACGCTGCACTTCGCGCAGGAGGAGGAAGCGTACTTCACGCTCCCGTCCTCGTGAGCGGTCACTTGCGGGACGAGCGCCGGCTGTCCGGCTGGGCCGGCGCCCAGCCGCGGCGCACCGGACGTGAAGCCGCCGCCCGGTCGCGGGAGCGGTAGACGATGTACGGCCGCACCAGGTACGTCACCGGGGCTGTGAAGGCGTGCACCAGCCGGGTGAACGGCCACAGCGCGAACAGGGCCATTCCTATGAGCGCGTGCAGGTGGAACGCGAAGCCCGCGCGGCTCATCGCTTCGACGTCCGGCTGGAACACGAACAGCGACCGGAACCACGGCGACACCGTCAGCCGGTAGTTGTGCTCCTCGCCGCCGGTGACGCCCAGCAGGGTCGTGGCGAGGCCGGCGACGATCGCCGCCACCAGCACGGCGTACATCAGCTTGTCGTTCGCCCTCGTGGCGCGGAAGACCGGGCCCGTGGTCCTCCTGCGGTAGACCAGGATCGCCACCCCCGCCAAAGTGGACAGTCCGGCGACGGTGCCGAGCAGGAGCGCCTGGACGTGGTAGGCCTCCTGGCTCAGACTGAGCGCGTCGGTGAAGCTCTTCGGGATCAGCAACCCGATGACGTGCCCGATGATCACCACCAGCAGTCCGAAGTGGAACAACGGGCTGCCGATCCGCAGCAGCCGGGATTCGTACAGCTCGGACGACCGCGTCGTCCAGCCGAACTTGTCGTAGCGGTACCGCCACACCGTCCCGCCCACCAGCACCGCGAGCACGACGTACGGGGCGATGCCCCAGAGGAGGACGTTCATCGCGGGGCTCCTGCGGGGATCGTGCCGAACGGGGCGAGGTCCAGGCCGACCTGCTCGCGGGGCGGGCCGCCGCGGGCGAGGGCCTTGGCCGCGGCGACGTCCCGAGGGGACGGGCCGGGCAGCAGCGCGCACACCGCCTGCACCGGTGCCGCGTACGGGGTGGCCGCCTCGAGCAGGGCGAGGCGCAGCAGTTCGAGGCCCGCGCGATGCTCCTGCAGGAGCGCGAGCCCGTCGGCGAGATCGGCCGTGGCCGCGTACTCGAGGACCGCCGGCAGGTAGTCGGGCAGCTCGGAACCGGAGAACTCGACACCGGCGGCCCGGTAGCGCGCCTTCAGCGCGGCGAGCGAGCTGCCACGGCGGCGGGTTTCCCCGTCGCTCCACCAAGTCAGGTAGAGGCAACAGCGGCGCCGGGTGTCGAACACCTTCACGTAGTGCTCGGCGTCCCCGCCCGAAACCAGGAACGCCTGGAGGTGCTCACGCGGGACGGACTCCGGGAGCGCCGAGACCGCCGCCCGCACGGTCGGCAGCGTCGCGCGCTGGGCGTCGTCGGGGTACTGCAGGCACAGTGACGCCGCTTGCAGCACCACCCTGGTCTGGTCCGGGGTCATCGGTCACTCCGAGGCGGGAACGGACGGCCCTTGCCGTCCCAGTTGAGCAGGTTGACGCGCGCCCCGGGCATCCCGAGGTCGGTGACGGTGTCGCTGGACTGGCGGTCGCGCAGGGCGTGGAACGTCTCGACGGAGACCGGGGTGGCGTGGCCGGAGCCCTCGCCGAACGGGCCGCTGCCGACCATGCCGGGCCCGCCGTCGACGTCGAGGCTGCAGCCGAGCTCCTCCAGCTGGTGGGCTTCCCCGGTGTACGCGGTGGGGATGACGTACCGCTCGTCGTACTTCGCGATGCCGAGCAGCCGGTACATCTCCACCAGCTCGCCGCCGGTCATGCCGACCGCCGCGGCGATCGACTCGTCCCGCGGCCGGTCGAGGCTGACGTCCCGCATGTACGAGCGCATCGCGGCCAGCTTCCGGAGCACCCGGTCCACCGGCTCGACGTCGCCGGCGGTGAACAGTTCGGCGAGGTAGCCGATCGGGATGCGCAGGGCCTCGATCGCGCCGAACAGGTTGCCCGCGGCCTCACCGTCGTGCCCGGTTTCCGTGAGCCGGTCGACCACCGGCGACAGCGGCGGGATGTACCAGACCATCGGCATGGTGCGGAATTCCGGGTGCAGCGGCAGCGCCACCCGGTACTCCTTGGCCAGCTTGTACACCGGCGAGCGCTGCGCCGCTTCCAGCCAGTCCTCGGCGATGCCGTCGCGGCGCGCGGCGGCCAGCACCTCGGGATCATGCGGGTCGAGCAGGACGTCGAGCTGCGCCTCGTACAGGTCGCGCTCGTCGACCGAAGCAGCCGCCGTGACGCGGTCGGCGTCGTAGAGGAACAGCCCGATGTAGCGCAGCCGTCCGACGCAGGTTTCGCTGCACACCGTCGGCAACCCGACCTCGACGCGGGGGTAGCAGAACGTGCACTTCTCGGCCTTGCCGGTGCGGTGGTTGAAGTACACCTTCTTGTACGGGCAGCCGGTGACGCACATCCGCCAGCCCCGGCACCGGTCCTGGTCGACGAGCACGATGCCGTCCTCGGCCCGCTTGTACATCGCGCCGGACGGGCAGGACGCCACACAGGCGGGGTTCAGGCAGTGCTCGCAGATGCGCGGCAGGAAGAACATGAACGCCTGCTCGTAGGAGAACTTCACCTTCTCCTCGGACTCCTGGCGCAGCCGCTCGACGATCGGGTCGCGCGGCCCGTGCTCGGGTGCCCCGCCGAGGTCGTCGTCCCAGTTCGCGCTCCACTCGACGGCCATCGGCTCACCCGACAGCAGCGATTTCGGCCGGGCCACGGGGAAGTCGTCACCCAGCGGGGCGTCGGTGAGGTTCTCGTAGTCGTAGGTCCACGGCTCGTAGTAGTCGCGGATGTTCGGCAGCACCGGGTTCGCGAAGATCGTGAACAGCTTCCGGAACCGGCCGCCGGCCTTGAGCTTCAGGCGGCCACGGCGGTTCCGGACCCAGCCGCCGCGCCACTGCTCCTGGTCCTGGTACCGGCGCGGGTATCCCTGCCCCGGCCGGGTCTCGACGTTGTTGAACCAGGCGTATTCGACGCCGCCGCGGTTGGTCCACGCCTGCTTGCACGTCACCGAGCAGGTGTGGCAGCCGATGCACTTGTCGAGGTTCATGACCATGCCCAGCTGGGCCATCACGCGCATGTCAGTACTCCACCTGCTGGCTGCGGCGGCGCCGGATCACCGTGACCTCGTCCCGCTGGTTGCCGGTCGGGCCGAGGTAGTTGAACGCGAACGACAGCTGGGCGTAGCCGCCGATCAGGTGCGTCGGTTTGACGAGGATGCGGGTCAGCGAGTTGTGGATCCCGCCGCGCCGCCCGGTGTGCTCGGACTTCGGGACGTTCACCACGCGCTCCTGGGCGTGGTAGACGAACACCGTGCCGGCCGGGATGCGGTGGCTGACGACCGCGCGCAGCACCATGACCCCGTTGCGGTTGACCGCTTCCACCCAGTCGTTGTCGCGCACGCCGATCGCGGTCGCGTCGGGCTCGCTCAGCCACACCACCGGGCCGCCGCGCGAGAGCGACAGCATGAACAGGTTGTCCTGGTACTCCGAGTGGATCGACCACTTCGAATGCGGGGTCAGGTACCGCACGGTCACCGAAGCGCCGTCGTTCTCGCCGAGCTCGGGTTCGCCGAAGAGCCGGTGCATGTCCAGCGGGACGCGGTAGATCGGCAGGGTTTCGCCCATCTCGTGCATCCAGTCGTGGTCGAGCAGGAAGTGCATGCGGCCGGTGAGGGTGTGCCAGGGTTTGCGGCGCTCGACGTTGACCGTGAACGGCGCGTACCGGCGGCCGCCGGTCTCGCTGCCCGACCACTCCGGGCTGGTGATCACCGGCACCGGCCGGGCCTGCGTGTCGGCGAAGGAGATCCGTTTCTCCTCGCTGCCGGCGGCGAGGTCGGCCAGCCGGACCCCGGTGCGGCGCTCCAGCTGCTCGAATCCCTGCACGGCCAGCCGGCCGTTCGTGGTGGCCGACAGCGCCAGGATCGCCTCCGCCATCTTCGCGTCGGTGTCGATCGCCGGGCGGCCGTCCCCGGCGCCGCCCAGCATGACGCCGTTCTTGGCCGCCAGGGCGGCGATTTCCTCGTCCGGGTGGTAGGTGACGGCCTTGGTGGTGACGCCGAGCCGGTCGACCAGCGGGCCGATCGCGGCGAGCTTGTCGGCCACCGCCGGATAGTCCCGCTCGACGACGACGAAGTTCGGCATGGTTTTGCCGGGGACCGCCTCGGTTTCGCCCGCGCGCCAGTCCAGGACCGTCCCGCCGGGCTGGGCGGTCTCGCCCGGGGTGTCGTGCTGCAGCGGTACGGCGACGACGTCCCGCCGCACCCCGAGGTGCGTGGTGGCGAGTTCGGAGAACCGGCGCGCGATGGCGTGGAAGGCGTCGAAGTCCGTGCGCGCCTCGAACGGCGGGTCGATCGCCGGGGTGAAGGCGTGCACGAACGGGTGCATGTCGGTGGTGTTGAGGTCGTGCTTCTCGTACCAGGTCGCGGCCGGGAGCACGACGTCCGACAGCAGCGTGGAGCTCGTCATCCGGAAGTCCAGGGACAGCAGCAGGTCCAGCTTGCCCTCCGGGGGCTCCTCGCCGCGCCACTCGACGTCCCGGGGGCGGCGGTCCGGCGGGGTCTGCTCGGCCTGGAGGTTGTGGTGGGTGCCGAGCAGGTGCTTGAGGAAGTATTCGTCGCCCTTGGCCGACGAGCCGAGCAGGTTGGCCCGCCACAGGGTCAGGCAGCGCGGCCAGTTCGCCGGGTCGTCGGGGTCGTCGATGGCGAACCGCAGCGTGCCGTTCCGCAGCCTTTCGGTCACGTGCGCCGAGACGTCTTCGGCTTCGTCGGCCAGGTCGAGGGGGTTGACGTCGAACTGCGGGTAGGACGGCATCCAGCCCAGGCGGGCGGACAGCGCGATGGTGTCCATCGTGTGCTTGCCGGCCAGTTTGCCCTCGGCGAGCGGGGAAGTGAGCGCGTCGGCGCGGTAGCCGTCGTAGCGCCACTGGTCGGTGTGGGTGTACCAGTAGGCGGTGCCGATCATCTGGCGCGGCGGGCGCTGCCAGTCGGTGGCCATCGCCATGGTGGCCCAGCCGGTGACCGGGCGGCACTTCTCCTGCCCGACGTAGTGCGCCCAGCCGCCGCCGTTGCGGCCCATCGAGCCGGTGAGCATCAGCAGCGCGAGCACCGCGCGGTAGGTCGTGTCGCCGTGGAACCACTGGCAGATCCCGGCGCCCATGATGATCATCGTCCGGCCGTGCGACTCCTCGGCGTTGGCCGCCAGCTCCCGGGCGATCCGGACGACCTGCCCGGCCGGCACCGACGTGATCGCCTCCTGCCACGCGGGCGTGTACGGCTCGGCCGCGTCGTCGTAGCCGGCGGGCCAGGTGCCCGGCAGGCCGTCGCGGGGGACGCCGTACTGGGCCAGCATCAGGTCGAACACCGTCGTGACGAGCTTGCCGGCGACGCGGCGGACCGGAACGCCCCGGCGCAGCACCCCGCCCGAGCCGTCGAGGGCGTCGAAGCGGGGGAGCAGCACCTCGACGGCGTCGCCGCCGTGCAGGGTCAGCTGCGGGGCGACGTCACCGAGTTCGAGGTTCCACTTCCCCGCGCCGGTTCCGGTGTGGCGGAAGCCGAGGGAACCGTTGGGCACCACGGGGTCGCCCGTCGCGCCGTCGATCAGCACCGTCTTCCAGGCCGCGCCTTCGGTGTCCTCACCGAGGTCGGCGGCGGTCAGGAACTTGCCCGGGACGTACGCGCCCTCGCGCTCGGTCAGCGTCACCAGGAACGGCAGGTCCGTGTTGCGCTGCACGTAGTCCACGAAGAACGGGACCCGCCGGTCGGCGAAGAACTCCTTCAGGATGACGTGGCCCATGGCCATCGCCAGCGCGCCGTCGGTGCCGGGCTGCGCGGGGAGCCAGGTGTCGGCGAACTTCGTGTTGTCGGCGTAGTCCGGTGAGACCACGACGACCTTTTGGCCCTTGTAACGGGCTTCGGCCATCCAGTGCGCGTCCGGGGTGCGCGTCACCGGGACGTTGGACCCCCACATGAGCAGGTAGGTGGCGTTCCACCAGTCACCCGACTCGGGGACGTCGGTCTGGTCGCCGAAGACCTGCGGGGAGGCCACCGGCAGGTCGGCGTACCAGTCGTAGAACGACGTCATCGCGCCGCCGATCAGCTCGATGAACCGCGAGCCCGCCGCGTGGCTGACCATCGACATCGCCGGAATGGGGGAGAAGCCCGCGATCCGGTCGGGGCCGTGGGTCCTGATCGTGTGGACGTGGGCCGCGGCGACGATCTCGGTGGCTTCGTCCCACGAGACCCGCACGTGCCCGCCCTTGCCGCGCGCGGACTGGTACCGCCTGCGCTGCACCGGATCGGTGGTGATCTCGGCCCACGCGGCGACCGGGTCGCCCAGCCGCTCCTTGGCCTCGCGGTACATCTCGACCAGCACACCCCGCGCGTACGGGTACCGGACGCGGGTGGGCGAGTAGGTGTACCAGGAGAACGCGGCACCGCGCGGGCAGCCGCGGGGCTCGTACTCGGGGGAGTCGGGGCCGACCGAAGGGTAGTCGGTCTGCTGCGTCTCCCAGGTGATGATCCCGTCCTTGACGTAGACCTTCCACGAGCAGGACCCGGTGCAGTTCACCCCGTGGGTCGAGCGGACCACCTTGTCGTGGCTCCAGCGGTCGCGGTAGAAGACGTCGCCCTCGCGGCCGCCCTTCTCGAACACGGCCCGCAGGTCGCCGGAGGTTTCGCGCCGGGTGAAGAACCGGCCGGTCCTGAGCAGGGCGTCGGCCAGCGGGCCGTCCGTCCCGGCGGGGTCCTTCGTGCCGCGCGCCATGGTGCCTCCCACGATTTCGATCTCCGGCGAAACGATGGCAGGGACGGCGGTCCCGAAGCTACGCCGAAGGTCCCCGATCGAGACGACCAAGGACCATTCCTCACCGGAGGCGGTGATCCGAGGATCGACCCGACCGTCCACCAGTGAGGAGCCGGCCGTGACCCAGTTCCTGCCCCGAGAATCCGTCTCCCCCGCGCGGCCGGGAGCGCGGCCCGGCCTGATGCTCGCGATGGCGACAGCCGGCTTCGCGCTCACGTTCTGGGCGTGGGCCCTGCTGTCACCGCTGGGCGCCTCGCTGCGGGATCAGCTGCACCTGTCGTCGTTCCAGCAGGCCGTGCTGGTCGCCGTGCCCGTCGTCGTCGGCTCGCTCGGGCGGATCCCGGTGGGCGCGCTCACCGACCGGCTCGGCGCCCGCCGGATGTTCCCGGTGGTGGCGCTGCTGACCGCGATCCCGGTGCTCTACCTCGGGCACGGCGCCGGGTCGTTGACCGGCTACCTCGTCGGCGGCTTCTTCCTCGGCCTCGGTGGGACGACGTTCGCGATCGGCATCCCGTTCGTGAACTCCTGGTACCCGCCCGGGCGGCGGGGGCTCGCGCTCGGCGTCTTCGGTGCCGGCATGGGCGGCACGGCGATCTCGGCGTTCTCGACCGTCCAGCTGACGAAGGCGGCCGGGCACAGCTTCCCGTTCGACCTGGTGGCCGGCGTCCTCGTGGCCTACGCGGTGCTCGCGTTCTTCGTCCTGCGTGACCGCCCCGACCGGCCGCGGGCGGCCGGCAGCCTGCTCGGCAGGCTCGCCATCGCCCTGCGGATGCCGGTGACCGGCCAGCTGAGCGCGCTCTACGCGGTGGCGTTCGGCGGGTTCGTGGCGTTCAGCGTGTACCTGCCGACGTACCTGGTGACGTCGTTCGGCCTGGACCGCGGGGACGCCGCCCTGCGCACGGCCGGGTTCGTGGTGCTCGCCGTGGCGATGCGGCCGGTGGGCGGCCGGCTCTCGGACCGGATGGATCCGGTGAAGCTCCTCGTCGGGGTCTTCGGCGTGGTCACCGTCCTGGCGCTGGGGGCGGCGTTCGAACCACCGCTGGTGCCGGTCGGGACGCTGCTCTTCCTCGGCCTGGCGGGTGCGCTCGGCACCGGGACGGGCGCGGTGTTCGCGCTGGTCGCCCGGCTCGTGGCGCCGGGCGAGGTGGGTGCGGTGACGGGTGTGGTCGGCGCGGCGGGCGGCCTGGGCGGGTTCTTCCCGCCGTTGGTGATGGGCGCGGTGTACAGCGCGACGGGCGCGTACCTGCTCGGGTTCGTGCTGCTGGCGGCCACGGCGGCCGCGGCCGGTCTGCTGACGGCCACCGTCATCCGGCGGCGGGCCGCGTGACGGGGGTCAGGACCGCGGAGAGCACGTCGCCAGCTCGGCCCGGGCGCACCAGGCGAGGAACCAGCCCAAGGCGGCCGGCCACAGCCCCGCCGTGCTGCCGGTCCACAGCAGCTGCAGCAGCCCGGCCGACGCCAGCACCACCCCGAGGACGTGGCCGGAGCGCGCCGCCGCGGCGCGGGCTCGGCGGGGGTTGCCGGTGTGGCGCCAGACGACCGCCTGCAGGACGCGGCCGCCGTCCAGCGGGGCGCCGGGCAGCAGGGTGAACGTCGCCAGGAGGAGGTTCGCCCAGCCGAGCCAGGTCAGGGTGGGCGCCACGATCCCGGAGGCCAGCAGGCCGACCCCCAGGAACCCGGCCCCGGCCGCGAGGCTCGCCACCGGCCCGGCGACCGCGACGGCGATCGCGGTGCGCGGCGACGGCGGATCGTCGTCCGGTTCGGTGCGGCCGCCCAGCAGCCACAGGGTGATGCCGTCGACGACGAGGCCGCGGTCGCGGGCCGCAAGAGCGTGGCTGAGCTCGTGCACCAGCAACGACGCGAGGAAGACCAGGGACCCCGTCACGCCGGTCGCCCAGTAGACGGCCGGGGACAGGCCGGGGACGGCGCCCGGCAGCAGCGACCGCGCCAGGAACCCGGCGAGCAGGGCCATGATGGGGAGGACGGACCAGTGCGCGCCGACGTCGATGCCGGCCGGGCGCCCGAGCGGGAAAGTGGCATGCATCGTCCGACCGTCCTCCGCCGGGAGCACGCGGGGGAGAGCCACTCCGCCCTTGGGCGAGGGACCAAAGACCCCGGCTCCGCCGACGTCCGGCCGCAGCACCGACGCCCACCGGGTTCGTAGCGTCGGGGTATGCCCGGAACCAAGAAGCTCCCGCGCGCGGTCTACGAGCGCGAACTGCTGCGCCTGCAGGCCGAACTGGTGAAGCTGCAGGAGTGGGTCCGGGCCGAGGGGGCTCGTCTGGTCGTGGTGTTCGAAGGGCGCGACGCGGCCGGCAAGGGCAGCACCATCAAGCGCGTCACCGAGCACCTCAACCCCCGCGTGGTGCGGATCGCCGCCCTGCCGAGCCCGACCGAGCGCGAGCGGACGCAGTGGTACTTCCAGCGCTACATCGAGCACCTGCCCGCGGCGGGGGAGATCGTGCTGTTCGACCGCAGCTGGTACAACCGCGCCGGCGTCGAGCGGGTGATGGGGTTCTGCACGCCGGAGGAGCACCGCCGGTTCCTGCAGCAGTGCCCGATCTTCGAGCGGCTGCTCGTCGACGACGGCATCCTGCTGCGCAAGTACTGGTTCTCCGTCAGCCTCGACGAGCAGGAACGCCGGTTCCGGGCCCGCATCGACGACCCGATGCGCCGGTGGAAGCTCTCGACGATCGACCTGCAGTCGGTCACGCACTGGGAGGACTACTCGCGGGCGAAGGACGAGATGTTCGTGCACACCGACACCACCGAATCGCCGTGGCACGTCGTGGAAAGCGAGGAGAAGCGGCGCGGGCGGCTGAACATGATCGCGCACCTGCTCGCCAGCGTGCCCTACTTCGAGGTGCCCCGCCAGGCGGTTTCCCTGCCCCCGCGGCCCGAGGCGACCGGCTACTTCCGGCCCGACCGGCGGCTGCAGACCTACGTTCCCGACCACGCGGCCACCCTGCTGCCGCACTGAACAGGAGAAAGCCATGGACGACAAGGAAAAGGCGGCCATCGAAGCCGAGGCGCGCCGGGACGTCGCCGGGCGCGGGCGGCACGGCCCGAAGGTGGGCCGGTACCTGCACGTGGTCGAGCACCACGCGGTCAAGGAGAACGAAGAGGACCTTCCGCCGGCCGCGGCGGAGGAACCACGGCAGCCGGCGGGTGAGCGTCAGGTTTGATCGGTTCGCACGTAGGCCGCGAGAGCGTGTTCCCGGGCTTTCGCGGCCACCGTGCGCGCGAGGGCGGTGTGCACCGAACCGATGACCGGCCGGGCGATCCGCCAGTAGCGGCGGAACTTCAGCCACCTTTCCGGGTCGCTCAGCCGGACCCGCGTGTGCACGGTCAGCACCGTCCGATGCGCACCGTAAGGCACCACCGTCCGGTGTCAGGCGGGTCGGGCGGCGGGGTGGACCGTGGCGCCGGTTGTGCCGGCGTTCGGGCAGCGCGCGCAGCCACTGGGAGATGGAGGCGACGATGCCGCCCCGGACGTCGGTGAAGTCGAGGTCGCGCGCCGCCGAGTAGGTCTCCTTCACCGGCGCGTCCACGGTCATCGTCCCAGCGTCGGCGACGACGTCTCGCGCGGACAGGCGGATTTGGTCCCCGGTGAAAGGGACTTCGGGCCCTGACCGGCCAGTACCCGCCCCGCCCATGCTGAACCTCCCGGGACTCGCAGGAGGAACCCATGACCGCAAACCGGCCGGTGCTCGCCGGGGTGGACGCTTCCGAGCCGTCGTACGCCGCCGTCCGCTGGGCCGCCCGAGAGGCAGGGCGGCGTGACACCACGCTGCGCCTGGTGCACGCCTGCATCTTCGAAGGCACCCGCGCGAACGAGCACGACGAGCTCCTGCTGGAGCACATTTACCGCCGGCTGCACCGCGCGGCCGCGATCGCCCGTGACTGGGCGCCCGGCGTGCGGGTGCAAACGGCGGTCCGGCTCGGGCTCGCTGCCGATCTGCTGCTCGAGGAGTCGGCGGACGCGGCACTGGTCGTGCTCGGTTCGCACGGCCTCGGCGGCCTGCGCGGCGCGCTGATCGGTTCGGTCGCCCTGCGGGTGGCCGCGGAGGCGCCGTGCCCCGTCGTCGTGGTGCCCGGGTACCAGCCGGCCCGGACGGGACCGGTCGTCGCCGGGATCGACCGGTCCGAATCCAGTGAGCACGCACTGCGGTTCGCCTTCGAAGAGGCGGCCGCGACCCGGGCGCCGGTGCTGGTCGTGCACGCCGGCCACGGCGGCGACGCCGAACTGGCGGCCCGCGTCGCCGCCTGGCGCCGCAAGTACCCGGACCTCGATGTCCGCACCCGGTTCGCGCCGGAGCGGGAACCGGCCCGTGCCCTGCAGCGCGCCGCCCCGGACGCCCGGCTGATCGTCGTCGGCACCCGGGGCCGCGGGCCGGTCGCCGGCGGAATCCTCGGCTCGACCGGCAACACCCTGCTCGCACACGCCGCCTGCCCGGTGGCGGTCGTGCACTGAACTCCCAGGAAAGGAGCCGTCGTGAAAGCACGCGACGTCATGACGAGGCCCGTGGTGCGCGTCGGACCCGCGACGCCGGTCCGCGAAGCCATCGTGCTGCTCACCGAACACTGCGTCGCGGCGCTGCCGGTCGTCGGCGAGGACGATGCGATCCTCGGCGTCTTCACCGAAGCCGACGCGCTCCGCAGCGGCGTCGCCGGCACCGGTCCGGCACCCGACGTGCTGGTGGCCACGGTCATGACCGCGCCGGCGGAGACGGTCGGTCTCGACACCGACATCACGGAGATCGCCCGCCGCATGCTGGGTGACCGGCTGCGCAGCATCCCGGTGGTCGACGACGGCGTGCTCGTGGGCATCGTCAGCCGCCGCGACATGCTCAGCCCCCTGGTGCGCCAGGACGACTCGATCGCCTCCCACCTCAACGCGCTCCTCACCGACTACTGCGGGCACCGCGACCGCTGGGCGGTTTCGGTGACCGGCGGCATGGTGACCATCCGCGGCGCCTTCACCGACGAGGCCGAGCGCCGGGTCGTGACCGCGCTGGCGAAGACCGTCCACGGCGTCGTCGGCGTCGAGCTGTGGGAAGAAGCGGCGGTGCGGACGTGAAGATCCTCGTCGCGGTGGCCACCCGGCACGGGGCCACCAGGGAGATCGCCGAAAGCGTGGCTGCCGCGCTCGGCGCCGCGCTGTCCGACGCGGGGATGCCGTCGCCGGTCGAGGTCCGCGATGCGGGCCTCGTGCGCTCGGTCGAGGGTTTCGACGCGGTCATCGTGGGCAGCGCTGTCTACCTGGGACAGTGGCTCGAGCCGGCCAGGAGCCTCGTCGAGTCCTTTTCGGACGAACTGCGCGAGGTCCCGGTCTGGCTCTTCTCCAGCGGGCCGGTCGGGGAGCAGACCCGGCCCGCCGAGGAGCCGGTCGCCGTCGAGGACCTCGCCCGGCGGCTGAACGCCCGCGGGCACCGCCTGTTCGGCGGCAAGATCGACCGGCACACCCTCGGGTTCCCCGAACGCGCCGTGGTGACGGCCCTGCGGGTGGCCGACGCCGACAACCGGGACTGGCCCACCATCCGCGCGTGGGGCCGCGAAATCGGGACGAGCCTCGCCCGCCTGGAAAGGAGCGTGTCATGACCGGCTACCCGGTCCGCGTCGAGGCGACGCTGGACGAGCCCCTGTCCCGCGGGCTCTGGCTGGTGAAGTGGCTGCTCGCCGTCCCGCACTACGTCGTGCTGACCTTCCTGTGGCTCGCGTACCCCTTCGTCACGATCGCGGCTTTCTTCGCGATCCTCGTCACCGGGCGGTACCCGCGGCCGCTGTTCGGATTCACCTCCGGGGTCCTGCGCTGGAGCTGGCGGGTGCAGTACTACTCCTACGCCGCGCTCGGGACCGACCGTTACCCGCCGTTCACGCTGGCCGACGTCCCGGACTACCCGGCCCGGCTCGACATCGCCTACCCGGAACGGCTTTCGCGTGGCCTGGTGCTGGTGAAGTGGTGGCTGCTGGCCATCCCGCACTTCGTCGTCGTCGGCCTGTTCGTCGGTGGCGGCACCTGGCTGGCCTCCCGCACGAGCGACGGCACCTTCGACTGGGCCGCCGGCGGGCTCGTCGGCGTGCTGGTCGTCGTGGCCGGCGTCGTGCTGCTGTTCACCGGCCGTTACCCGCGGCCGATCTTCGACTTCGTCCTCGGCATGGACCGCTGGGTGCTGCGCGTCGCAGCCTACGTGTCGCTGATGACCGACGAGTACCCGCCCTTCCGGCTTGACATGGGCGGCGCCGAAACCGGCCACGACGCGCCGCACCCGCCGCCGCCCCACCCGCACGCCTCCGGCTGGACCGCCGGGCGGATCGCCGCCGCGGTCACCGGGGCCGTGCTGGTGCTCGGCTCGATGGGCCTGCTCACCGGCGGCGCGACGGTGCTCTGGGCCGACCGCACCCAGCGCGACGCGGACGGCTACCTCACCGCGTCCACCACGTTCGTCGCGAGCGGGTACGCCGTCGCCACCGATCCGGTGCGGCTGGAGGGCGTGCCGGTGCCGAAGCTCGAGAGCTTCCTCGGCGACGTCCGGATCCGGGCGACCGACACCGGCGGCCGTCCGGTCTTCGTCGGCATCGGCCGCACCGCCGACGTCGAGCGGTACCTGGCCGGGACCGAGTACACGACCGCGGGCAACCGCACGCACGTCGGCGGCGCCCCGGCCGTCCCGCCCGGCGACGCACCCGGCTGGATCGCGAGCGCGTCCGGCGCGGGCACGCAGACCGTCGGCCGGCCGGTGGCGAGCGGGGAGTGGACCGCCGTCGTGATGAACGCGGACGGCTCGCGCGGGATCTCCGTGCGCGCCGAAGCCGGCGCGACCGCACCGGCCCTCGGCTGGATCGCCCTCGCCCTGCTGGTGTCCGGTCTCGTGGTGCTGGCAGGCGGTGTCGTCCTGATCGCCGTGGCCGCGCACCGCTCCGCGCAGCACCCGGCGGCACCCACCGCACCCGAGCCGTCCACTGTGGACATCTAGGAAGGAACGATCATGCACGCACAGCCGGGCGACTGGCTCGTCGTCAAGGGACCGTGGGTCGACGCCCCCGAACAGCGCGGCCGGATCCTCGAGGTCCGCTCGGCCGACGGCACCCCGCCCTACGTCGTCCGCTGGACGGCCGACGACCACGTGTCGACGGTCTTCCCCGGCCCCGACGCGGTCGTGGTGACCGCCGAGGAGGAACAGGCCGCCGAAGTCCGGGCCCGCACCCGGTTCGAGCGGGTCCGGCAGTACCTGCGCGAGGAGGACGGCCATGTCCGGGTTCGTTGACGGCGCGGTCGTCGCCGGCCTCGACGGCTCGGCCTCCGCGGTGCAGGCGGCCGTGTGGGCCGGTGCGGAAGCCGTCCGCCGGAGCCGTCCGCTGCGGCTGGTCCACGTCTACGCGCTGCCACAGGTCAAGGCGCCCGTCGCGTTCGGAACGCACGAGCAGGTCCGAGCCGGGCTGGCCGAGCGGGCCGAGGGCCTGCTGGCCGACGCGAAGGCCGCGGTGCTCGCCGAGTGCCCCGGTCTGGACGTCGGCACCGCGGCCCGCGAGTGGAGCCCGGTCACCGCGCTGGTCCAGGAATCGCGGCACGCCGAGCTGGTCGTGCTCGGCTCGCGCGGACTGGGCGGGTTCACCGGCCTGCTCGTCGGCTCGACCGCCGTCGCGGTGGCCGCGCACGCGCACTGCCCGATCGTCGTCGTCCGCGGCCGGACACCGCACGATCCACCGGCGCGCACCGGCCCGGTGGTCGTCGGGTCCGACGGTTCGCCCGACAGCGAGGCCGCGATCGCGTTCGCCTGCGAAGAAGCGCGGTTGCGCGGCACGACGCTGGTCGCGGTGCACACCTGGAGTGACGTCCTCGCCGACGGCATGCTGCGCCCGCACCCGCTGCAGGAGGACCCGGCCGAGATCGCGGCCGCCGAGCGCGGCAAGCTGACCGAGCAGGTCGCGGGCTGGCAGCGCAAATACCCCGAGCTGGGCATCGAGCTGGAGGTCGTCCGCGGGCGACCGGTGCGCACGCTGCTGGAACGGGGCGAGGACGCGCAGCTGATCGTGGTCGGCTGCCGCGGCCGCGGCGGGTTCACCGGCATGCTGCTCGGTTCGACGAGCCAGGCGCTGATCGCGCACTCCCCGTGCCCGGTGGCGGTCGTGCGGCCGATCGGGAGCGCCCGATGACCACCGCCCGGACCCGCGCCGCGATGCGCCTGCTGGCGACGTTCGAGAGCCTGCTCGCGGCGAGCGCGGTGTACGGCGGGATCTCCCTGATCGCCCGGGCGCCGGGGTTCGCCATGCCGGTCGAGTGGCTGGCGCCGCTCGGCCTGACCAGCTGGGTGCTGCCGGGGCTCGCGCTCGTGCTCGTCGTCGGCGGGTCACTGGCCGCGGCATCGGTGTTCGCGTGGCGGATCGACTTCCGCGCCCCGATCGCGGCGTTGGCCGCGTGCGCCGTGCTCACCGGCTGGCTGGCCGTCCAGTTCGGCGTGATCGGCGTGCGGGCCCCGGTCCAGTGGGTGACCGTGGCGCTCCTGGTGGTGCTCCTCGGGCTCGCGCTGCTGGCCCGCCGCCGGCTGGGGTCGTCATGAGCGCCACCGTGACCGGCCTGAGCGAGACGGAGTTCTTCGACACCGACTCGCTGCGCCTGCTCCGGCACGATCTCACGCTCGGGATCCGGGACGGCCGGTGGTGCCTCGACACCCCGGACGGGCCGATCAGCCTGGCCGGTTCGGACCGCGGGGTGCCGCCGACCCTGTCCCGGCTCGTGCGCGCCTACACCCGGGACGACCAGCTGGTCGCGGTCGCGCGGCTGCGGGGTGGCCGGGCGGAGCTGCGGGCCCGCCTGGGCGACCGGATCGCCGTGCCGCCCCGGCCGCACGACGGCTCGGCCCGGGGCGTGGTCATGGACTACGTGCGGACGCAGATCGCGGCGCTGGCCGCCGCGGACCTGGCCGTCCGGCGGGGTGCCCCCGATTCGGTGCACCGGCTGCGCGTGGCCGCCCGTCGGCTGCGGGGAGTCTTCGCTGCCTACGAGCCGGTGCTGGGCGGGCGGAAGCTGCTCAAGGAGTTCGGCGGCGCCCTGCGCCGGCTGGGCGGCGAACTGGCGCCCGCGCGCGACACCGAAGTCCAGTGGGCGCGGTCCCGGCCCTGGGCCCGGGAGCAGACGGACGCCTACTTCGCCCAGCTGGCCGAAGACGCCAACGCCCGCGTGCGGCGCGCCCTCGACAGCTACCGGTACCTGCAGCTGCTCAACGCCCTGGATGTGCTCGAAGTGGTGCTCAGCGAACAGCCCCGCCACGAATGGCCGAAAGCCGCCCGCCGTCCGGCCGCGAGGGTCCTGCCCGGGCTGGCCCGCGCGGTCGCCGAGGAGGTGGACGGCCGGGTCGCCGCCCTGGCCACGGCACCCGACCGGGATCGGGCCGTCCACGACGTCCGCAAGGCCGCGAAGCGGCTGCGGTACGCGCTCGAAGCCGGGGCGGCCGGGCTTCCCGTCGACGTGCCGGCGCTGCGGGCCTTCCAGGACCTGCTCGGCGAGTTCCAGGACTCCGTGGTCGCCCGCGGGCACCTGCGCGTCCTCCAGGCGCGCCACGGCGGGTTCGACGCGGTCCTGGCCGCCGAGGCGGAGACGGCCGAGCGGTGCGCGGACGGGCTGCCCGCGGCGTGGCGGCGGATCGACCTCGGTCCTTTGTGGACCTGGCCGGGCGAAGGGACGTAAGTCCTCGCGACCGGTGACCGATGACGGCGGTGGCCGGGGACCGGTCTTCCTAGATTGGTGGGGACCGGAAAGGAATTCCCGATGCGAGCACGCGACCTGATGACCGCGCCGGTGATCACCGTGCACCCGTGGACGTCCGCCAAGGAGGCGGCCGAGCTGCTGGCGGCGCACGGCTTCACCGCTCTGCCCGTGGTGGACGACGACGACCGGCTGGTCGGCATCGTCACCGAGGCCGACCTGATCCGCGGCCGCATCCCGGCCGACCCCCGCTACGTCCACGAACCCGCCGAAGCCACCGCCGGCAAGACCGTCGGCGACCTGATGACCACCCCCGTCACCGCGATGAGCAGCGGCACCGACGTCGCCGACCTGTGCCAGGCACTGGTGGACGCCCGGATCCGGGCGATGCCGATCGTCGACGGCTCGGCCGTCGTCGGCATCGTCACCCGCGGCGACGTCGTGCGGGTGCTCGCCCGGGACGACGTCGACATCGCCCGGGACGTCCGGCACCGCCTGGAGATCTACGGCGGCGGCGGCCGCTGGCACGTCGACGTCCGCGACGGGTTCGTGCACATCACCGACCAGTTCGACGACGACTCCGACCGGCACGTCGCCCAGTTGCTGGCGCTCGCCGTGCCGGGCGTCATCGCCGCAGAGACCGCACACGCGGGTGAGGAGCAGACACGATGACCGCCAACGATCCGAGGATCACCGTCGGCGTCGACGGCTCGGCCGGCTCGGCCGCCGCCGTCACGTGGGCGGCGGAACTCGCCTCCCGGCGCCACCTCCAGCTCAAGATCGTGCACGGCCTGCAGGTCGCCGGCCTCTACTACGGCGGCGGCATGACCGGGATCGGCGCGGCGACGCTGTTCGAGGCCGTCCAAGCCGACGGCGAACGGGCGATCGCCGACGCCCGCGCCCTCGCCGCGTCGGTCGACAAGGAGCTGGTCATCGTCACCGACCTGCCCAACGACCCGCCGGTCCCGATGCTGATCGAGGAATCCCGGCACGCCCGGATGCTCGTCGTCGGCCGGACCGGCACCGGCGGGTTCGCGGACATGCTGGTCGGCGGCACCGCGGCGGCGGTCGCCGCGCACGCGCACTGCCCGGTCGCGATCATCCGCGGCCACCACGACTCGACGACCGGCCCGGTCGCGGTCGGCATCGACGGCGGCCCGAACAGCGAGCAGGCCATCGCCGTCGCGTTCGAGGAGGCCTCGCTGCGCGGTGTCCCGCTGGTCGCGGTGCACGCCTGGAACGACATCACCTACGAGGACACCCGGGGCACGGCCCGGATCCTGACCCAGCCGGAGTCTCTGGAAGAGGGCGAAGACCGGTTGCTGACCGAGCGGCTCGCCGGCTGGCCCGAGAAGTACCCGGACGTCGAGATCCGGCGCGTGCTCGTGCGCGACCGGCCCCGGCACGCGCTGCTCGACGTCTCCGCGGAAGCGCAACTGGTCGTCGTGGGCAGCCGTGGCCGCGGCGGCTTCACCGGCATGCTCCTGGGCTCGACCAGCCAGGCGCTGGTCCAGCACGCTCAGTGCCCGGTGCTCGTGGTCCGCCCGGAGCGGAAGGCATGACCGCCGTCGAAGCCCGGCCCGCGGTGCTGGGCGGCACCGAACTCGCCCAGGTGGACGCCCTCTGGCGGGCCGCGAACTACCTCTCCGCCGGCCAGATCTACCTGATGGCCAACCCGCTGCTGCGCGAGGAACTGCGGCCCGAGCACGTCAAGCCGCGGCTGCTCGGGCACTGGGGGACCTCGCCCGGCTTGAACTTCGTCTACGCGCACCTGAACCGCGCGATCCTGACCCACGACCTGAACGCGATTCTGGTCACCGGCCCGGGCCACGGCGGCCCGGCGCTGCTGGCCAACACGTGGCTGGAGGGCAGTTACACCGAGGCGTGGCCGGAGGTGACGCGGGACGCCGCCGGGATGGCCGAGCTGTTCCGGCAGTTCTCCTTCCCGGGCGGGGTGCCGAGCCACGTGGCACCGCAGGTGCCGGGTTCGATCCACGAGGGTGGTGAGCTGGGCTACTCGCTCGCGCACGCCTTCGGTGCCGCGTTCGACAACCCCGGCCTGCTCGTCGCCTGCGTGGTCGGCGACGGCGAAGCCGAAACCGGGCCGCTGGCGACGTCCTGGCACGCCAACAAGTTCCTCGACCCGGCCCGTGACGGCGCGGTGCTGCCGATCCTGCACCTCAACGGCTACAAGATCGCCAACCCGACGCTGCTCTCGCGCATTCCGCCGGCCGAGCTGGACGCCCTGCTGCGCGGCTACGGCTACGCCCCGATCTACGTCGAAGGCAGCGACCCGGAAACGATGCACCAGGCGATGGCGGCCGCGCTCGACTCCGCGATCGCCACCCTCGCCGAGCGGCGCGGGGTGTGGCCGGTGATCGTGCTGCGCAGCCCCAAGGGCTGGACCGGACCGTCCGTTGTGGACGGACAGCAGGTCGAGGGCACGTGGCGCGCGCACCAGGTGCCGCTGGCCGGAGTCCGGACGAACCCGGACCACCTGAAGCAGCTGGAAGAATGGCTGCGGTCGTACCGGCCCGCGGAGCTGTTCGACGAGTCCGGCCGCCCGGTCGCCGACGTCACGGCGATGATCCCGGCGGGGGAGCGGCGGATGGGCGCGAACCCGCACGCGAACGGCGGTGTGCTGCTGCGGCCGCTGACGTTGCCGGACACCGCGGCCCACGCGGCGCCGGTGCCGGCACCGGGGACGACGGTGGCCGAGCCCACCCGGGTGCTGGGCCGGTTCCTGCGGGACGTCTTCGCGCTGAACGCCGACCGGGCGAACTTCCGCCTGTTCGGCCCGGACGAGACGGCGTCCAACCGGCTCGACGCGGTCTACGACGTCACCGGCAAGGAGTGGCAGGCGGCGATCGAGCCGGTCGACGAGCACCTGGCACGCGACGGGCGCGTGCTCGAGGTGCTGTCGGAGCACCTGTGCCAGGGCTGGCTGGAGGGCTACCTGCTCTCGGGCCGGCACGGGCTGTTCTCCTGCTACGAGGCGTTCGTGCACATCGTCGACTCGATGGTCAACCAGCACATCAAGTGGCTGCGCGTGCACCGCGAGATCCCGTGGCGGCGGCCGGTGGCGTCGCTGAACTACCTGCTGACCTCGCACGTCTGGCGGCAGGACCACAACGGGTTCTCCCACCAGGACCCCGGGTTCGTCGACCACGTGGCGAACAAGAGCGCCGAGGTCGTGCGGGTGTACTTCCCGCCGGACACGAACACGCTGCTGGAGGTCGCGGCGCACTGCCTGCGGTCCCGCGACTACGTGAACGTGGTGGTGGCGGGCAAGAACGACACGCCGAACTGGCTCGACGCCGAGCAGGCGGCGCTGCACTGCGCCCGCGGCGCGAGCATCTGGGAGTGGGCGAGCACGGGGGTGGACCGCGAACCCGACGTGGTGCTGGCCTGCGCGGGCGACGCCCCGACGCTGGAGGTCCTGGCCGCCGCGAAGATCCTCCGGGAGGAACTGCCTTCGCTGGCCGTCCGGGTGGTGAACGTCGTCGACCTGATGCGCCTGCAGCCCGAGGCCGAGCACCCGCACGGTCTTCCGGACCGGGAGTACGACGCGCTGTTCACCCCGGACCGCCCGGTGATCTTCGCCTACCACGGTTATCCGTGGCTGATCCACCGCCTGGCCTACCGCCGGACCGGTCACCACGACCTGCACGTCCGGGGCTACACCGAGCACGGCACGACGACCACGCCGTTCGACATGCTGGTGCTCAACCACATGGACCGCTTCCAGCTGGTCATCGACGTGCTCGACCGGGTGCCGGGCCTGGCGGCGACGGCGGGGGTGCTGCGGCAGCGGATGACGGAGGCGCAGGGGCGGCACCGCCGGTGGATCCGCACCCACGGGGAGGACCTGCCCGAGGTGCGGCACTGGACCTGGGCGGGTTGAGGCGTGACCGCCGCGGCCGTCCTGGCCGCGGCGATCGCGATCACCCTGGTCTTCGACTTCACGAACGGTTTCCACGACTCGGCGAACTCGGTGGCCGCGCTGGTCGCGACCCGCGCGGCCACCCCGGGCGCGGCCCTGCTGCTCGCGGCCGGCTGTCACGTCGCCGGGCCGCTGCTGGCGGGAACGACCGTCGCCGACACCGTGGGCGGGGTGGTCCGGCTGCCGGCCGCGGACGTGCTGCCCGCGGTCGGCGCCGCCGTCACCGCGGGCATCGGCTGGAACCTGCTCACCTGGTGGCGGGGACTGCCGGCCAGCTCGTCGCACGCGCTGGTCGGCGGCCTGGTCGGGGCGAGCGGGTTCGCCGGGGTGCGCTGGGGCGGGCTCGACGGCCTGCACGTTTCCGGTGTGCTCGGGGTGCTGGCCGGGCTGGCCCTGTCGCCGGTTCTGGGCGCCGGCCTGGGCGCGGCTGCCGACCTCCTGGTGCGGCGGGCGTTGCGCCGGGCGCGCCGCGGGGTCGGCACCGCGCTCCGGCGCGCGGAGTGGCTCACCGCCGGCGCGCTGGCCTTCAGCCACGGCGCGAACGACGCCCAGAAGTCCATGGGCGTCATCACGCTCCTGCTCGTCTCGACCGGCCACCTCGGGGCGTTCGTCGTTCCGCTGTGGGTCAAGCTCGCCGCGGCGGCGGCCCTGACCCTCGGCACCGCGTCCGGGGGCTGGCGCGTCGTCCGGACCGTCGGCCGCGGCATCTACCGGCTGCGCCCGGCCGACGGCCTGGCGAGCCAGGGCAGCTCCGCCGCGGTGATCCTCGCCGCGGCGGCGGCCGGGGCGCCGGTCAGCACGACCCACGTCGTCGCCGCCTCGGTGGTCGGCGCCGGCGCGAGCCGCCGGGTCCGCCACGTGCGGTGGTCCGTGGTGGGCGAGATCTGTTCCGCGTGGCTGATCACCCTGCCGGCGTGTGCCGTGCTGGGCGCGGCCGCGCTCCCGTTGTGGAGGTGGTGGGCGTGAGGTTGCCCAGGACGTGGTTCCTGCCGCACAACCCGGACGTGCTCGGGTTGCTGCGCGACCAGGCCGACACGGTCGCCGACCTGCTGACCGCGCTGGCGGGCTGGGCCCGCGGCCTGCCGACCGGCGGCGAGCTGCACACGCCGTTGCTGGTGCAGTCGGCCGAGCGCCGTCAGGTGCTGGTGGCCGTGCGGGAAGCGTTCAGCACACCGATCGAGGCCGAAGACGTGTTCGAGCTGGCCGAGCGGCTCGGAGAGATCGCCGAGGCGGCGTACATGCTCGTCCGCGAGTCCGATCTGTCCCGTACATCGCCGGACGACCACCTGACGGCGATGGTCCTCACCGTCGTCACCGCGTTCGACATGCTGCACAAGGCCGTGGATGCCCTGCCGCGCACCGAAGCCGCGGGGGAGGCCGACGCGGCACTGTCCTCTTTGGAGGTCGCCGAACACGCGTACCGCCGGGCGATCGCGGGTCTGGAGACCGAACCGGACCCGCGGCGCGAGATGCGCTTGCGGGAGCTCTACCGCCGGGCCGAGCACCTCGCGCTGGCCGTCCAGCGGCTGGGCCGGCGCACCTGGTACGCCGTTTGCAAGATCTCCTGATCGGTCCGGTGGAGGAATCCACCGCTCCGGCTCGCACACCGGCTTGACGGCCAACCCCCTGCGGCGCGGGAGACTTGAGCACGGCCACGCCGGGCGAGCGAGGTGCTGGGCCAGCTCGTCGAGCGGGCCCGGGAGGTCGGGGCACGCAGGGCCTGCTGCGGGCGAGCCAGGAGGTCACCGGCGACCTCGCCTTGCCGACGCTGCTGCGCCGGATCGTCGAAGCGGCCCGTGAGCTGCTCGGTGCCCGGTACGCCGCGCTCGGCGTGATCGGGACCGACGGGCAGCTTTCCGAGTTCGTGCACGTCGGCATGGACGACGAGACGGTGGCGCGGGTGGGTCGGCTGCCCGAAGGCAAAGGCCTGCTCGGGGCCGTGGTGGAAGACCCGCGCCCGATCCGGCTGGCCCGGATCGCCGACGACCCGCGATCCTCGGGCTTCCCGGCCGAACACCCGCCGATGCGCACCTTCCTCGGTGTGCCGATCCGGGTGCGGGGCGTCGTGTTCGGCAAACGCACGGCTTTACGAGACCGCGCGCAAGCAGCAGGAGTGGCTGAAGGCGTCGGCCGCGATCATGCGCGAGCTGCTCGCGGCGCGGTCAGGGCGGCCGCTGGAGCTGATCGCCGAGCACACCCTCGACCTCGCGGACGCGGATCTGGTGACCGTGCTGCGGCCCGACGGCGAGCGCCTCCGCATCGAGGTCGCTGTCGGCGGCGGCGGTGGCGAGCTGGTGGGGAAGGCCGTCGAGCTCGCCGGCACGATGGCGGGCCAGGTCTTCACCGGCGGCGAGCCGCTCATGGCGTCGTGGACCGACCGGCAGTCCGGACGGGTGCCTCGCCACCGCTGCGGACCGACCTCGACGCGGTGCTCGTGGTCCCGCTGACCGGCGGCGGCGAGGTGAACGGGGTGCTGACCGCGGCCCGGAAGACCGGCCGCGCGGCCTTCACCGGCGACGACCTCGAGATGGCGGCCGGGTTCGCCGGCCAGGCGGCGCTGGCGATCGAGCTGGCCGACGCCCGGGCCGAACAGCAGCGCAACGAGCTGTACGACGAGCGCGACCGGATCGCCGCGGAGCTGCACAGCGAGGTGGTGCAGCGGCTGTACGGCATCGGCCTGTCGCTGCAGACGACGGCCGGGGCGGCCCGTTCGGAGGTGGTGGCGCGCCGGATCCGCACGGCGATCACCGACCTCGACGCGGTGATCGCCCAGATCCGCGAGACGGTGTTCGAACTCGACGACGTGCTGTTCCGCCGCCGGGTCAGTGTCCACGACCGGGTCCTGGAGGCACTGGCGGAATCCGGGCTCACCACGTCGACGGAGTTCTCCGGCAAGCTCGACGGCCTCTCGCCGCCGGAGCTGGCCGACGAGCTGCTCACTGCGGTGCGGGCCGGGCTGCCCTTGATCGCCCGCCACACCGGCGCCGGTTCGGTCCGGGTGTCGGTGCACTCGGGCGCGGAGAGGCTGACCCTCACCTTGGCCCACGACGGCGGCGCGCTCGGCCCCGCCGAGCCCCAGTGGGCCGAGTTCGCCGAACCGGTGGTCCGGCGAGGCGGTGTTTCGGAGACACGGGCGAGTGAACTCGTCTGGTGGGTACCCCGGTGAGCTGCGCCGGTCAGCGCACCCTGGTCGAGCTGTGGGATACCTCGACCGCCGGGAGTTCGGCGAACTCCGCCGGCCGGTGCGTCACCACCAAAGCCGACCGGCTCGCGGTCGCCTTCAGGACGTCCGCCGCCAGTGCCGCGGCCGTCGGGGCGTCCAAATGGGCCGTCGGTTCGTCCAGCAGCAGGATCGGCCGGTCCGACAGCAACGCCCGGGCCACGCCGAGGCGCTGGCGCTCGCCGCCGGAAACTGGGGTTCCGTGCGCTCCCAACGCCGTGTCGAAACCCTCCGGCAGCTGCGAGAACCACGGCCCCAGCTGCGCCAGGTCCAGTGCCTTCGACAGCGAGGCGTCGGTGGCCGAAGGCCGGGCCAGGCGGAGGTTCTCGCGCAGCGTGCTGTCGAACAGGTGCGTGTCCGGGCCGCACCAGGCGATGCGCTGCCGGACCGAGTCGCCGTCGTAGGTCAGCGTGCTCCGGTCGTCCAGCAGGACCCGGCCCGCCGACGGGTCGAGGTAACGCATCAGCGCGGCGATCACCGTGCTCTTTCCCGCGCCCGAACGCCCGGTCAGCGCCAGCCGGCGGCCGGGGCCGAGGCGCAGGTGCACGTCCCGGACCGCGTCGGCCGGGGCGCCCGGCCAGCGGACCGCCAGGTGCTCGGCCGCCAGGTTCGAAGCCGCCGGGGCCGGAGCGGCGGCCGGCGACGGCCCGGGCAGGGCGTCCAGTTCGGCGAGCCGGCGCGCGGAGCCGGACGCCCCGAGCAGCCGCTGGGCCGCCTCCGGCCACCCCGCCACCAGCTCCGCCGTCGCCAGCGGGGTCAGGGCCAGCACCGCCAGCGCGGGCCCGGGGACCGCCGCCAGGATGCCCAGCACCAGGCCCGCCACCGACGTCAGCCCGACGCCCAGCGCGGCGATCCCGCTCCCCAGGCCGCGCCACCCCGCCGACCGGCGCTGCAGCGCGGTCAGGACACCGTCGAGCTCGCGCAGCCGTGCCTGCCGCCGGGTCGCCGCGTCGTGGGTGATCAGGTCGGCCGACGCCTGCAGCAGTTCCACCGTGCCCGCGGTCAGGTCCGCGCGCAGGCCGGCCGTTTCGCGCTGCGCCCGGCGAGCCGCCAGGGCCGCGACAACCGGCGCCAGCACACCGGCGACGCCCAGGCCGGCAGCCGCGGCGAGACCGGCTCCGGGCAGGACGAGCCCGAGCGTGACCGCGGTGGCCGACAGGACCACGAACGTCGACACGCCCGGGACCAGGCCGCGGACCAGGACGTCCTGCTGGCTGTCCACATCGGACACCAGCCGGTGCAGCAGGTCGCCCCGGCGCAGCCGCGCGGTGCCGGCCGGGCCGATCCGGACCAGCTGGGCCCACACCCGCACCCTTAGCTCGGCCAGCGCACGCAGGGCGACGTCGTGGGACAGCAGCCGTTCGGCGTACCGGAAGATGCCCTTGGCCAGCCCGAACGTCCGGACCGCGACGATCGCCACCAGCAGGCTCAGCACCGGCGGGTGCAGCGCCGCGCTCGCGATCAGCCACGACGACGTCGCCGTGAGGGCGACTCCGGAGCCCAGCGCGGCCGTCGCGGCCAGGCAGGCCAGGGCGAGCCGGAGCCGGTGGGGCCGGATCGCCTCGCGCAGCGGGCGCCACCGTGGTACGTCCACAGTGGACGTGGGGAGGATCGGCGCGGCGGCCGGCCGGGAGAGCGGCCGCGGCGAAACGGCGTCCGGTGCGGCGGGAACGAGAACCGGCTCGCCCAGGGAGAGGACGCGGTCGCAGCGGGCCAGCACCGCCGGGTGGTGGCTGACGATCACCGCGGTCCGCCCGGCCAGGACCTTCGGCAGCCGCTCCAGGATGGCCGCCTCGGTCTCCGCGTCGACGCCCTCGGTCGGTTCGTCCAGCAGGATCAGCGGCCGGTCGAGCAGCACCGCCCGGGCGAGCGCGACGCGGCGGCGTTGCCCGGTCGACAGCCCGGCGCCCAGCTCACCGACCACAGTGGACAGCGAGACGTCGAGCGCCGCGGTGTCGGCGGCGGCGAGCACGTCCTCGTCGGTCGCGTCGGGGGCGCCCAGGCGGATGTTCTCCGCCACCGTCCCGGCGACCAGGTGCGGCTGCTGCGGCACCCAGGCCAGGTGCCGGTGCCAGGTGGCCCGTCCGATCCCGGCCAGGTCGACGTCCCCCACCAGGATCCGGCCGCTGTCGGGCCGTCGCCAGCCCAGGAGGAGGTCGAGCAGGGTCGACTTGCCCGCCCCGCTCGGGCCGGTGACGCCGACGGCCTCGCCGGGTGGCAGACGCAGGCTGAAGCCGTCGAGGACGGGTCCGGAGCGGCCCTCGACCGTGACGTTCTCGCACCGCAGCGCCACGCGGGCCAGGTCGGGCACCGCGCGGGTGCCGGTGTCGCCGGTGGGTGTGCCCGCGAGGGCGATGATCTCCTCGGCCGCGGCGAGCCCTTCGGCGCTGTCGTGGAACCGCGCGCCGACCGCCCGCAGCGGCAGGTAGACCTCCGGTGCGAGGATCAGCACCACGAGTGCCGTCCGCAGGTCGAGTTCGCCGGCCAGCAGCCGCAGGCCGATCGACACGGCGACGACCGCGACCGACAGCGTCGCCAGCAGCTCCAGGGCCAGCGCGGACAGGAACGCGATGCGCAGCGTCCGCATGGTGTGCGCCCGGTACTGTCCGGTGATCTCCCGCAGCGACCGGATCTGGGCCCGCGCTCGCCCGAACGCGGTCAGCTCGGCCAGTCCGGCGACGAGGTCGAGGAAGTGGTTGCCCAGCACGGAGAGCGTCTTCCACTGCCGTCGGACGTCGCGCTGGGTGTAGAGCCCGATGAGGATCATGAAGACCGGGATGAGCGGCACCGTCAGGCCGACGATCACCGCAGCGGCCCAGTCGGCGGCGAGGATCCGCACGCCGACGACCAGCGGCACGACCGCCGCGATCAGCAGCTGCGGCAGGTAGCGCGAGAAGTAGCCTTCCAGCCGGTCGACGCCGTGGGTGGCCAGGGCGGCGACCTCGGCCGGCGAGCGGTCCGCCCGCCGGGGCCCGATCCGCAGCGCGGCCGCGATCACCGCCTCCCGCAGCTGCGAGAGGGCCCGGGCGGCGGCGCGGTGCGCGGTCGTCTCGGACAGCCACGCGAGCCCGGCCCTGGCCAGGACGACCGCGGTCAGCAGGCCGAGCGGCAGCGCCAGGCTCCGGGCGCCGAAGCGGCCGAGGAAGGCCCAGGTGATCGTCTTCGCGAGCAGCTCCGCCTGGGCGAGCACCAGCATCGCGGTGAGCACGCCGAGTGCGGCGCAGGCGAGGACGAACGGGCGGGCCGCGCTCGCGTGCCGCAGCAGGCGTGGGTCGAGCGGCTTCACCGGCGGGCCACGGGCAGGCCGCCGCCGGCCGGGATCGACGCCCGGCTGATCCGCTTGCGGAACACCCAGTACGTCCAGGCCTGGTAGGCCAGCACGATCGGGGTGAAGGCGACCGCCACCCAGGTCATGATCTGCAGCGTGTACGGCGTCGAGGAGGCGTTCGTCGTGGTCAGGCCGAAGGCCGGATCGGTCGTCGAGGGCAGGACGGCCGGGTAGAGCGACCAGAACAGCGTGAAGGTCACCGCGATGATCGCGCCGGCGGTGCTCGCGAAGGCGAACCCGTCCCGCTCGCCCGCGGCGAACAGCACCGCCGCCACGAGCAGCAGCGCGGCGATGACCGACGTCGGCCACGCCCAGCCGCCGTGCTCGACGGCGGTGTAGGCGAGGAAGACGCCGCCGAACACGATCGCCGCGCCGCCGAGCGCGCGGGCCAGGGTCCGGGCCCGGTCCCGGAGCGCGTCGGTCGTCTTCAGGGTGAGGAACACCGCGCCGTGGAAGGTGAAGAGGCTGAGCGTGGCCAGCCCGCCGAGCAGCGCGTACGGGTTCAGCAGGGTGAAGAACGTGCCGGTGAAGTGGTGCTGGGCGTCGAGCGGGACGCCGTGGACGATGTTGCCGAAGGCGACACCCCACAGCAGCGCCGGCGCGGCGGAGCCGAAGACGATGACCCAGTCCCAGGTGGTCCGCCAGCGCGGGCTGTCGAGCTTGCCGCGGAACTCGAACGCGACCCCGCGCAGGATCAGCGCCACCAGCACGAGCAGCAGCGCCAGGTAGAACCCGGAGAACAGGCTCGAGTACCAGAGCGGGAAGGCGGCGAAGGTGGCGCCGCCGGCGACGAGCAGCCAGACCTCGTTGCCGTCCCAGACCGGGCCGATCGTGTTGATCAGCACGCGGCGGTCGGTGTCGTCGCGGCCGAGGACGCGCAGCAGCGTGCCGACGCCGAAGTCGAAGCCTTCGAGGACGAAGTAGCCGGTCCAGAGGACCGCGATGAGCAGGAACCAGATGTCGGTGAGGGCCATGGCGGTGCTTTCGTCAGTAGGCGAAGGCCGCGGGGCGCGGCTCGTCGGACTCGGGTGCGGGTGCTTCCGGTGGCGGGGGACCGGCCTTGGCGTAGCGGACCATCAGCACGCCGTCGACGACCGCGAGCACGCCGTAGAGCAGGGTGAACACGATCAGCGACGTCAGCACGCTGCCCGCGGGCACGGTGGGCGACACCGAATCGGCCGTCTTGAGCACGCCGAACACCGACCACGGCTGGCGGCCCATCTCGGTGAAGATCCAGCCGACGCTGTTGGCCAGGAAGGGCAGGGCGAGCCCGAGGGTGGCGACGGGGAAGAACCAGCGGGCGCGCGGGGTGCGGCCGCGGCGGAACAGCCAGAGCCCCACCAGCGAGATCAGCAGGCACAGGAAGCCGAAGCCGATCATCAGGCGGAACGTCCAGTAGGCGACCGGGATGTCCGGCCGGTACTCGCCGGGCCCGTACTGCTGCCGTTCGGCGGCCTGGAGGTCGTTGATGCCCTCGACGCGGCCGTCGAACTTCCCGGTGGCCATGAAGGACAGCACGCCGGGGACGCGGATGCTGAACTTCTCCTGCGAGCCGTCGAGCGAGCCGATGGTGAACAGCGAGAACGACGCCGGGGCGACGGTGTCGTACAGCGCTTCGGCAGCGGCCATCTTCATCGGCTGCTGCTCGGTCATCAGCCGGGCCTGCAGGTCACCGGTGACGATCACGCCGAGGCTCGCGAGCAGCACGGTGACCAGGGCGAGCTTCATGGACGGCCGGTAGACGTCCGCGGCGGTGCCTTTGCGCAGCTGCCAGGCGCTGATCCCGACGACGAACATGCCGGCGGTGAGGAAGCAGGCGGTGATGGTGTGCGCGAACGCGCCGACGGCGGTCGAGTTGGTGAGCACGGCCCCGAAGTCCTTGAGCTCCGCGCGGCCGGTGGCGGGGTTGACCGCGTAGCCGACCGGGTGCTGCATCCAGGAGTTGGCGGCGAGGATGAAGTACGCCGAGAGCACGGTGCCGATCGAGGCGAGCCAGATCGTGGCCAGGTGCAGCTTCTTCGGCAGCTTGTCCCAGCCGAAGATCCACAGGCCGAGGAACGTCGATTCGAGGAAGAACGCCAGCAGGCCCTCGATGGCCAGCGGCGCGCCGAAGATGTCGCCGACGAACGTGCTGTAGTCCGACCAGTTCATCCCGAACTGAAACTCCTGCACGATGCCGGTCGCCACGCCCATGGCGAAGTTGATCAGGAACAGCTTCCCCCAGAACTTCGTCATCCGGCGGTAGCGGTCGTGCCCGGTGCGCACCCAGGCCGTCTGCATCCCGGCGACCAGGAAGGACAGCCCGATGGTCAGCGGGACGAAGAGGAAGTGGTAGACGGTGGTGATCCCGAACTGCCATCGGGCGAGGTCCAGGGCGCTCATCCGGTATCTCCTGCTCGTTCGCGGGTTGCCCGGTGAGCATCCGGTGCCGGCGGCGTCCGGCCTTAGGGTCCTTGGTCACTTCCGGGACGGCCACGGGTCCCTGCCGCGCAGGGCCTTGCGGTCGTACGCTGAGCGTGTCCGACCCGTTTCCCGGGAGGTTTTCCATGCTCCGTGTGTTCCTCGTCGACGACCACGAGGTCGTCCGCCGTGGCGTCGCCGACCTGCTGGACGAGGACGAAAACCTCACGGTGGTCGGCCAGGCCGGCAGCGTGTCGCAGGCACTGGCCCGCATCCCGGCGCTGAACCCGGACGTGGCCGTGCTGGACGTCCGCCTGCCCGACGGCAACGGCATCGAGCTGGCCCGCGAGCTGCGCTCCAAGCTGCCCGAGCTGAAGTGCCTGATGCTGACGTCCTACACCGACGAGCAGGCGATGCTCGACGCGGTGATGGCCGGGGCGAGCGGGTTCGTGATCAAGGACATCAAGGGCATGGACCTGGTCTCGGCGGTGCAGCACGTCGGCGCGGGCAAGTCCCTGCTCGACGCGCACGCGGCGGCCGCCCTGATGGCGAAGCTGCGCGACAGCCAAGCCAAGAAGGGACCCCTGGCCGACTTGTCGGACCAGGAGCGGAAACTGCTGGAGCTGATCGGCGAGGGCCTGACCAACCGGCAGATTTCGGAGCGGATGTTCCTGGCCGAGAAGACGGTGAAGAACTACGTCTCGCGGCTGCTGACGAAGCTGGGGATGGAGCGGCGGACGCAGGCCGCGGTGCTGGCCACCGAACTGCGCAACCAGGGCGGCTAGCGCTCAGGCCCTCAGGCACTCAGTCCCTCAGGCACTCAGCCGCGAAGGTGCCAGCAGGACGTCGTCCAGGGAGCGCCGCGGTGTCCACGGCACCGGCGCGCCCCGGCCCAGGCGCAGCACGATCTGCGGCCACAGCCCGCCGCCGAGCAGGTGGCGCAGCTCCGCGCGGACCGGCGGGACCTCCACCGGCTGGGAGATGAACGACGCGTCGAGCCCGGCCGCCGTGGCCGTCAGCAGGACCCGCTGCATCGCCTGACCGGCGCGGAGGCGGTCGGTCCTCGTGTCGTCGAACGAGCCGATCACCACCACCAGGGGCTCGGAGTGGTCCGTGCGGTCGCGCCGCCGGGTGCCGAAGTCGCGCAGGACCCAGCCGCCGTTGTCCGACGGCATCGCGCCCGCCGCGAACTCGGGGACGCCGTCGCGGGTGTCCGGGGTGCGCGCGGTCCAGTACCGCCACTCCGCGAGGAAGGCCGGCTCGGCGACCTGGGCGTGGTGGGCCTTGTGCACCAGCTCCCGCAGCCCCGCCAGCTGGTTCGCGGCCAGCCGCGGCAGCCAGGCCTGCTCGACCTCGGCGGCGTGCCGGAGGTCGGCGACCAGGGCCGGGGGCACCACGCCGGCCTCGAACGGCGTGCGGTTCGTGTGCCGGCGGGGGATCGCGTCCGCCAGCTCGACCAGGCGGGGATCGGGCCGCCGGGCGGCGAACGGGCGGACGACGGCCAGCAGCGTCGGGTCGTCGCGCCGGGGGAACAGCGTCGTGGCCGGGTGGGCGCCGAGGGCGTGGATGGCGGTGCGCAGGTTGAACAGGGCGGCGCCGCAGGACAGCAGCAGCTCGCGCCGGTCGGCGTCGGCCACCGGCAGCGCGCGGTCCGGGTCGGCATGCAGCTCGAGGCCCGCGGGCGTGCAGCGGAACCGCCACGGCTGCGTGTTGTGCGTCGACGGCGCGAGCACCGCCGCGCCGATCACGGACTTCACCTGATCGGGGTCCAGCAGGCCGATCGAGGTGATGGGTAGTGTCATGGTTTCCCCTCGGTGCCGGGGACCGGTACGCGGTCGATCCGGAAGCTTCCGTCGACGGTCCCCTTTCCGCGGCGCCGCGGAAAGGGGACAAAGTCACCGATGATGCGGAGGTCCTGGTGAGCGAAGCCGGGCAGGAGCCACGGCGGATGGCGGGCACGCTGTCCGGCCTTCGGCTGCGTGAGCTGCTGCGTGACCTGCAGGACCGGATCGAGCTGCTGATCGGCACCCGCGACAAGATGGACGGCCTGCTCGACGCGGTGCTGGCCGTCGCCTCCGGGCTCGAGCTGGACACGACGCTGACGCGGATCGTGCAGGCCGCCATCGAGCTGGGGGAGGCGAAGTACGGCGCACTCGGCGTGCTCGCCGACGACGGGTCGCTGTCCGAATTCGTCCACATCGGCATCGACGACGAAACCCGCCGTCTCATCGGCGACCTGCCGCAGGGCCACGGCGTGCTCGGCGTGGTCATCGAAGAGGCGAAACCCCTGCGGCTGGAGGACATCTCCGCCCACCCGGCGTCGGTCGGCTTCCCCGCCCACCACCCGCCGATGCACTCGTTCCTCGGCGTGCCGGTGCGCGTGCGCGACGAGGTGTTCGGCCGGCTGTACCTGACCGAGAAGAAGAACGGCGAGCCGTTCACCGACGACGACGAGGTCGTGGTGCAGGCACTGGCCGCGGCGGCCGGCATCGCGATCGAGAACGCGCACCTCTACGAGCAGGCGCGGGTGCGGCAGCAGTGGCTGGCCGCGACCAGCGAGGTGACGACCGAGCTGCTGGGCGGCACCGACCCGGCCGAGGCGCTCACCCTGATCGCGAGCCGCGCGCTGGAGCTGACCGGCTCCGACGTCACGATGCTCGCGCTGCCGAACTCCGGGCGGCTGGACGTCGACGAGGACTGGGGTGACGCCGTCGACGACCTGACGGTCACCGTGTGCGCGGGGATGCGGGCGGCCGAGCTGTCGGGGACGCGCATCGACATCGAGGACAGCGTGCCCGGCTCGGTGTACCGGGACCGGACGCCGCGCAGCGTGCCCGAGCTCGCCCTGCGCGAGCACCGCTTCGGGCCCGCGATGGTGGTTCCGCTGCGGGCGGGCGACCGGACGACCGGCGTGCTGATCGCGGCCCGCGAGGCCGGCGCCGGTTCGTTCGAAGCGACGCAGCTGTCGGTGGTGGCGTCCTTCGCCGACCAGGCGGCGCTGGCGCTGCAGCTGGCCGCGCAGCAGCGGGCCGCGCGCGAACTGGACGTGCTCGGCGACCGCGACCGGATCGCGCGCGACCTGCACGACCACGTCATCCAGCGGCTCTTCGCGGTGGGCTTGTCGATGCAGAGCACCCAGCGGCGGACGAAGTCCCCGGAGCTGCAGAAGCGCCTGGGCGACAGCATCGAGCAGATGCACGAGATCGTCCAGGAGATCCGCACGGCGATCTTCGACCTGCACGGCGGCGCGGCGGGCGAGACGGGCGTGCGCCTGCGCCACCGCCTGCACGACGCGATCGCCGAGCTCACCGACGACGCCCCGCTGCAGCCGACGGTCAGCATGTCCGGCCCGATCGACACGGTGCCGGCCCAGCTGGCCGAACACGTCGAGGCGGTGGTGCGCGAAGCGGTGAGCAACGCGGTCCGCCACGCGGACGCCTCGGCGGTCTCGGTGTCGATCGCGGTGAAGGAGGAGACGATCCGCATCACCGTGACCGACGACGGCAAGGGGCTGGCGGAGGGGATCTCGCCCAGCGGGCTGGGGAATCTGCGCGATCGGGCGGAGGCGTCGGGCGGGACGTTCTCGGTGGGGAACGGGCCGGAGGGCGGGGTCAAGGTCGAGTGGTCGGCGCCGCTCGCCTGAGCGGCCGAGAGCTCCGCACCCGGTCGGCTGAGCGGCGGGAAGCACCGCCCTGGTCGGCCTCGACCTCGAGTTCCCCCATCGCCGCCGGCTGTTCCTCGGTCAGGTCCGGCATCGCCCGGCCCGCCGCGGGGTAGCCGGCGACCCGGGCGGGGCCGCTGCGGTGGCCAGGCCGGCCCCGGGGTCCTCGCGCCCGGCTTCGGTGACGAAGGTCCTCCCGGTTCGGGCAATCCGGCCGCGTCGCCCGGCCACCTTCCCGAGGTCTCCTTGTCCTGCGACACCGGATGTCGCACGGAAGGAGGAACGGATGACTGCCCTGGTGCCGGGCTCACGCCTGGCGTTGCCGAGCATCGCGGCGTGGCTGGAACACCCCTGGCCGTTCGCCGAGCACAACCCGGTCCGGATCGAGGAGTCCGCTGAGGACGGCAAGTACCTCGTGCGGGCCGAACTGCCCGGCTTCGACCCGGAGAAGCACATCTCCGTGACCACGCACAACGGGCTGCTGACCATCTCCGCCGAGCGTGAGGCGAAGGAGACCGCCGAAGGCGGCCGCAGCGAGTTCTACTACGGCACCTTCAGCCGCACAGTCAGCCTGCCGGCCGGAGCCGACCCGGCGAAGGTCAAGGCGACGTACACCGACGGCATCCTCGAGGTTTCGATGCCGATTTCGGAGCACCCGCGCGACAAGCACGTCAAGATCCAGGTCACCAAGGACTAGGTGACCCTCCGCGGTGGGCGCGGCCCTCGGTCGGCCGCGCCCACCCTCATGCCCTGAGGAGAAACGATGACCCGGGCCCTGCTCGCGCACGGCGACGTGGTGCTCGTGCGCCCGTTGCATCCGGCCGACACGGCCGACGTGCTCGCTCTGCACACCCGGCTCACCCAGCGGGACACCTACTTCCGGTTCTTCGGCGCCCGCCCGAACACCCTGGACAAGCTGGCGGCGGACATCGCCGCCGAGCCCGGGCCCGGCCACTACGCCGTGGGCTGCTACCGGCGTGGCGCGTTGGTCGGCGTCGCGAACTACGAGGTGCTGAACGACGCCGCCGACGCCGAAGTCGCCCTCGTGGTCGACGGGGCCGTGCGCACCCAGGGCGTGGCGACCCTGCTGATGGAACACCTCGTCTCCCACGCCCGGAAGACCGGCCTGAAGCGGTTCCTCGCCGAAGTGCTGGCCGAGAACGCCAACGTCATCCACGTCTTCAAGGACCTCGGCCTGAGCTTCGAGGCCAGCGTCGGCGGCCCCGAACGCGACGTCGTGATGGTGCTCGAAGACGATCCCGCGTACGTCGAGGCGGTGCTGGAGCGCGACTCGATCGCCGACGCGGCCAGCCTGGCACACCTGTTCCGGCCGTCCTCGATCGCCGTGATCGGCGCCGGGCGCCGCCCGGGTTCGGTGGGGCACGCCGTGCTGGGCAACCTGATCGCCGCCGGCTTCCCCGGCCCGGTCGAGGTGGTGAACCCGCACGCGGACGAGATCCTCGGCGTGCCCAGCGTCCCGTCCGTCGCGGCACTGACCCACACCCCCGAGCTCGCGGTGATCTGCCTGCCCGCACCGGCCGCCGCCGACGCGGTCGAAGCGTGCGGGAAACGCGGGGTCCGGGCCGTCGTCATCATCTCCTCCGGGCTCACCGGCACCGGCGCGGGCGAGCGCGTCCACGCGGCCGTGCGCGAGTACGGCCTGCGGCTGGTCGGGCCGAACTGCCTCGGCGTCGTCTCCACCGACCCGGTCCGCCCCTACGACCTCACCTTCCTCGCCACGCCCGTCCGGCCGGGCAACATCGGCGTCGTCACCCAGTCCGGCGGCGTCGGCATCGCGCTCGCCGAATCCCTCGGCGACCTCGGCCTCGGGATGTCCACCCTGGTCTCCACCGGCGACAAGTACGACGTCAGCGGCAACGACCTGCTGATGTGGTGGGCCACCGACCGGCGCACCGAACTGGCCGTGCTCTACCTCGAGTCCTTCGGCAATCCCCGCAAGTTCGGCCGGCTGGCCCGCCGGCTCGCCCGCACCCGCCCGGTGCTCGCCGTCCGCTCCGGCAGCGGCGACACCGCCCAGCGCGCCGCCGCCTCGCACACCGCCGCGGCCGCCACCCCCGCCGTCACCCGGGACGCGCTGTTCGAGCAGGCCGGCGTGATCGCCGTCGACACCGTCGCCGAGCTGGTGGACGTCATCGCCGGGCTGTCCTGGCAGCTGCTGCCCGGCGGCCCGCGGGTGGCCGTGGTGAGCAACGCCGGTGGCGCCGGAGTTCTGGCCGCCGACGCCTGCGAGCGCGAAGGCCTCGTCATGGCCGAGCTGTCCCAGAACACGCGGGACAGTCTCGCCAAGTTGCTGCCCGCCGAAGCGGCGCTGCGCAATCCGGTCGACACGACCGCGGCCGTCGCGCCCGAGGTGTTCGCCGACGCCCTGCGCGCGGTCCTCGACGACGACGGCGTCGACGCGGTCATCGCCGCGACCGTGCCCACCGCGGTCGGCGACCCCGGTACGTCGCTGGCCGCGGTGCTCCCACCCGAGTACAAGACCGTCTTCGCGGTCCGGCCCGGCCAGCGCGCCCGGGTGGCGCCGCTGGTGCCCGGCCGCGGCGTCACCGCCTGCTACGACGACCCGGCCGCGGCCGCCGCGGTCCTGGCCCGGCTCGTCCGGTACGAGCAGTGGCTGAACCGGCCCGAAGCCGGCGAACACCTGGAGCCGCTGGCGGATCCGGACGCCCTGCGGGTGTTCGCGGGCGAACGCGAAGGCTGGCTCCCACCCGCCGACGCCGTCGAGCTGCTGCGCCTGGCCGACATCCCGATGGTGGAGACCCACTACGTCGAAGCCGGCGACTCGATGGACGCCGCGGCCGCCGACCTCGGCTCGCCGGTCGTGCTGAAAGCCGACGCCGAGGGCCTGCTGCACAAGACCGCCGGTGGCGGCGTCCTGCTCAACGTGCGCGGAGCCGACCGAATCCTGGAGGCGTTCCGGACCCTGCGGGCGCGCTTCGGGTCCGCCTTGCGTGGCGTGACGGTCCAGCCGATGGCCGAACCCGGCCGCGAGCTGCTGGTCGGCGTGCGCTCGGACCCGGTGTTCGGGCCGCTGGTCGTGTTCGGACTGGGCGGCGTCGACACCGACCTGATCGCCGACCACGCCGCCCGGCTCGCGCCGCTCACCGGCGCCGACGCGGACCTGCTCCTGGACGGGCTGCGCTCGTCGAAGCCGCTGTGGGCGTCCGGGCTGGACCGGGCGGCGGTGCGCGAGCTGCTGCTGAAGGTCAGCCGCCTGGCCGAGCTCGTGCCGGAGCTGACCGAACTGGACCTCAACCCGGTGCGTGTGCGCGCGAACGGCTGCGTGGCGCTGGACGTCCGCGCCCGTGTGGCGCCCGTCGCGGCCGAAGACCCGTTCCTGCGCCACCTGCGAGACTGAAGGAGCGACCCGTGCGTGTGCTGACCTTGAACCCCGGCTCGTCGAGCGTGAAGGTGTCGCTGGTCGCCGACGGCACCGCCATCGGCTGGGCCGCCTGGAACCAGACCGATCCGGCCGTGGTCGGCCAGGCGATCCGCCGCTGGTCCGAGGTGGACGCCGTCGCCGTCCGGTTCGTCCACGGCGGCTCGCAGAAAGCTCCCGCACGCGTCGACGACGCCCTGCTCGCCAACCTCGACCGGCTCACCTCCCTGGCGCCGAACCACCAGCCGCTGTCGGTTTCGGTGACCCGCGAGGTCCGGCGGCTGCTGCCGGACGTGCCGGTGGTGGCCTGCTTCGACACCGCCTTCCACGCCCGGATGCCGGAAGCGGCCGCGCGGTACCCGCTGCCCCGGGCGTGGACCGTGCAGAACCGCTTGCGCCGCTACGGTTTCCACGGCCTGTCCTGCCAGTACTCGTTGCACCGCACCGGCGAGCTGCTGGGCCGAGCGCCGGAGGAGCTGCAGCTCGTGTGCGCGCACGTCGGCGCCGGCGTGTCGGTGACCGCGATCCGCGACGGCCACGGCGTCGACACCAGCATGGGTTTCACGCCGCTCGAAGGCGCCATGATGGCCACCCGGTCCGGCTCGGTCGACCCCGGCCTGCTGCTGCACGTGATGCAGACGGCGCCGATGAGCGCGGCGGAGATGGCCGACGCGTTGTACCACCGCTCCGGGCTGGCCGGGATGACCGGCACCGACGGCGATCTGCGGCGCGTGCTCGCCGCGGTCGCTCGCGGCGACCGCGACGCGTCGGTGGCGCTCGACGTCTACCGGCACCGGCTCCGCCGGGAGATCGGCGCGGCGGCGGCGAGCCTGTCCCGGCTGGACGCGGTGGTGTTCACCGGTGGCGTCGCCGAGCACCAGCCCGAGCTGATCACGTCCGTCGTCGACGGGCTGGGCGTGCTCGGCCTGCGGGCCGGAGCCGTCCCGCACACCGACGTCGACCGGGTCGTCACCCGGCCGGAATCCCCGGTGCCCGCCCTGATCGTGCGGCCCCGGGAGGACCTGGAGCTGGCCCGCGGCGCCGAAGAGGCGCTCGCCCGAGTATCCGTGAGGTGACCCCGTGCACGTCCTGCTGACCGAAGCGTCCTTCGGCGACGCCGACTTCCTCGTCCAGCCCCTGCGCGACGCCGGCTGCCTGGTCAGCCGCTGCCACGACCGCACCGGGCTCTGCCGCGCCCTCGCCCCGGGCGGCCGCTGCCCGCTCGACGAGCCGTTCGCCCAGCCCGACCTCGTCGTCGACGTCCGCGGCCGGGAACCCGAGCTGACCGCGCGCGAGTTCGGCGTCGTGTGCGCCGTCCGCGACCACGTGCCGGTCGCCCTGGTCTCCCCGGACCCCGACGTCCGCGCGGAGATCCCGCCGGGCCTCGACAACCGCGTCACCGTGATCGACGTCGACGGCCTGCTGGCCACCTGCCGGGCCGCCACCAGGCATCTCCCGGTGCGCCCGGGCAGATGAGCGGGTTCCGCTGGGACACCTCGTCCCGCGCCGTGCTCGGCGACGCGCTGGTGCGGCTGGGCCCGAACCGGTGCGTCGCCGAGGTGCGGCCGGACGAGGTCGTCCTGACCGAACCGCCCGCCCGGCGCGACCGGGCGGGCACCGCGGCCCTGTTCGAGTGCGGTGCGGCGTTGTCGACCGTCTGGACGGTGCTGCGGGTCCTGGGCCGTGATCCGGTCGTGGTGTTCCCGTACGACGCCGACCGGCCCGACGTCGCGGCGGTCGTCCGGGCCGGTGGGGCGCGGCCGCCGTCGAGCGCCGAGTGGGCGCGGTACGTGGCCCTGCGCAAGCTGGCGGAACCGGAGCTGCGGCCGGTCAGTCTCGCGGTCCTGGGTGCGCTGGTGGGCGAGGACTTCTGGCCGGAGACCGACGTCCGGATCGTGCGGCCCGGCTGGGTGCCGGCCCTGGCGCAGCTCGGCGCCGACGTCACCGGCCAGTCGGCCCTGCTCGTCACCACCCCCGGCGACGACCGCCGGCACCACGTCCTCGCCGGGGCCGCGCTGCACGGCACCCGGCTGGCTGCGGTGGTCCGCGGGTTCGCGTCAAGGAGCGTCCCGTTACCCCGGCTGACCCCCGCCGAGCGGGTCCGCCAGACCGACATCCTGCCCGGCGTCCCGCAGGGACTGCTGCTGATCGGCCTCGCCACCCCGAAGCGAAGGAAGGCACGATGACCACGCACCTGAAGAGCAACCCGGCCGAGGCGCCGCCGGTCGACGCGCGGGAGCCGGTCGCCCGGCTGCTGCGGGACCTGCGGACCACCCCGACCGGCCTGACCGCCCGGGAAGCCACCCGCCGGCTGCAGGTGAGCGGCCCGAACGCGCTGCTGGCGCACGGCGGCCACCGCTGGCCCCTGGCCCTGCTGCGGCAGCTGATCCATCCCCTCGCGCTGCTGCTGTGGGTCGCGGGCGGGCTGGCCTGGGTCGCCGGGACGACGAACCTGGCGATCGCGATCGCCGGCGTCATCCTGCTCAACGGCCTGCTGGCGTTCGTCCAGGAACAGCAGGCGGAAAAGGCGGTCGAGGCGCTGGGGAAGTACCTGCCCGACCGGGCGCCCGTGCTGCGCGACGGCCAGGTGTGGCACGTCCCGGCGGTCGAACTGGTCCCCGGTGACGTCCTCGTCCTCGAGGAGGGCAACCGGATCCCCGCCGACGCGCGGCTGATCGACGGCACGGTGGACGTCGACGCGTCGATGCTGACGGGGGAGTCGGTGCCGGTGACCCGGATGGCCGACACCCCCGACGACGCGGCGCGCCCGCTCGACTCGCCGGTCCTCGTCTTCAGCGGCACGGTGTGCGTCGCCGGGGCCGCGCACGCGGTCGTCCACGCCACCGGGCGGCACACCGAGATCGGCCGGATCGCGTCGCTCTCCTCGCGCGTCGGGCGGGAAGAAAGCCCGCTGGAACGCCAGGTGCGGCGGGTGGCGTGGCTGATCGCGCTGGTCGCGGTCGTCGTCGGGATCGGCTTCCTGCCGCTGGGCTGGCTGGCCGGGCTGTCCTGGTCGGCGGCGTTCGTGTTCGCGATCGGGCTGCTGGTGGCGAACGTCCCCGAAGGCCTGCTGCCGACGATCACCCTGGCCCTGGCCGCGGGGGTCCGGTCGATGGCGAAGGCGGGGGCGCTGGTGAAGCGGCTGTCCGCGGTGGAGACGCTGGGATCGACCACGGTGATCTGCACCGACAAGACCGGGACGCTGACGCGCAACGAGATGAGCGTCGAAGAGGTGCACCCGTTGGGGGAGTCGCTCGCCGAGGCGCTGGCCCGGTGCAGCACCGCTGACGTGACCGGGTCGAGCGGTGATCCCACCGAACTCGCGTTGCTGCGGTACGCGAGTTCGCACGGCGCCGATCCGTCCACCCGGGACGCGGCTCGGAGAGCGTTGTACCCGTTCGACCCGCGCCTCAAAAGAATGTCCACTGTGGATCTCGTCGACGGTTCCCTGCGGATTTCGACCAAGGGGGCGCCGGAGCAGGTCCTGCCCCGCTGCGCGATGCCGGCCGAGGAACGGGCGCGCCTCCTGGCGCTCGTCGACGAGATGGCGGGCCGGGCTCTGCGAGTGCTCGCGGTCGCCTCGCGCCGGGTGGCCGGGCTGCCGGCCGGCCGCGAGGAAGCCGAGCGGGATCTGACCCTGCTCGGTCTGGTGGGCCTGGTCGACCCGCCCCGGCCCGAGGTCGCCGCGGCGGTCGCGGACTGCCGTTCGGCGGGCATCCGGGTGCACGTGGTGACCGGGGACAACGGCCGCACGGCGGCGGAGATCGCCCGCCGCGTCGGAATCGGCGCGGACCGCGTGATCAGCGGCGAGGAACTGGCCGACCTGCCGGAACCCGCGCTCGACGAGGCACTGACGGCCAACGGCGAAATCGTGTTCTCGCGCGCGGCCCCGGAAGACAAGCTGCGCATCGCGGACGCGTTGCGCGACTGCGGCGAAGTGGTGGCGATGACCGGCGACGGCGTCAACGACGCCCCGGCGCTGCGCCGCGCGGACATCGGCGTGGCGATGGGCGTCGGCGGCACGGACGTGGCCAAGGAAGCGGCGACGGTGGTCCTGACGGACGACAACTTCGCCACGATCGTCGCCGGGGTCCGGGAAGGGCGCCGGGTCTTCGACAACGTGCGGAAGTTCGTGTTGTACATCTTCGCGCACGCGGTGCCGGAGGTGCTGCCGTTCCTGCTGTTCGCGGTGTCGGGCGGGATGATCCCGCTGCCGTTGACGGTGCTGCAGATCCTCGCGATCGATCTCGGGACCGAGACGTTGCCTGCCCTGGCTTTGGGGCGCGAGCCGGCCGAGCCCGGGTTGATGTCCCGCCGTCCGCGCCGCCGTTCCGAAGGCGTGGTCACGGGCCGGATGCTCCTGCGCGCCTGGGGAATCATGGGGCTGTTGTCGGGAGTGCTGGTGCTGGGAGCGTTCTTCGCGGTGCTGTACGCGGCGGGCTGGCACCCGGGCGCCGACGTCTCTTCGGGCGCTCTCCACGCGGCCTACCTCCAGGCGACGACGACGAGCTTCGCGGCAATCGTGGCCTGTCAGGTGGGCACGGCGTTCGCGGCCCGCACCGAGCGCGTGTCGCTGCGTTCGGTGGGCCTGACGACGAACCGGTTGCTGCTGGGCGGAATCGTGTTCGAGCTGGTGTTCGCGGCGGCGCTGATCTACCTGCCGCCGTTGCAGACGCTGTTCGGGACGGCGGCGTTGCCGGCCTGGGTGGTGGCGATGCTGCTCCCGATGCCGGTGCTGGTCTGGGGTGCCGACGAGGTCTTCCGGTGGGCCACCCGCCAGAAGGACAGCCCCTCGTCTCACGCGGGCTGAAACAGCTCGACCGGGTTGCCGCTCGGATCGTCGAGCACGATCTGCTGCCCGCCCGGACCGGTGACCACGTCGCTGCGGAAGGACACGCCGGCCGCACGCAGGCGGGCCACCTCGGCGTGGACGTCGTCGACGATCAGGTGGATGCGGTTCCACCCGCCGGGGCCGGGCCGGGTTCCGTCGGGCATGGCGCGGCCCGCGGAACTGGCCGGACCGCTGAGCAGCAGGCGGAGGTGCCCGCGGACGACGTCGGCGAAGGCGGGAGCCGCGCTGAAGCGCACGGTGAACCCGAGGTGGGTGGTGTAGAAGCCGAGCGACGCTTCGACGTCGTCGACCAGGTACCGCACGCTGACCAGGGCGGCCGGGTCATCGGTCATGGCCGGTCCTCCTCTTCCTTCGCCGGAGCCGAAAGCACGGGGATCAGGAACCGGATCCGGCCGTCGAGCTCGGCGGCCGTCCGGCGGAACGCGGACAGCGTGTCCGCCTCGCCTGCGGGGTCGGGGATGCTCCAGTGGACGGCCTCGGGACGGCCGGGAAACTCCGGGCAGACCTCACGGACGCGGTCGCACAAGCTGATCACCAGGTCGAACCGGCGCCGCCGCAGCGAGTCCAGGTGCGTGGGCTCGTGCGTCAACGTGATGCCGTACTCGGCCGCGGCGCGTACCGCGTCGGGGTGCACCGGCTTCGGGTGACTGCCGGCGCTCGTCACCTCGACACCCGGGCCGGTCCGGTGACGCAGCAACGCCTCGGCCAACGGGGAGCGGCCGCTGTTGCCGGTGCAGACGAACAGCACGCGCGCCGCGCCCACCCGCGCGCCGGTGCCGGCCGCCAGGCCGGGGTGCAGCGACGCACCGGCCGCCGACCACGATCGGCTGCAGCGGGCCAGGTCCAGGTGGTAGTAGCTGTCGCGCCCGTCGAAGCTGCTGCGCCGGGACGTCACCAGCCCCGCGTCCCGCAGCTGTCGCAGGTGGTAGGAGACGAGGTTCTGCGGCTGGCCGAGCGCGGACACCAGTTCACGGACCCGGCGGTCGCCCGCGGCCAGCTCACGGGCGAGCCGCCAGCGAAGCGGGTCGCTCAGCAGCCGCACGAAGGGCGGCGGCGTTCCGGGCGCATCGGCTGTCGGCACGCCCGGAGAATACATCAATATGGATTGATGTATCTAGGCGTCGGCGGGCGTGAGCCGGTGCGCCGCCTCCGGGGTGATGACCACGACCGGGCACCGCGAGTACCGCACGCACTCGCGCCCCACGCTGCCCAGCACCAGGTCCGCCAGTGCCCCGCCGCGGTGGGCGCCCAGTACCAGCAGGTCCGCGTCCGCCGAGGCCGTCACCAGCTCCGTGGCCGGGTCGCCGTGGACCGTCCGGGTCTCGACCGAGGCCGGCGTCTCGGTCGCCAGTTCGCGCACGCGCGCGTCGAGCGAGTAGTCCGCCTCGGGGACCCGGCCGTGCGGCTGGATGGCGAACGACGTGCCGGGCAGCAGCGTGTCCCGCGGCCGGACGAGGATCGCCCGGACCGTGTCGCCCGCGTGGGCGCCGATTTCGAGGGTCCACCGCAGTGCCGCGTCGCCGCGGGGTGAACCGTCCGTGCCGACGATGATGACGCGACCAGTGCTCATGATCTCCTTCTTTCCTCCGGTGCTGCCCCGATCGTGCGGCCGGCCGGCTGCGGCCGGGTAGGGGACGAATTCCGCCGGACCGGGGGACTTTGTGCTCCGGTGCCGTCCCGCGGCCACCGCGACCATGGGCGGAGCACCCGGCTCCGCCACGAGGAGTGACCGCGATGATCGCCGCCCTGACCACCGAGCAGCTCGGCGTCCTCGCGCGCGCTGTGAGCCGCGCGCCTTCGGTGCACAACAGCCAGCCGTGGCAGCTGCTCGTCCGCGGCACCGAGGTGGATCTGCTGGAGCGCCGGGAGGTCCGGCTGCGACGGCACGACCCGTCCGGCCGGGACCGGCTGCTTTCCTGCGGGGCCGCGCTGACCAACCTCGAACTCGCGGTCCACGCCCTCGGCCGCGACTGCCACGTCGAGCCACGAGCCGACGGCGACGTCGTGGCCGCCGTGACGCTCGGCCGCCCGCGCGCCACCTCCAGCCGCGACTACCTGCTGTACCAGGCGATCGGCCGCCGCCGCAGCCACCGGCACCGGTTCTTCCACAACCGCGTGCCCACGGCCGTGCACCGGGCCCTGGTCGCCGCCGGCGACACGACGGGCGTGCACGTCGTCGTGCCCGGCCGGCTGGACAAGCTGGCCGAGCTCCTCGGCTTCGCCACGCGCGTCCTCCGGGACGACCGCGGCTACCAGCGCGAGCTCGAAGGGTGGACGGCCCACGCCCACGGGTGGGACGCGCACGGTGACGGCATCGCCGAGGGCGCGCTCAGCCCCGAAGCCCTGCCGGTCGCGGGGCTCGTCCGCACGGTCACGCCGGTCCCGGACGACGCTGTCCTCGCCGACCGGCTCGCCGCGGAGAACCTGCTGATCTTCTGCACCGACGGCGACACCCGCACCGACCACCTCGCCGCCGGCGCGGCGCTCCAGCGCGTCTGGCTCACCGCGGCGGCCAAGGCGCTGGTCGGGTCCGTGCTCACCCAGCCGCTGCACCTGACCGGCTTCCGGGCACGGCTGGTCTCCGAGCTGGCCCTGCCCGGCGTCCCGCAGGCGATTTTCCGGTTCGGCTACCCGGCCGTCCCTGCCGCCCCTTCACCCCGACTCCCGCTCGGCGAGCTGTTCCCACCTCCAGGATCCCGGTCGCGCCGATGACCAACCCGGACCGGGTGCCGTCGGCACCACTGCTCTACGTCGATCTCGCGATGCGCACGTGCCGCGGAAGGTCTTTGGTCCTCACCGTTCGTGACGCGCGGCCGTCGCGGCGCTTGGCGGCCGCCGGTGATGCTGGACGGGTTCGTTCCCCAGACACCGGAGCCCGACGATGAACCGACCACTGCCCAGTGTGTTCGACCAGGCCCTCGCCTCGGCCGTGCGCGCGCCGTCGCCGCACAACACGCAGCCCTGGCGGTTCGTCGTCGAGCACGACGTGATCGAGGTGTGGCTGGACCGCGAGCGCGTGCTGGCCGTCGCCGACCCGCACGGGCGCGAGGCGCGGCTCGCCTGTGGTGCCGCCGCCTTCAACCTGCAGGTCAGCCTGCGGGCCAACGGGCTCGCCGCGGTCGTGCGGCTCCTGCCCGACCCGGCCGAACCCGACCTCGTCGCGGTGATCCGGCTCGACGGCAACGAAAAGGCCGCCGCGGCGGAACGCAAGCTCGCCGAGGCCGTCTTCCGGCGGCACACGAACCGCCGCCCGCTGCTGGACAAGGCGGTGCCGCCGGTCGTGCGGGCGGCGCTCAAGTCGGCGGCCCTGCACGAAGGCGGGCAGATCGACTACCTCGACGCGTCGGGCCGGTACACCCCGGTCGCGTCACTGATCCGGCGGGCCGAAGCGCTGCAGGCGGACGACGACGGGTTCCGCGCCGAAGCCGCGTTCTGGACCCACCGCGAGCCCGAAAGCCCCGACGGCGTCCCGAAGATCGCCTCCGGCCCGCCACCGCACGGCCACGGTGTCGTGTCGCTGCGCGCGTCGCACGAGAACCCGGACCTGCCCGCGCGCGAGTACGAGCGGGAACCGCTGCTCGGCGCGGTGCTGACCCGGGACCGCGGCCCGCACGCGGAGGTGCGGGCCGGGATGGCCATGCAGCGGGTCCTGCTCACCGCCACCGCCGAAGGGCTGGCGACGTCGTTCCTGTCGCAGCCGTTCGAAACCCCGCACACACGCGAGTCGCTCGACCGCCTCTACGCCGGCCTCGGGCAGCCGCACACCCTGCTGCGCATCGGTTACGGCTACCCGACGCGGCTGACCGGCCGCCGTCCGGTGGACGAGGTGCTGACCCACCGGACCCCGGCCGGGTGACGTTCAGGCCCGCCCGGCCCGCAGCACGTCCTGGAAGGTGATCATCCCGACGACGTGCCCGTCTTCGACGACCGGCGCCGAGCGCACCCCGGCGTCGGTCATCCGCCGCGCCAGCTCCGGCACCTCGGTGTCGGCAGGCACCGCCAGTCCGGTGGTCCGCATGGCCGAGCCTGCCGTGCGCGGGGCGCTGCCGAGCAGCACGCCGGTGTCCGGGTCGCCGGGCGGGGCCGGCGTGCGCAGGATGTCCTCTTCGGACAGCAGGCCGAGCAGCCGCCCGTCCGCGTCGACCACCGGCATCGTCGTGAACCCGTGCGCGGTCATCATCCGCGCGGCTTCTTCGAGCGTCGCCGACGGGGTCAGGGCGAACGTCGGCGTGGTCATGATCTCGCGTGCGCGCATGGTCCGTGCTCCGTTTCGTCGGGTGTGCCGACCATCCCGCCCGGTTCCGCGGGCGGCACAGGGTCCTAAGTCCCCGGGCCGCCCGCCGACGGACTCCGGTCCGGGGTCCAACGCCTCTTCGGCAGACCCGGGCGTCCGGTGATCCTGAAGGGGAGACGAAAGGACACCACCATGAACCGGCTCGCGCGGATGTGGCGCACGCTCTTTCCCCGCCACGGTTCGGTGGCGCGCCCGTCGGACCACGTCCAGGGCGGCCTGCTCGTCTTCGTGCTGCTGCTCGCGCTCGCCGCGCTGCCGGTGGCCGCCAGCTTCGGCTCGGAAACCTTCGTGCGCCAGCAGGGCCGGTCGGCCCAGGAGACGAGCGAGCGCACCCTGGTGACCGCGACCCTGCTCGCCGACGGTCCGGAACTGACGGTGAGTCCGCGCAGCGGCATCACCGGCAACGGCGCCCCCACGGACGCGACCTGGGTGCTGCCGGACGGGACCCGCCGCGTCGGCCGGGTCGTCGCCGACGAGGGCACCCGCAAGGGATACACCTTGCCGATCTGGGTGGACGCCGCCGGCAACCCGGTGGACCCGCCGCTCAGCAGCGCGGCCGTGGTGATCGACGCCGCCGGTGTCGGGCTCGGCCTGTGGCTCGCGGCGCTGATCCTGCTGGCCGTCGCCTACCGGCTTTCGGTGTTCTTTCTCAACCGGCTGCGCTACGCCCGCTGGCAGCAGGAGTGGTTCGCCGGCCAGGACCGCACGACCCATTCTTGAGAACGGAGAGAATCCCATGACCCAGCCAACTCAAGACGACATCGTCGTCGGCGTCGACCATTCGGCGATCAGTGCGGCCGCCCTGCGCTGGGCGATGGCCGAAGCGGCGGTCAGCGGCCGCCAGGTCGTGGCGCTGCGAGCGTGGACGTTCGAGCCGGTCTACGACCTCGGCGCGGCCGTCGCCGGAACCCCGCAGACGGTCGCCGACCGCGAGCGGAAGCAGCTCGACGAGGTCGTCGGCGAGGCACGGGCCGAACACCCGGGCGTCGCCGTCCGGGCCCAGCTGGTCGAGCACTCGGCGGCGGTGGCGCTGGAAGAGGCGTCGAAGACCGCCTCGATGCTCGTGCTCGGCAGCCATGGCCACAGCCGGCTGCTGAAGCTGCTGGTCGGTTCGGTCGCCGAGCATTGCCTGCGGGAGGCGAGCTGCCCCGTCGTGGTGATCCCGGCTCGGACGGTGCCGGAGCCGGAGAAGGACGCCATCGCGGAACCGGAGCCCGCGGGCGGGTACTACCCCGGGCCGCTGCTGTGAAGGAGGTCGAGATGCCCAGTCGTCGCAAGGTCGGTTCGGTCATGACGACCGAAGTCACCACCGTGGGCCCGGACACGCCGTTCAAGGCCGTCGCGCTCCTGCTGGCCAGCTGGAACATCAGCGGAGCACCCGTCGTCGACGAGGACGGGAAGGTGCTCGGCGTCGTCTCCCAAGGAGATCTGCTCGAACGCGAAGCTCCGCACGGGCTGCTCAGGCCCGGTTCGCGGCAGGCGAAGCGGAAGGCCGGCGCGGCGTTCGTCGCCGACCTGATGACGAGCCCGGCGGTGACCGTCCAAGCGGACGACGTCGTCGCGGTGGCGGCGAAGCTCCTGGAAGAGCACCACTTCCACCGCCTGCCGGTGGTCGACGACGAGGGCAAGCTCGTCGGCGTGGTGTCGCGGTCGGACCTGCTGCGGGTGTTCCTGCGCACGGACCGAGAAATCCGGGACGAGGTCCGGGAAGAGGTGCTGCTGCGCGAAATGGCCATGGACCCGGCTTCGCTGTACGTCTCGGTGCACAACGGCATCGTGACCCTCAACGGCACGGTCGAGCGGCAGAGCATGATCCCGGTCATCGTGGCGCTGATCCGCCGGGTCGACGGGGTGGTGGAGGTGCGGCAGACGCTGAAGGCCCGGTTCGACGATCGGGGCGTGTCCCCGGCACCGCCGGGGCAGGCCGGGATGCTGAGCGGGAAGCGCCCGATCTTCTGAGCCGTCCGGCAGAAGGGGCCGTCGTCCACTGTGGACGACGGCCCCTCCGGTGCTACCGCCACCGCCGCCGGGTGGCGAGCACGAGTCCCGCGCCGATGACGATGGTGAGCGAAGCGCCCAGGGCGAGCCATGTGACGCCGACCCCCGTCGTGGCCAGGGCGGCCGGGGCGGGAGCACCCGGGACCGGAGCTCTCGGACGCGGCGCGGGAACGGGAACGGCATCGGGATCCGGTTGAGCGGGTCCCGGGACGACGAACACGAGGTGCCGGTAGGGGTGGTTCGGGTCGATCCCGTTCTCCCCGGCGAGGACCTGGAATTCGGGGTCGGTGTACACCAGCTGCCACGGTCCGACGATCCCGACGTCGTAGATGTCCGCCGGCACGCGGAAGAACGTGAAGCTGCCACCGCCGTCGGTCACCGCGCGGGCGACGACCCGGCCGGTGACCTGGTCCCGCAGGTAGACCTTCACCCCGGGCAGCGGGGTGCTCTCCGGCAGCCCGAGCTGGGGCTTGCGGAGGAACCGCCCGACGTAGCCGACGACCTTCGGCGCGATGCCGCCGGGCACCCTGGCGGTCGCCTCGACCGCGTCCGGGCCGTTGAGGCGCGGCGGCGCGCCGACCGAGCACCGGACCCGCAGGTTCCCTTCGGTGGCCGCCTGCGGGGTGATCCGCACGGTCAGGTCGAAGGTGCGCCTCGAGCCGGCGGGCAAGCTCACGCCCGGCCCGGTCAGGTCCCCGGCGTCCACCCGGCCCGACGCACTGGCCGAGCAGTCGGCAGTCACGTCCGCCAGCACCATCGCGCTCTTGTCGGCCAGGGTCAGGGTCAGGTGGGCGATGTCGCCCACCCGGTACGAACTCCGCGTGAACGCCGCGGACACGGACAGCCGGGTGGCGGCCGCCGGCGCCCCGCGGATCAGCACGCCGGGGTCGTGCTCGCCGGTCACCTCGGCACTGGACACCGGCACGTACCACTCCGTGGTGTCGACCCAGGTCGTGTAGTTGCCGGCGGGCAGATCGAGGAAGGCGAAGCGGCCGGCGGCGTCGGTACGGGTGGTGCGGCCGGTCTCCGGGCGCCCGCCCGAGATCCCGATCCGGACCCCGGCCAGGGCTTCGCCGGGATCCGGCGCGTGGTTCCCGTTGCGGTCACCGTAGACGGTGCCGCGGTAGCTGCCGCGCACGTGCGTGACCGGGACGGAGGCGGTGACGGTGTTGTCCGCCGGGTTGGCGTCCTGTGCGTCGCCGGTCAGCAGGACGGTGGCGGTGATGGTCATCGGACCGGATTCGGTCGTCGCGAACCCGGTGACGCTGCTCTCCGCGGTTCCGCCCGGCTCGATCGGCGGCAGCGGCGGATCCCAGAAGGTGCTCGTCAGGTCGCCGGTGGAGGTCATCCGGCCCTGGGCCGGCGCCGAGCCCACGTTGGTCACCCGGGCGTGCACGGTGATCGGTTCCTGGGCCAGGTAAGCGGTCTTGTCGAACCACACCGACAACCGCAGGTCCACCGACGGTGCCGGCTGCCGCACCGTGGTGGTCGGCGTGGGTGCGGAGGACGGCGGCGCGTCGTCGCCGAACGCGGGGCCCGCCGAAGCGGCGAGGCACAGCGTGATCGCCGACAGCACCGCTGCCGCCGACCTGGGTAATCGTGACATCATCGTCCCCTTCTTCGTAGGCGCGCGCCTCAAGGCGGCTCTCGGGGCGCCTGGCGCCTCGAAAACCGCCTGTCGGCCCTTCGGTTCAGCTGCGGAACAGCGCGACCTTCAACGCGTTGCTGTCCTGCGGGTGGGCGAAGACGTCGTACGCTTCGTCCATCTCGTCGAGCCCGAACCGGTGCGTGACGAACCGGCTCGTGTCCAGCCGGCCGGCCGCCAGCATCCGCAGCAGCATCGGCGTGCTGGCCGTGTCGACCAGGCCCGTCGTGATCGTCACGTTCTTGATCCACAGTTCCTCGAGGTGCAGCGTCGCCGGCGCGCCGTGGACGCCGACGTTCGCCACGTGGCCGCCCGGCCGGACCAGCCGGGTGCACAGCTCGAACGTCTCCGGGACGCCCACCGCCTCGATCGCGACGTCCGCGCCGAGCCCGCCGCTCGCCTCCGCGACCGCCGCCGCCGCGTCGCCCGGCTGCACCAGCACGTCCGCGCCGAAGGACTTCGCCGCGTCGAGGCGGGCCGGTTCCCTGTCCACCACGATGATCGTGCTCGGGGCGAACAGCTGGGCGTTCGTGATGGCGGCCAGCCCGATCGGCCCGGCTCCGACGATCACCACCGTGTCACCCGGCTTCACCCCGCCGTTGCGGACGCCGACCTCGTACGACGTCGGGACGATGTCGGCGAGCATCAGCGCCGACTCGTCGCTCACCCCGGACGGCAGCACGTACGTCGAGGTGTCGGCGAACGGGACGCGCGCGTACTCGGCCTGGACGCCGTCGGTCGTGTGCCCGAGGATCCAGCCCCCGCCGCCGAGGCACTGGCCGTAGGCGGCCTTCCGGCAGTATTCACACCGTCCGCAGGCGGAAATGCAGGACACCAGGACCTTGTCGCCGGGCTTGACGGCGGTGACGGCGGCCCCGGTCTCCGTGATCGTGCCGACGGCTTCGTGGCCCAGGATCCGGCCGCGCTCGACCTCGGGCACGTCCCCCTTGAGGATGTGCAGGTCGGTGCCGCAGATGGTGACCGCGTCGACCCGGATGATCGCGTCCGTCGGCGCGGTCAGTTCGGGGTCGGCGTGGTCGGTCCAGCTGCGCCGGCCCGGACCGTCGTACACGAGTGCCTTCATCGCTTTTCCTTTCGGGCAGGGGAAAGGGCGCCCGCCGGTCGGCGGGCGCCCCGGGGTGGGGTGTTCAGCGCAGCCACTTGCGGTCGCCGGTGAGGTCGGCCCAGCGGCGGCCGAGTCCCCACGTGTTCCCGGCCGCGGCGGCGGCCAGCGCGATCAGGACGAGCGCGTAGACGATGTGGTAGTCGACGATCGGGTTGGTCGAGTGCGTCGCCTCGCCGGTGCTGGTGCTCTGCGCGAGCGGCCATTCGGCGGCCCACATCATGAGCATCATCAACGAGCCCGCGGCGGCGCTCAGCCGCAGCCCGACACCGGCGATCACGGCGACGCCGACGCCGGCGAGGCCGAGCATGAACAGCGTGTCGGCCCACCAGGTGCCGGCCCAGGTGTGGAACATCGACTGGAACGGTCCGGCGTCGACGCCGCTGAGGAAGCCCTTGGTTGGCGAGCCACCGTTAAGCCAGGCGCCCTTCGACGGGGTCGCGTAACCCCAGCCGAACAGCTTGTCCAGGAACGCCCACAGGAAGATGAATCCGGTGGCGACGCGCAGGACGGCCAGGGATTTCCCGGCAACTGTGGGACCGGCGACGAAATCGGGGATCGGCGCCGGTTCGGTGAGCCGGTGAGCCGGGGGTGGGGTGGGAGCCGTCTTCTTTTCGTCCGGCTGGATGGACATGGCAAACCTCCGTTCTTTCTTTGCTGGGGACAGTTTCTTCGGGTTCGCGCGCGGTTTCTGGGGCCGAAGGTCCCCGGCCGGGAGGCCCTTGGGTGCCGGATGCCGAGGACCGCGGGCGAAGGACGGAAGTCCTTCCCGAACGGGGCGGAAGCCTCGCGCGGCCGGGGCCGGAAGCCGATTGGCTTCCGGGTGGCGAAAGGGGAATCGGATGAGTGGCACGGAACTGGTGGTCGGCGTCGACGGCTCGGCCGGAGCACTCGGTGCGGTCCGGTGGGCCGCGCGCGTCGCCCGAGCGCGACGGCTGCGGCTGGTCCACGCGCTGCCGGAACTGCCCGCGCCCTACCCGAGGGCCGATCCGACGTACGAGGAGCTGCTGGAAGTGGCCGGGGGACAGGCACGAGTCCTGCTGGCGGAGGCGCGAGACGCAGCTCCGGGCATCGACGCCGAAACGGTGGTGCGGCCCGAACGGCCCGCCGACGCCCTGGTCACCGAATCCGGCGGCGCGGCGATGCTCGTGCTCGGCACACCGGGGCTGCGGCCGCTGGGCCGGGTCCTGGTCGGGTCGGTCACGGTGGCGCTCGCGGCGCACGCGCGGTGCCCGGTCGCGTTGATCCGCCCGCACGCCGGTGAGGACGAGCCGCCCGCCGAAGGGCCGGTCGTGGTCGGCATCGACGGCAGCCCGGCGAGCGAGGAAGCCATCGCGGTCGGGTTCGAAGAGGCGTCTTGGCGGGGTGCGCGGCTGATCGCGGTGCACTGCCGGCACCGCGACGGCTGGTGGGGCACGGGACCGGCCGCGGCGGAGTACGCCCGGGAACTGCTCGCCCAGCGGCTGGCCGGCTGGGGCGAGAAGTACCCGGATGTGGTGGTGGACCGCGAGGTCGTGACCGGCCGCGCGGCTGAGCGCCTGCTGGATTTCGCCGACCGGGCGCAGCTGCTGGTCGTGGGCAGCCGGGGCCGGGGCGGGCTCGGCGGCCTGGCCCTCGGCTCGACGAGCCAGGCGCTGATGTCCTACGCGCTCTGCCCGGTGGTGGTGGCGCGGCCGCGGGCGAAGTAGAGCACCGGACCGACGAAGTCGACCGCGATCACCAGGGCCCACAGCCATTTCGGGCCACGGACCCGGGTGGCCGGCCGGTGTGCGAGGTCCCACCACGCGGACCCGGCGAGCAGCAGCTGGACGCTCGCCGCGAGGCGGATGCCGGCGCGCTGCCGGGGGCTCAGGTCGCGCCACCGCTTGTGGTCGGACATGGGAATCTCCTTCCGATGTGGATGTTCCAGCCAAGGGCACCGCCGGTCACGGGCAAAGGGGCGAAAGACCTCCCGGCCGGGGACCCTCGCCCGCAGCCCGGCTCCGGCGGGGGTTCCTACCGTGAAGAGAACCGTCTGACGGAGGTGTGCGATGCGCGGTCCGCAGGTGTCGGATCTGATGACCCGGCCGGTGGTGACCGCCGGTCCCGGGACGACGTTCAAGGAGCTCGTCTCGCTCCTGGCGGAGCACGGGATCGCCGCGATCCCGGTGCTCGACGAACACCGGCGCCCGATCGGCGTCGTCGACGAGACGGACCTGCTGGCCCGCCACCGCAGCGACAGCCGGACCGAGCCGGTCTTCCGGAAGCACCGGGTGTGGACCAAGGCACAGGGGCTGACCGCGCGCGAACTGATGACCCGGCGCGTGCCGACGGTCGCCAAGGACGAGCCGGTGGCCGGCGCGGCCCGCCGTCTGGTGGAGGCCAGGCTGCGCCGCCTGTACGTCGTCGACGGCTCCGGCCGGCTGATCGGCGTCCTCGCCCGCCGGGACGTCCTGCGGTCTTTCCTGCGCCCGGACGAGGAGATCAAGGACATCGTCGAGCGCGAGGTGCTGCAGCGGTCGATCTGGGCGGACCCGTCGACGGCCACGGTCCAGGTCGACGACGGCGTCGTGACGCTGAGCGGCGTGATCGACCGGCGCAGCGAGGTGGAGCGCGCCGAGTGGCTGACCGAGGCCGTGCCCGGGGTGGTCGCGGTCCGCAACCGCCTGAAGTACAACCAGGACGACGGCGCGGCCGCCGGACTGCGCTGAAGGGGGGCGGCGATGAAACGCATCGTCGTCCTCGCCGCGAACCCTCAAGGCGCTGCTCTTGGACCACAACTACGAAACCGATCCGCTCCCGCTCTCCCCGTGGTTCTACCGGCACGCCCTGCTGCCCGGCCGTGACTTCCCTGGAGTGCCCGGCGCGATGTCCCGCGCGGGCAAGCAGTTCCCGGAACCAGCGGGACGCTGAGCACCCGGTTTCTTCCCGCCTGAGCTCTCCGGACCACGCGCGCAGCGGCCGTCGGAGGCCGCGCAACGGGAGGAGTTGAGGATGAAACGAATGTCCCGGGTGGCCGCGGCGGCCACGTTGGCGGTGGCGATGTCCCTCGGCGTCTCGGCCGGACCGGTGTTCGCGGCGGAGACCGAGGCGCCGGCTTCCGCCGCACCGGCGGCGGGTTCTCCGCCACCGTCCACGCCGGAACCCCCGACGACGAAACCGGCGCCGACATCGAGACCGGCGCCGACCACCGAACCGGCGCCCACGGCGGTGAAGCCGTCGGAGACCGCGGTGAAGGACCCGCCGTCGTCGACCACCCCGGTGTCGACCACGTCGGTGTCCGCACCGCCCTCGGCCGCGGTGGACCAGCCCGATCTGCGGCTCACCGTGGTGTTCGACAAGCCGTCCTACCGGCAGGACGACTGGGTCCGGGCGCAGGCGACCGTGGTGAACGCGGGAACCGGCACGGCGACCGGTGTACACCTGACTGATTCGGGCACGCTGTCGTCCCACACTTGGGGCACCTTCACCGGCGGGGATGTCGCGCTGGCGCCGGGACAGACGGCCGAGGGTGCCACGCTGGCGCAGATCGACGACATCACCGGGAACACGGTGCGCCTGACCGTCGAGGTCACGTCCACCGAACCCGACGCGGAGCCGGCCGACAACTCGGTGACGATCACGGCCCCGCTCACGGTGGTGCGCGGTGGATTCACCGGGATCGCCTACGGCGACCACAACCGCAACCACGTGATCGACCCGGGTGAAGCCCTCGCCGGGCTGCTCGTCCGGGCGTGGGGTCCGCGTGGCGGGTCCGCCGAGACGGTGACCGACAGCCAGGGCCGGTTCGCCTTCCACGACCTGCTCGCCGGCACCTGGACGCTCTTCGGCGTCTCCTCCGACTGGCAGTTCTCCGGCGTCACCGTGGAGGTGACGGGGGACAGCGTGCCCGATGTGGTCGTGCGGGGCGAGTACGACATCAAGGGGTGGCTCACGATTTCCGCCCGCTTCTCGGCTTCGACCTACGCCGGGGGCGATACCGCCCGGTTGCTCGTCACGGTGGCCGACAGCGGCCGCGGCCCGGTGCCCGGCCTGACCGCCCACTGCTGGACGAGCGACGACGGAGCACAGGTCGGCCTGGGCGCGCTCGACCCGGCGGGTCCGGGCGGCACCGTCCCGGCGGCGTCCACCCGGGACTTCGCGATCACCATTCCGGTCGGGACGGAGGCCGTCACGGAGGGATACCTCCAGGCCGAATGCCGGGTCGGAGCGCCCGGCTCCGACGCGGTCCGCCTGACGGCGATCACCCGGATTCCCGGGGCGCGGGCGATCAAGTCCGTCGGGGTGCTCCTCACCCCCGTCTACTGCGGCTGCCAGCCCGTGTTCGACCCGGTGCCCGGGGTGAAGGTGTACCTGCGCAGCCAGGTGACCGGAGCGATCGTGGCGCGCGCGGTGAGCGACGCGCACGGGTACTTCGCCTTCTACGACCTGCCCGCCGATCTCTACGACTTCGGCGTCGTCGGCCCGTGGAAGGCATGGTACGGAGCAACCCTGCTCTTCTCCGTCCGCGGTGGTGACGACGGCTCCGGCAACCCGAACTGGGAGATCATCGTGCGCGGGCCGGACCAACCCGATCCGGACGCGGTCCCGCCGACGGCGAAGCCGCCGTCCGGCAAGGCCGGCACACCGGCTCGGCCCGTACCGGCCCGGCAGGTCGTCGCGGGGCATCAGACCGGTCGTCTCGCGTCGACCGGGGTGGACGTCGGCTGGCTCGCGTTGGGCGGGCTGCTGACCTTCGTCGCCGGGGTGTCCCTGGTGCTCGGCAGCCGTCGCCGGATCTGACGGGGGCACGGCAAAGGCAGCCCGCCGGTCGTCGCTCGACCGGCGGGCTGCCTGAACGTCGCTCTGGGGACGGGTGCCCGCATCACCGGCGGGCGCCCGGGGCACTCAGCCGAGCGAGCGGCCGATGAGCTCCACCAGCTCGACCGTCCGGGTCGCGTAGCCCCATTCGTTGTCGTACCAGCCGAACACCTTCGCCAGGTGCGCGTCGGCCTTGGTCAGCTGGGCGTCGAACACGCAGGAGGCCGGGTCGCCGATGATGTCGCGGGACACGATGGGGGCCTCCGTGTAGCGCAGGATGCCCTTGAGGTCGCCGTCGGCGGCTTCGGCGAACGCGTGGTTGACCTGCTCGGCCGTCACCGGGCGCTCGAGCTCCACCGTCAGGTCGGTCAGCGAACCATCCTCGACCGGGACGCGGACCGCGACGCCGTCGAGCTTGCCGGCCAGCTCCGGCAGCACCAGCCCGATCGCCCTGGCGGCGCCGGTGCTGGTCGGCACCACGTTGACCGCCGCGGACCGGGCGCGCCGCGGGTCCTTGTGCGGGCGGTCCAGCAGGGCCTGGTCGCCGGTGTAGCTGTGGATCGTGGTGAGCAGACCACGGCGGATGCCGAACGCGGAGTGCAGCACCTTCACCATCGGCGCGACGCAGTTGGTGGTGCAGGACGCGTTCGAGACGATGTGGTGGTTCGCGGGATCGTAGTCGTCTTCGTTCACCCCGAGCACGATCGTCGCGTCGACGTCCTTGCCGGGAGCGGAGATCACAACCTTCTTCGCACCGGCGGCGAGGTGCAGGCCGGCGGCTTCGCGGGTGCGGAACCTGCCGGTCGACTCGACGACGACGTCCACGCCGTACTCGCCCCACGGCAGCCGAGCCGGGTCTGCGGTGGACGAAACCTGGATGAGGTGGTCGCCGACGCGCAGGGCTTCGCCGTCGACGACCTCGACCGGGATGCGCAGCCGTCCGTAGGTGGAGTCGTGCGCGAGCAGGTGCGCCAGCATCTCCGGCGACGTGATGTCGTTGACCGCGACCACTTCGATCGGGCTGTCCGGCGTTTCCAGGACGCACCGGAGGATGTCGCGGCCGATCCGGCCGAATCCGTTGACGCCGAGCCGTACCGTCATGGGCCTCTCCCTGTCGTAGTCGCTTCCCCTCGATGGTTCTCTCGCAGCGTGGAAAGCCCGTAGGGCCCAAGGTCCTCGCAGCTCGGGAAGAACGGCCGCTTCGCGCGGCGCGCGGAAGGGGTTCGCTGAAGGTGCGGGGGACTGCGGAAGGAGCGGTGATGACCGGAGCAACGGCGAAGGGCCGGATCGTGGTCGGGGTCGACGGTTCCGACGCCGGCACGGCCGCACTCGTGTGGGCGGCCGGGCAGGCGGCGATCAGCGGCGCCGGACTGGACGTCGTGACGGTGTGGCTGCACGACGCGATGCTCGACGACGCGTCCGTGAACCGGACCCTCGAAGAAGCCCGTCGAGTGCACTTCCACGAGCTCGAAAACCTCGTCGCCGCGGTGACGAAGGACCTCACCGGCGTGACCGCGCGGTGCTTCGCCCCGGACGGTGATCCCGCCGGGATCCTGACCGAACGGGCGAAGGACGCGACCATGCTGGTGGTCGGCAGCCACGGCAGGGGAAAGCTGCGCGAGGTGCTGGCCGGCTCGGTGAGCAGCGCCTGCCTGCGGCACGCCACCTGCCCGGTGGCCGTGATCCCGCCGCCCGCGCGCACGCCGGACGGCCCGCTCGGGCGGCGGCTGGCCGTGGTTGCCGGGGAAACGGCCTGACGTGACCGCCATCGCCGAGCGGGCCGCGGAAGTCCCGGACGCCGCCGAACCGGCCGGGACGCCGCTGCTGCGCGTCCGCGGTCTCACCAAGAAGTTCGGGCCGGTGCAGGCGCTGGCCGGCGTCGACCTCGACGTGCCGGCCGGCCGGGTGACCGCGCTGGTCGGTGACAACGGTGCCGGCAAGTCCGTGCTGATCAAGTGCATCGCCGGCATCCACGTCCCGGACGCCGGCGAGATCACCTGGCAGGGCCGCGGGGTGCGCATCCGCACGCCGCGGGACGCCGCCGCACTGGGCATCGAGACCGTGTACCAGGACCTGGCGCTGTGCGACAACCTCGACATCGTGCAGAACATGTTCCTGGGCCGCGAAAAGGTCCGGCACGTGTCGCTCGACGAGGACCGCATGGAACTGGCCGCGAAGGAGACGCTGCACAGCTTGGGCGTCACGACGGTGACTTCGGTCCGCCGGCCGGTCGGCTCGCTCTCCGGCGGCCAGCGCCAGGCCGTGGCGATCGCGAAAGCCGTGTTGTGGCACTCGAAACTGGTGATCATGGACGAGCCGACCGCGGCGCTCGGCGTGCAGCAGACGGAGGTCGTGCTGGAGCTGGTCGGCCGCCTGGCCGAACGCGGGCTCGGCGTGGTCGTCGTGTCGCACAACATGAACGACGTCTTCGACGTGGCCGACCGGATCGCCGTGCTGTACCTGGGCCGGATGGCGGGGGTGTTCGCCACCGGCGAGCTGACCAAGGAAACGGTCGTCGAGCTGATGACCGCGGGCCGTTCCGACCGCTGGAGCGTCCCGGCCCGGGCGAAGGGAGTCGCGTCATGATCGTGTGGTGGATCGCCGCCGGGGTCGTCATCGCCGGACTGGCGCTGTCGATCCGGATCGTCAAGCAGTACGAACGAGGGGTGTTGTTCCGGCTCGGCCGGGTGGTCGGGGTGCGCGAGCCCGGGCTGCGGTTCATCATCCCGGTGATCGACGTGCTGAGCCGGGTGTCCCTGCGGATCGTCACGATGCCGATCCAGTCGCAGGGCATCATCACGCGCGACAACGTCAGCGTCGACGTCTCGGCGGTGGCGTACTTCCGCGTGGTCGACGCGACGAAGTCGGTGGTCGCGATCGAGAACGTCCACGCGGCGATCGACCAGATCGCCCAGACGACGCTGCGCAAGGTCGTCGGCCAGCACACCTTGGACGAGACGCTGGCGGAGACGGACAAGATCAGTTCGGACATCCGGCAGATCCTCGACGTGACCACCACCGAGTGGGGCGTCGACGTGACCCTGGTGGAGCTGAAGGACATCCAGCTGCCGGAGACGATGAAGCGGGCCATGGCCAAGCAGGCCGAGGCCGAGCGCGAGAAGCGAGCGAAGATCATCAACGCCGAGGGTGAAGCCCAGGCCGCGGCGGCGCTCGGCGCGGCGTCGGACACGATGATGGCGCACCCGCTGGCGCTGCAGCTGCGCAACCTGCAGACGCTGATGGAGATCGGGGTCGACCACAACAGCACGGTGGTGTTCCCGGCGCCCCTGATGAGCACGATCGGCGAGCTGGGCACGTTCCTGGCCCGCGAAGCGGCCGCTGCCGCGCCGGCTGCCGTGGTGCCCGACGGCGAAGCGGCGGCGGTTCCGGCGCCTCGCTGAACCAGATCCGTGGCGGCGCGCCGACCGGAGTGGGCGCCGGAATGCCGACGCCCACCTCCTCCGTGGTGATCGGGTACCCTGGGGGGTATCTGAGGAGGTCGGTGTGGAACTGAACGAAGACGTGCTCGCGGACGTGCGCAAGCGCCTGCGGCGGGCGCAGGGTCAGGTCGGCGGTGTGATCCAGATGATCGAAGAAGGCCGCGACTGCCGCGACGTCATCATCCAGCTGGCCGCGGTTTCCCGGGCCCTCGACCGCGCCGGCTTCCGGTTGATCGCCAGCGGGCTCGAGCAGTGCGTGACCGACAAGTCCGAAAAGGGTGCCGCCGACCGCGAGCAGCTGGAGAAGCTCTTCCTGACGCTGGCCTGAGGCCGGCGCCGCGCCGGCCGATCCGGCGGGACGGCGGTCGTCAACCGCGGAACAGCCGCCAGGTCTTGCGTCGGGGCTGCTCGGCGGTGCAGGAGCAGCGCCGGTCGACGGGCACGTCACCGAGGACCTGCTCGACGTGGTTGCCGCAACCGCGATAAGTCGGCTTTCCGCACTTCGGGCAGGCGATCCGTTGACACATCCGGTATTCCTCCGTGGGAGCAGGGTGTGGGGCCTCGAGTTCACTATACCCCGGGGGGTACCTGGCAGGAACCGCGAGAAGGCGCTAGCCTGGTTCCTGATACCCCCGGGGGTATAGGGAGAGAGGAATCATGCTCGAGATCATCGCGATCGACACCCCGACCTTGGGTGACCGCAGTTACCTCGTCGGCGACGGCACGACGGCCTTCGTCGTGGATCCGCAGCGCGACATCGACCGGGTCCTCGACCTTGCGCGGGAGCGCGGGTGGCGGGTCACCGACGTGTTCGAGACCCACATCCACAACGACTACGTGACCGGCGGCCTCGCGCTGGCCAGGGCCACCGGTGCGGTCTACCACGTGAACGCGGCCGATCCGGTCTCCTTCGAACGGAACCCGATCGGCGATGGCGACGTGGTCGAAGTCGGCACGTCGATGCGAGTACGGGCGCTGGCCACCCCCGGGCACACGTTCACGCACCTGTCCTACGCGTTGGAGGCGTCCGGACGCGCCCCCGCGGTTTTCACCGGTGGGGCGCTGCTCCACGGCTCGACCGGCCGCCCCGACCTGCTCGGGCCGGCGCACACCGGTGAGCTGGTCAAGCGGCAGTACGCCTCGGCGCACCGCCTGGCCGAGGTGCTGCCCGACAACACCGAGATCTATCCGACGCACGGCTTCGGCAGCTTCTGCTCGGCCTCGCAGTCCGAGGCCGGGCAGTCGACGATCGGTCACGAGAAGCAGACCAACCCCGTGCTGACCGGCGACGAGCAGGCTTACGTCGAGGAGTTGCTGGCCGGGCTGGACGCTTACCCGGCCTACTACGCGCACATGAGCCCGGCCAACACGGCCGGCCCGGAAGCTCCCGATCTCACCCTTCCCGGCCCGGCCGATGCCGCCGAGCTGCGCACGCGCATCGCGTCCGGCGAATGGGTCGTCGACCTGCGTTCGCGGGTCGCGTTCGCCGCGGGGCACGTGGCAGGCACGCTCAACTTCGGCGCCGACGGCAGCTTCGCGACCTACTTGGGCTGGCTCATTCCGTGGGGCACGCCGCTGTCGCTGCTCGGCGAGACCCGCGAGCAGATCGCCGAGGCCCAGCGTGAACTGATCCGCATCGGGATCGACCGCGTCGAGTCCGCGGCCACCGGCACTCCCGTCGCGTGGGCGGGTGACGCGCCGCTCGGGTCGTTCCCGCGCGCGGACTTCGGTGAGCTGGCGCTGGTCCGCCATCACCGTCCGGTCGTCGTCCTGGATGTCCGCCGCAACCAGGAGTGGGCACAGGACCACATCGACGGCGCCAGGCACATCCCGGTCCACGAGCTCCTGGGCCGGCTCGGCGAGGTGCCGCAGGGTGAAGTGTGGGTGCACTGCCAGGCCGGCTACCGCGCCTCGATCGCGGCCTCGGTCCTCGCCGCGGACGGGCGTGCGGTCGTCGCGGTCGACGACGAATTCGACCGGGCTGCCCGAGCCGGTTTGCCGTTGGCGTCGAGCTCGGCATGACACTCCTGCCGGCGGCGGCGTTCGGCCTGGTCATCGGGGCGGCGTTGGGCCTGCTGGGGGCCGGTGGTTCGATCTTGGCCATCCCGGCCCTGGTGTACGGCGTCGGGGTGCCGCTCGGGGCGGCGATTCCGACGTCGTTGCTGGTCGTGGCCGTGTCGGCAGCGGGCGGCCTGGCCGCCCGGTGGCGGTCGAAGGTCATCCGCCGGCCGGTGGCGCTGGTGTTCGCGGCGGCGAGCGTGCCGGCCGCGTTCGGCGGCACCGCGCTGGGGAAGCTGCTGCCGGACCGGTGGCTGCTGGTCACCTTCGCCGTCCTGATGGCGGTGGTCGCCGTCCGGATGCTCACCGCCGCGCCCGAGCGGGACGGGGTGTGCCGGACCCGCGCGGGCGGGGTCAACTGGCGCAGCTGTGTGCCCATGGCGCTGGCCGCCGGTGCTCTGGTGGGCGTGCTGACCGGGCTGTTCGGGGTCGGCGGCGGGTTCGTCATCGTCCCCGCGCTCACCATGCTGCTCGGGCTGACGGCACCGGAGGCGGTCGCGACGTCGCTGGTGGTCATCGTGCTCACCGCGCTGGGCGGACTCGTCGCGCACGCGGCCACGATGCCGGAGCTGCCCTACGGGGTCGCCGTGGTGTTCGCGGGCGTTGCGTTCCTGGCGTCCCTGCTGGCCGGGAAGGTCGGCAACCGGCTTCCGGAGGCGATCGTCCGGCGGACGTTCGCCTCCCTGGTTCTCGCGGTCGCCGTCGGCGTCGCCGCCGCGGCCGTCTTCGCCCCGGCCGCCCTGCACGGCGGCTGAGTCCGCGCGAAAGGATCACGGCGAGCACCACGGGCCAGGCGGAGGAGGCGTAGGCGTTGATGCGCTCGAACCCGCCGGGCCACGGGACGGCGTTCCGGTCGAGACCGCGCATCGCGAACGCGGACGCGACGCCGAAGGCGGCGACCACCGCCGTGGTGGTGAGCGCGTACCAGCGGAACCAGCCCGGGAAGGCGACCGCGAAGAGGATCAGCATCGCCACCGCACGTCGCGGCGGTATGGACCACCACCGCCGCGACGACGGCCGGGACCGGCAACCGCCGCCGGCTCACCGGGCCAGCCAGCGGGTCGCGCCCCGCAGGCCGAACGCCATCGAGTCCCAGCCGGCTCCCGCGTGCACCGGCAACCCCGCCCGGAACCGGCCCGGCACGTACGTACCCAGCGCCTTCTTGCCCAGCCGCCAGACGGCCGACGTGCCGACGCGGTAGGTCTCGAGCGCCTCCGGGTCGACGACGACCGGGCGCACCGGGTCGCCGGTGACCGACAGGGGGACCTGCGCAAATGTCGCCTTGTCGAGCATCTCCAGCACGCACATGCTCACCGGCTCGAACCCGGGCCCCGGCAGGTGCACACCGGCGTCGGCCGCGATCTGGCCGGCCACCGCCTGGGCCTGCAGCAGGGCCAGGAACGCCTGCTTGACCGGGAAGTCACCGGCGTCGCCGGGCGCATAGACGCCCGGGTGCCCGAGCACCTCGCGCTTGCTCTCCTCGCAGACGAGGAAACCGCGGTCGTCGGCGGCGAAGCCCTCGAAGCGCTGGGCGGCGACGTACGGCGGGAAGGCCACCAGCAGGTCGAACTCCTGCGAGGAGCCGTCGGTGAAGGCCACCTCCCGCTCGCTGATCTTGTCGGGTTCGACGCCGGTGCGGCCCTCGATCCCGCGGGCGGCGAACTCCGCGGCCACCACGTCGTGCAGCTTCGGCCCGAACGCCTGCACGTAGTTCTTCTCGGACGTGGCGAAGGCGAGCTGGACGTTGTCGCGGACCTCGCGGCGGCGCAGCCAGGTGTCGAGCATCAGCGCGATCTCGTACAGCGGGCCGGCGCACTTGTTCCCCGGCGGCACGAGGAAGAGGACCTGCTGCAGCCGGCCGTGCCGGGCGTGCTGGGCCACCCACCGCAGCTCCTCGCCCAGCGCGTGCAGCTGTCCCGGTGTCCACACCGTGCGTGCGTACTCGGCCAGTCCGGGTACTTCCTCCGGGCGCATCGCGGCACCGGTGGCGATGACGAGGTGGTCGTAGGGGACCGGTTCGTGCGAGGTGTGCACGACGCCGCGTTCGGTGTCGACGCCTTCGGCCGTGGCGATCAGGGTCTCGATCTCCCGGCGCCGCAACGGTTTCGCCAGCGGCACGTGCAGCGGTGCCTCGGCCGCGCCGAAGGGCAGGTAGATGCTGTTGGGGCGGAACAGGAAGTCGTCCCGGTCGGAGACCAGGGTCAGCCTGACGCGGTCGGGGTCAGCCAGCGCCCGCAGCGCGAACGCCGTCTCCAGCCCGGCGAACCCGCTGCCCAGGACGACTACGTGGGTGGGGGACATGAGTCTTCTCCGATGTTCCGGTGGATCGGCCGACACGTCACGATGCGCCCGGTCGGGGGAGCGGGGGAGGGTCCTCGGCCGTGCGGGCGGAGGACTTCCGGCCCTTTTCCCCGGATCCGGCGCCGCGGCACGGTGGAACGGTGCCGAACACGCGGAAAACCGTCGGACCGCACCGCCGGATACCGGCGCAGGACAGCCTGTGGCTGCACCTGGACCGGCCCGAGAACCTGATGGTCGTCACCTCGGTGCTCTGGACGCGGACACCGGTGGACCCCGCGCGGCTGCGGTCGCTGGTGTCCGACCGCCTGCTCGCGCGCTACCCGGTGTACTTCCAGCGAGCCGTCCGGCACGGCCGCACGCTCGCCTGGGAAACGGATCCCGCCTTCGACCTCGGCCGGCACCTCGTCGTGCAGGACCTTCCGGCCCCCGCCGACCGGGCGGCCCTGCAGGCGTTCGTCGCGGCGCGGCGCGGCGAACCCCTCGACCCGCGACGTCCACTGTGGACCATAGACCTGCTGCGGGGCTACCGTGGCGGCAGCGCGCTGGTCTGCCGGACGCACCACGCGATGGCCGACGGCATCCGGTTGACGCAGGTCCTGTTCAGCCTCTTGGACCCGATCGGGAGCGAGACGGCTCCGCACGCGAAGGTCGGCGGAGCAGGACCCCACCGTGAACCCGTGGCCCAGCCCGTGGCGCGGCTCGGTGCCACCGCGCTGCGGGTCCTGGGCGACACCGGCGCGAAGCTCCAGCAGCGGGCCGCCCGCGTGCATCCCGTGCTGGAGACCGCGGTCGCCCTGCCGGTGCTCGGCGCGACCGCGGCCGTGGGGGCCACGGGCGCGGTCGCCGGCTTCCTGTCTTCGGCCCTCGACGGCGGTCCCCGGCAGGCGGTCGACACGGTCGCGAGCGCGGCGACGACGCTCTGGCACAGCGCGACCGGGACCGGTGACCTCCTCGGCCCGTCCACGGCCACCGGCCTGTGGGACGGTGAACCGGGCGTCGAAAAGACCGCGGTGTGGGGCGACCCGGTCCCGCTGGCCACGCTCGGCCGGATCGGCCACGACACCGGGACGACGATCAACGACGTCTGCACCGCGCTCGTCGCGGGCGCCCTCGACCGGTACTTCACGGCCCGTGGAACGGCCCGGCCCGGGCCGTCGGACCTGGGCTGGCTGATCCCGGTGAGCCTGTCGTCCTTCGACGACGAGCTCCCGGCCACCCTCGGCAACCACTTCTCCCTCGTGCCGGCCCGGCTGCCGCTCGGCCGCCGGACGTTCGCCGAGCGTCTCGCCGAGGTGCACGCCCGGGTCGCCCGGATCCGCGACTCCTTCGAGCCGGTCCTGACCTTCGGGGTGCAGTACGCGATCGCGCGGAGCCCTGCGCCGGTCGGCTTGCCGCTGAGCCGGTTCTTCGCGGGCAAGGCCGTCGGCGTGCTCACGAACGTGCCCGGCCCGCGGGCGCGCATGACGCTGGCGGGCGCGGAGGTGGCCGGGATCGTCGGCTGGGCACCCTGCAGCGGCCGCCAGGCGATCACCATCTGCATCTTCAGCTACGCCGGCGAAGTGCGGTTCGGCTTCGGCACCGACCGGAAGCTGATCCCGGACCCGGAGGCACTGGTCGACGCGCTGGCCGCGGAATTCGCCGAGCTGGCTCAGTGAGCCTGAGCCGACGCGGCGCTCACCTGGGCGCGGGCGTGGGCGACCGCGTCCTCGAGGCTGGTGAAGACGTGGTCGCCGCCGCGGAGGGCGCCGGTGGTCGTCAGCAGGTGCTGGTGGTGGTCCTGGATTCCCTTCAGCAGCACCGTGACGCCCCGCGCCTCCAGCTCCCCGATGGTCTCGCCCAGCGCCTTCGCGCCGGTCGCGTCGAGAAGGTGCAGGCGGGAGAACCGCAGAATGACGACGAGGACGTCGTCGGCCGCGGCGGCGATCTCCGCCATGATCCGTTCCGAAGCGCCCCAGAACACGGCGCCCTCGAAGCGGAAGACCGCGATGTGCTCGTCGCCCTCGGCGGCCGGGCCGGGCAGGCTGTCACGCCGGGCGCGGGCGGCCCGGGCGAGGTGGCGCAGCGCGAAGAAGGCGGCGGCGAGCAAGCCGATCTCCACCGCGAGGATGAGGTCGGCCGCGACGGTGACGACCGCGGTCACGGCGAAGGTGGCCGCGCTGGAGCGGCTCGCGCGGACGACTTCGCGGATCGTGGCGAGCGGCACCATGCGCAGGCTCGTGACCAGCAGGACACCGGCGAGGGCGGAGAGCGGGATCCGGGACACGAACCCGGTCGCGGCGTAGATCACCGTGAGGATCACCAGGGCGTGGACGACGGACGCGAGCCGCGTGCGCGCCCCGGAGCGGACGTTGACCGCGGTGCGGGCGATCGCGCCGGTCGCGGGCATACCGCCGAACAGGCCACTGGCGATCGAGGCCACGCCCTGGCCGACGAGCTCGCGGTCCGGGCGGGTGGGCCCGATCGGCCGGTCGCCACGGGTCATCGTCGCGGCCACCCGGGCCGAAAGCAGGGATTCGATGGCCGCCAACGCGGCCACGGCGACGACGGCCCCGGCGAGGTCGTGGACCACGCCGAGGTCGAAGTGCGGCAGCGCGGGGACGAGGCTGCGCGGCAAGGTCCCGATCCGCGGTACCGGGGCGTGGGTGACTTCGGCGGCGACGGTCACCAAGGTCACCGCCACCAGCGACGCCGGAATCCCGCGGTGCAGCTTCGGCAGCGCGAGCATGGTGATCGCCACGACGGCGACCGTCGCCACCGTCCAGCCCGCCACGCCGCCGGCGTTCGCGAGGGCGGATCCCGCGGCCGGCAGCGGACCGCGGCCCGGGGTCGCGGTCGTCCCGACGGCCGCGGGGATCTGCTGCAGGAAGATGATGCAGGCGATGCCGAGGGTGAAACCTTCGACGACCGGCCAGGGCAGGTAGCCCACCAGCCGGCCCAGCCGCGCTGCGCCCGCCGCGAGCACGACCACGCCGCCGAGGATCGCCACGAGCGCCACGGACGCCGTCCCGTGGACGGCCACGATCGGTGCCAGGACGACGGCCATGGCCCCGGTCGGGCCGGAGACCTGGACGGGCGAGCCGCCGAAGATCGCGGCCACGATCCCGGCGACCACGGCGGTGATGAGCCCGGCCGCGGCGCCGGCCCCCGAGCTGATGCCGAAGGCGAGCGCGAGGGGGAGGGCCACGACGCCGACGGTGAGGCCGGCGAGGAAGTCCGCGCGCAGGACCGGCGCGCGCAGGTCGTAATCGCCGCGGCCGGGCAGCAGCTCCCGGACGGTCGCCAGGCGGCTCACGCCTTGGCCTCGACGGCGTCGAGGATGGCCTGGGGGCTGGCTCCGGGCAGCGGTGGGAGTTCCTGGGCGGCGCGGAGCCGGCCGGAGTCCGGGGTCAGGCTCGACAGCAGGAAGGCGCGGGCCACGACCAGGAGTTCCGCGACGAGCGGCTGGGCGAGCCAGTACTCGACGGCGTTGCCCGTACGGGTCGAGGTGACGACTCCGCTGCGACGAAGCACGGCGAGGTGCTGGGACAGGTGGGACGCTTCGCAGTCGGTCACCTCGAGCAGCCGGGTGACCGATGTGCCCTCCTCGCCGGCCGCGGCCAGCACCTCGAGCACCTGGATCCGGATCGGATGGGCCAGGCACTTGAAGAGATCGGCTTTGATCCGGTAGAGCGGCTCGGTCGTGCGGGCGCTGGCGGGCATGGGCACCTCCTGGATTGATGATTCTATCAATCCATCAACCCGTGGCTTCAGCGGGTCGCGGCCAGCAGCGCCGGGAACTCCCGTTCGATCGCTTGGGCGAGCACGTCGGTATCCGGGACCGCATCCGCGTCCGCCGTGATCCCGAACGTCACCTCGCCGGCGTAGCTGAGCATCGCCACGCCGATCCGCACCCGCAGCGCGATGGGCACGTACGGGTGGATCCGGACGATCCGGCGGCCGAGCGCGGACAGCGGCTCGGCCGGGCCGCGGACGTTGGTCGTCACCGTGACGATGTTGCGCTGCGGCAGGTGTGAGGCGGCCCGGATCGCCCAGGCGACCGGGGCGAACGGCTCGTGCGCCGCGGTCGCGGTGAGCAGTGCGCCGGCGTCGGCTTCCTTGGCGGCCTTCAGCGTGCCCAGCCGCCGGTGCACCCGGACCAGCCGCTGCGCCGGGTCGGCCGAGTCGACCGGCAGCAGCGGCAGCAGGAGCGAGACTTCGTTGTCGAGCGCGGTGCCGGTGCGCACGGACACCGGCACCAGCGATCGCACGCTGTCGGCGGCGGGCGTTTCGCCGCGCTGCAGCAGCAGTTCCCGGAACCCGCCGGTGACCGCGGCCAGCAGGACGTCGTTCACCGTGACGTCGAACGCTCGCGCGACGGCCCGGACGTCGGCCAGCGGTACCGAGGCGGTCGAGTAGCGCCGGTCGCGCCCGAGCGGACCGGTCAACGCCGTCGGCGACACCGGCAGCAGCGCGGACGTCATCGCCGCGAGACCGCGGGCGGCATCGCTGACGCGGCGGGCCGATCGGTTCGGGTGCAGCAGTTCCCGGGCGAGCAGCCGCGTCAGGATCCACGGCGTGCGCAGGAGCGAGCCGGCCGCGTCCAGCAGCAGGGCGGCCGTCCCGGGATCGGGTGCTTCGGCGGCCGGACGGGCGTCGGCCGGGGCGTCCCCGAAGAGGACGGTCTGCAGCCGGGTCGCCGCCAGCCCGTCGGCCAGGGCGTGGTGCACCTTCGTCAGGATCGCCCAGTGGCCGTCGGGAAGTCCCTCGATCACCCAGAACTCCCACAGCGGCCGGTCGCGTTCGAGCCGTTCGCCCATCACCAGGGCGACCAGCTCGCGAAGCGCGTTCTCGTCGTGCGGTGCCGGGAGGGCGATCCGGCCGAAGTGGGCGTCCGGGTCGAACGCGGGGTCATCGACCCACCCCGGCGGGCCGAGGTCGAACGGCACCGTGCGCACTTTCTGCCGGTACCGCGGGATCCCGGCCAGCCGCGCGAGCACGGCGGCGGCGAACTCGTCCTGGTCCGGCACCGGCCCTTCGGCGATCGCGACCGAGGCGATGGCCAGTGACGAGCCGGGGTCCTCGTCTTCGATCTCGAGGAAGGCCGCGTCGAGCGGGCTGAGCCGGTCCATGACGTCCTCTCAGTGGGCGATGTCCACGACCACCCGCCGGACCCGGTCCTGCGGTCCGAGCTGGGTGAACACGCGGAACGGCAGCTTCGCGCGGACGCCGGCGGCGAACGTGCTGAGCCCTTCGAACGAGCCGGCGAAGCGCACGGCCCGCAGGGACGGCCAGTCCGGGGTGCTGACGAGGGTGTCCCCGACCGCAGCCAGGACCCGGCCGGGCTGGTGCCCGGAGTCGTCGGTGCCGAGCGCGGGCGCCCGGACGACGATCTGCAGGGCCGCTCCGCCGGGGACGGGCAGCGGGTCGCCTTTCGGGTCGGCGGTCACCACCGGGACGTACCGGACGACGAAGCCGGCCGCCGCCGGGCCGTTGACGTCGAAGACCACGCGGTCGAAGCAGGCGTGCCGCCCGGCCCGCACGAGGTAGAGCGCTTCGCGGCTCATCGGGCCCGCATCGCGCGCGTCGGTGCGCCAGCCGCCGGTTTCCCGGCACGCCGGCGGCGGCACCGGTGTCGTCCGCGGCGCCGTCGTGGTGGGCGGCGCCGGGGTCACGGGTGCCGTGGTCGTCCCCGAAGCGGAAGCCGGGGTGGTGACCGGCGCGGGGAGCACCGACGTCGAAAGCGGCGTGCTCGCCGGCGCCGGTGAGCCCTGATCGCTCCCGCACCCGGCGACCGCGAGCCCGCACGCCACCGCGGCGAGCAGCACCCGCCCGCGCGTGGTCACCTGGTTCTCGTCAGGGCGTTGCGGCGGCGTTCGTACTCTTCCTGGTCGATCTCGCCGCGGGCGAACCGCTCGTCGAGGATCCGCCGGGCGGTGTCGTCCGGCGACGGCGGCTGCGGTCCCCGCCGGGCGAGGACGACGGCCAGGGCGACCAGCGCGGCCAGGACCAGTGCCATCAGCACCAGCATGCCGATGCTGCCGGCCCAGCCCATGGCCCAGGGGTGATTCCAGTACGGCATGACCGGGCTCCTTCGTCAGTGGGCTTGGAAGTGCTTGGGGGGAGCTTCGAGCGGCTGCAGGACGTCGGCGAGGTCGCGGCGCGGGGTCGCGGGCAGCGGCTCCGCGTTGGCGGGGGCCCAGCCGATGCGCAGCACCATCTGGGGGAACGACCCGCCGGTGACGTGCTCGGTCACGGTGTCGCGGACGTCGGGCAGCTCCAGCGGCTCGGTCAGCGGGCACGACGACAGGCCGAAGGCGTTCGCCGTCAGGAGCACGGCGCTCGTCGCCTCACCCGCTCGCAGTCGCGACATCCGGTCGTCCGAGGCGGTGCTCAGCACGAGCAGGACGGTCTCGTCGTCCTCGGCCTTGGCGCCCGTCGGCTGGGCCAGGAGGGGGTCGGCGAACGGCCGGGTCCGGAGCGCGCCCGGGGTGTCGTCCGGGGCCGGGGTGTTGCGGGCGGGGACACCGTCGGGGGACAGGTGGCGGCCGCTCCACGCCGCCAGCTCGGTGCGGTACGCCGGGTCGGCGGCGTGCCGGTCCGCGGCCTCTTCGATCGCCGTCGCCAGGTAGTAGCGTGCCGAGTTTTCGGTGGCCTGCAGCACGGTGCCTTCCAGCGCGGCCGCCCGGGACATCGCCTCGACGTGCCCGCGCGGGACGGCCCACGAACTGTGGCGGCGCCGGTCGGTCCGGCGGCGCGGGATGGCGGCGGCCATCGCGATCTCGTCCTGCGACGGGTCGTGCGGGTGCAGCGTGATCGCGGCGAGGTGGCCGGGTTCGGCGGGATTCGGCAGGCGGTGCACCTCGGCGGCCCAGCCGAGCGCGGCGAAGCCGACCCGGACGTGGTGGAGCGCGGCGCCACAGCTGAGGATCAGGTCGCGGCCGTCCGGGTCGGTCTCGGGCAACCGCCGGTCCGGGTCGGCGTAGAGGTGCAGGGAACTGTGGCCCACCCGCCAGTACCACGGCTGGGAGTTGTGCACCGACGGCGCGCGGACCGCCATGCCGACCGCGGTCTTGACGGTGAAGTCGTCCGGGAATGCTCGGTCCATCATCGGCTTTCCTCGTCGTCGGGGGTGGCTTCCGGTCCGACCTTCGCACCGGGCCGGCCGTGGCCGGGAGGGCCGGAGTGCCTTCGGTCGGAGGACTTTCGGTGCTCCGGAAGTCCGGGAGGCCGAGGGCCGTCCCGGCCGCCAGGACCACTGCGGCAGGTGACGAAAGTCCCTACCGCCAGGGCCGAACGACGCCATCCGGTGGCGGCGGCGGGAACGTACCGTCGGGTCCCGAGAGGCCCCGGTCCGATGTGGCCGGTGCCCGATCCGACGCGTTGGAAGGTGATTTCCCTGCTGACCGGTATCGACCGTGACCACGGCCTGCGCAGCGGGCTGACCGGCTACCTGGCCGCGGTGAGCACCGCGGTCGGGGTGGGGGAGGAGTCCTGCACCGTGGACCTCGACGCGCCCGCCTCGGGGTACATCGCCCTCGACGTGCGGCTGTGCCGGTACCCCGGCCGGGACATGGCGCTGGTGTGGGACGAGCGCCACGGCTGGGCGTTCGCCATGGAAACCCATTCCGGCGAGGACCTGCTGGTGCTCGCCTACCTCGGCGGCGAGCTCGTGCCCGGTCCGGCCCGCGTGCGCGGGTTCGTGGCGGCGATCCGGGACGCGGGTGGTGCGCCGGGCGAACCCGTCCCGCCGGACCTGCGTGGTGACCGCCGTGAACTGATGGACCGCTTGCGGCGTCACCGCCGCGTGCCGTGGACGCCGTTCCCGATCCGGACGGGGTGATCTCCAATGTCCACTGTGGAGTCCTGTGGCTGGACGGCGGCCGAGGCCGGTGTGCTGGTCCGGGCGATGGTGCGGGCGCCCTCCGTGCACAACACCCAGCCCTGGCGGCTGGAGCTCGCGCCGGGGGAGCTGACGGTGCGCGAACGTGCCGAACCCGTGCTGCCCCGCCACGACCCGCACGGCCGGGACCGCGCCGCCTCCTGCGGCGCCGCGGTGGCCAACCTCGAACTGGCGGCCCGGACCCTCGGCCGCTCGTGCGTCGTCGCGTTCCTGCCGGAGGACGAACCGCCGGACGTGGTCGCCCGGATCGCCGTCGGGGAGCCGGCCTCGCCGTCGGCCGGCGAGCTCCGCCGGTACGGGGCGATCGCCCGCCGGGCGAGTCACCGGGCGCCGTTCGAAGGGCTGGCCGTGCCCGCGGCCGTGGTGCGGCGGATCGTCGCGGCGGGCGGGGCGCCGGGTGTCGAAGCCCGGCCCGTCGGCGAGATCGCCGTCGTCGCCCGGTTGCTGCACTTCGCCGCGGACGCTTTCCGGCAGGACGGCGGCTACCAGCGCGAGCTGTCGCTGTGGACGATCCGGGACGAACCGGCCCACCGGCACGGCGTCGGCATCCCGGCGGGCCGGATCCCGGCCGGCGCGGTGCCGTGGGCCGGCCTGGTCCGCCGCGCGACCGAGGTCCCGGAGCCGGCCGAACTCGAGCGCCGGCTGGCCGGCGAGACGCTGCTGCTCTTCGTGACCGCGGACGACTCCCGCCTCGACCACGTCCGCGCCGGCTACGCGATGGAACGCGCCTGGCTGGCGGCCGTCGACCTCGGCCTGGCCGCCGCGGTCCTGACGCAGCCGCTGCACCTGGCGCCGGTGCGTTCCGCGCTGTGCGAAGACCTCGGTCTCACCGGTTACCCGCAGGCGCTCCTGCGCATCGGCTACGCGGCGGAAGCGGACCCGCTCACCCCGCGCCGGGCGGTTGAAGAGGTGCTGCACCGCGGACCCTAGGTCCGGCACCGGTGGACCTGCGACCCCGCAGGCGGGCGGCGATCGGGAGTCCGGCGCCGTCGTGGCCAGGGCACGAAGTCACCGGAACCGCGTGCCGGAAACGGCCGCAGGGCCCACCGGCCGGGGACCGTCGCCCCTGGGTCGCGCACGCACCCTCCGGCGATGCTGGGCACAGTTTCCCGAGCGACCCGGAGGGCCGGAACGATGGACACCAGGATGCAGCTGACCCGCCTGCGGCACACGCTCCTGCCCGGCCGCGGCCCGCTGGTCCGCTCGTCGGACCGGGTGCAGGCCGGGCTGCTGCTCCTGGTCGTCCTGCTGTCGCTGATCACGGCGGCGGGCGCAGTGCTGTTCGGCATCGGCGAACACTCGGCCGCGGCGGCCGAGTCCCGCCGGCAGACGGCCACGCGCTACACGGTGACGGCGGTCCTGCTGGCCGACGGGCCCGTGCCGGCCGCCGCCGGGCGCAGCGGCACGCCGTTCGGCTCCGGCCCGACGCGGGCGACCTGGCGAACGCGAGACGGGCAGCAGCGAGTGGGCGACGTCGAAGCGGCCGCGGGCACGGTCGCGGGCCACGAGGTCGAGATCTGGGTGGACGAAACGGGCGCCCCGGCGGAGCGACCGCTGACCATGGCGGCGGCGGTCATCGGCGCCCCCTTGGGAGCGGCGACCCTCGGGGCGGCGGTGGTGTCCTTTTTCGTCCTCGCCTACCGGGGTGCCGTCCACCTGCTGAACCGCCGCCGGTACGACGCCTGGCAGCGGGAATGGGCCGCCCACGGAACCGGCACCACCCACCGCGGCGACCAGCGGCCCTGATCGGGCGTGCGCTCAGGCGACGGCCGGTGCGGGACGCCAGAGACGGGCCGTTCCGTCGTCGCTTGCGGTGGCCAGCAGCGTCCCCGCCGGGCTCACCGCCACGTGGGTCAACGCGTCCTCGTGGCCGGAGAGCGGCGGGCCCGCCGCGGCACCGGTCGCGCAGTCCCACAACCGGGCGGTGTGGTCGCGGCCCGCGGTGACCAGCGTGGCCGGTTCGACGAACGCGATGCCCCAGACGGGACTCTCGTGGGCCGTCCACGGTTCCCGCACCGGCGTCCTCGTGGCGATGGTCCACCCGTGGACCGTGCCGTCGTCGGCTCCGGCCGCGAGCGTGCGGCCGTCCGGGCTGAACGCCAGGCACGCCATCGAGGCGGGGTGCCCGGCGAGGCGGTGGCCGGCGGGTTCTCCGTCGCCCGCGTGCCACAGCCGCACGTCGCCGTCGGTGCCCGAAGACGCGATCCAGCCGCGGGGGCTGACCGCCAGGTCGTTGATCGCGCCCGTGTGGCCGGCCAGGACCGAACGGAGGGACACCTCGCCGCCGACGTCCCACACCCGCACCAGGGCGTCGCCGCCGCCGGTGACGAGCGTGCGGCCGTGGAGGCTGAACGCCACGGCGACCGCGTAGCCGTCGTGCTCCAGGGGCGGCACCGGCAGGGCGGTGGCCGTGGCCGGGTCCCACAGGCGCACCGTGGTGTCCACGCTCGCGGTGGCGAGGACGCGGCCGGCCGGGCTGAAGGCCACCCCCCAGACCGGCCCGCGGTGGCCGGTCATCGGTGCCCCGTACGGCGTTCCGTCGTGGGTGTTCCACAGCCGGACGGACATGTCCGCGCTCACCGTCGCGACCAGCCGGCCGTTCGGGCTGAACGCCACCCCGGTCACCTCGCCGCCGTGCCCGGTCAGGACGTTCGTGCAGATCCAGGCCGCCGTCTCCCGCACCAGCGCCGGCGGAGCGGGGGCCGGCCCGCCGGTGCGTTCGGCCTGCCGCGCCGCGAGCCACAGCCGGTGGAACAGGGCCGGGTCGCCGCCCAGCGCCTCGACGATCAGCTCGAGGTAGCCCCACTTCGGGACCCGTGGGCCGGTGAACGCGGTGTGCACGGTGGCGTGGCTGACGACGCCGGTGCCGATGTCCCCGGCGATCTGCCGCAGGCCGGGCTCCCCGGCCCGCAGGTGGAGTTCGTGCAAGCGGTCGAACAGGTCGGTGATCGGCCCCGGCGGGGTCGCCGCCCGTCTCAGTACGCCCACGCCCTCAGCGTACGAACCGGCCGGAACCCGTCAACGTTCGTCCACGGGCGTCAAAGCGGCCGTGGCACGCCGCAGGATCGGGTGGGCGAACCGAGGAGGCGGCGATGGGAATGGTCGAGTGGATGACGGCGATCCTGCTGGTCCGGCCGGTGCTGACCGAGCTGGCCGGGCTGGCCCGGGCGGCGCGGTCGGCGATCCGGCCGGCCCGGCGGGCCGGGGTAGTCTCCCGGCAAAGATCCGGGAACGAGGGGGCGCGATGAGCGGTGTCAGGGTTCTGGTGGCGGGGGCGAGCATCGCGGGGCCGGCGCTGGCCCACTGGCTGCGCCGGCGGGGCGCCGAGGTGACCGTCGTCGAGCGGGCGCCCGGGTTGCGGCCCGGCGGGCAGGCGGTCGACGCGCGCGGGATCACCCGGGAGGTCATCCGGCGGATGGGGCTGGACGCCGCCGTGCGCGCGGCCCGCACCGAAACCGCCGGCGCGCACACCGTGGACGCCGACGGTGCCGTCCTCGAGACCTTCCGCGCGGACGACGACGGCGGCGACGGCTACATCTCGGAGATCGAGATCCTGCGCGGCGACCTGTCCCAGGTCCTCTACGACGACACCCGCGACGGTGTCGAGTACGTCTTCGGCGACCGGATCGCCGAACTGGTCCAGGACGCCGACGGCGTCGACGTCACCTTCGCGGGCGGCGGCCGGCGGCGGTTCGACCTCGTGGTGGGCGCGGACGGGCTGCACTCGGCGCTGCGGGAGCAGGTCTTCGGGCCGCGCGAGCGGTTCGTCCGCCACCTCGGGCACGTGATGGCCTTCTACAGCGTGCCCAACGAGTTCGGGCTGGACCGCTGGCTGCTCGAGCACCAGGAGGGCGGGCGCTCGGCCATGCTGCGGCCCATCGGGGACGCCACCCGCGCGATGGCCATGTTCTCCTTCACCTCGCCCGCCTTCGACGTCGACCACCGTGACGTCGAAGCGCAGAAGGGCCTGCTGCGCGAGCGGGTCGCCGGCCTGGGCTGGCTGACGCCGCAGCTGCTCGCGCACCTGGACGACACCCCGGACTTCTACCTCGACCAGGTCGCCCAGGTGGTCATGGACCGCTGGGCGAGCGGCCGGGTGGCGCTGCTCGGCGACGCCGCGTTCAGCTCGTCGCCGCTGTCCGGGCAGGGCACCGGGCTGGCCCTGATCGGCGCGTACCTGCTGGCCGGGGAGCTGGCCGCGGCCGGCTGGGACCCGGCGGCCGGGTTCGCGGCCTACGAGAGGCGGATGCGCCCGTTCGTCGAGGCCAACCAGGAGATCGGCCGGTTGCACGCGCTCAGCCGCGACGGCGTCGAGCTGGATCCCGAAGGGCTCCCCGAGCTCGTCGAGCGCGCGCTCAACGGCGTCGAACTCTCCGACTACGCCGGGGTGCCGGACTCGGGAGCGTCGGTCAAGGGGTAGCCGACGTCCCGGGAACGTCCCATCGCACCGGCGTTTCCGCTGGTCCGCGGGGTGGAATCGTCCCGGCGTCCCAGATCCGGCGGCGGACGGCGACCGGCGGGACCGCCGCTGCCAGCCTTCACCGCATGCAGAGACTCGCTCTGGCCGTCGCGGTGCTGCTGGTGGTCCCCGCCGCCGCCGCTCCCGCGCTCGCGGCCGAACCCGTTGCGGTGTGCGGGCACACCAGTGCCCAGCCCACCCTGAAACAAGGCGCGTCCGGTGCCTCGGTCACCGAGGCGCAGTGCGAACTGAACCTGGCGACCAAGGCGAGCCGGTACTCGCCGATCGGCGCCGACGGCTCCTTCGGGCCGGCGACCGACGCCCGCGTGCGCGTGTTCCAGAACTGCGCCGCGCTGAGCGTGGACGGCGAGCTCGGGCCGAACACCTGGGCCGCGCTGAACTCGTGGGCCGCGCGGCCGCGCAAGTGCGCCACCCCGGGCACGGCGGGCACCGCGCAGAGCGTCGTGTGCGGCCACTCCACCGCGCGCCCCACCCTGCAGAGCGGGTCCACCGGCCCGGACGTCGAAGAACTCCAGTGCCGGCTGAACCTCGCCATGGAACCGGGCCACTACCCGCCGCTGACGATCGACGGCCGGTTCGGCGCCGGCACCCGCACCCGCGTGATCGAGTTCCAGCACTGCGTCAACGCCGGTGCCGACGGTGTGGCCGGGCCCACCACCTGGGCGAAGGTGACCGACTGGTCGAGCCGCAACACCTACTGCACACCGCCGAAACCCGCCGGGCACCCGATCGACGGCGTCGACACGGCGAAGTACCAGCACCCCGGCGGCGCGGCGATCAACTGGGGCGCGGTGAAGGCGTCCGGTGTCGAGTTCGCGACCGTCAAGGCGACCCGCGGCCTCAACGTCACCGACGAGTACCTGGCCACCGACCTGCCCGCGGCCCGTGCCGCCGGCCTGGCCGTGGGCCCGTACCACTTCTACACGGGCACGGCGGCGAACACCGGCGGGGCGCAGGCCGACCGGTTCGTCGCCGCGGTCAAGGCCACCGGGTACACCGGCAAGCGCGCCGGTGACCTGCCGCCCGTGTTCGACCTGGAGTGGAAGGACGACGGCTCCGGCGGCTGCCCGCCGTACGTCACCGTCGCCGACGCCAAGGCGTGGCTGGACAAGGTCCAGGCCGCGTTCGGCCGGACGCCGATCATCTACACCCAGAAGTCGTTCCTGGACGCCTGCCTCGGCGGCACCACGGCGCTGTCGGGCTATCCGATGCAGCTCGCCGACTACCGGCAGTCCGTCACGCAGCCGGCGCTGCCCGCCGGGTCGAAGACCTGGCTGATGTGGCAGTACACCGACGCGGCCATCCCCGACGGCATCCCCGCGCCGGCCACCGGCGACGTCTTCAACGGCACCCAGGCCGACCTCGACCAGCTCGCCAACCGGTGAACCCCCGCAACGAAAGGACGAGAATGACCCCCTCCATGAGCCGCCGCACGGTGCTGCGCGGCGCGGTCGTGCTCGGCGCGGCCGCGGCGGTCAGCCCGCTGCTGCTGACCGGCACCGCCGAGGCCTACCCCTGGTCCCGCACCCTCGTGCAGGGCAACACGGGCGCCGACGTCACCGAACTGCAGATCCGCGTCGCGGGCTGGGCGGCCGATCACGCCAGCCAGAGCCGGGTCTCGATCGACGGCGAGTTCGGCCCCGGCACGGCGGCGGCCGTCCGCCGGTTCCAGACGGCCTACGGGCTCGGCGCGGACGCCCAGGTCGGCCCGGCCACCCAAGCCGCCCTCAACGCGCTGGAGCAGAGCGACGGCTCGACCGTGCACTTCAACTTCAGCGAGTTCACCGACCGCGACAGCGGCACGTTCAACGGCGGCAAGGTCGGCGCGGCCACCGCGAAGGAGAACGCCCGCCGCTGCATGTACAAGCTGGAGGCGCTGCGCAAGAAGCTCGGGAACAAGCCGATCACGGTGAACTCCGGGTTCCGCAGCATCGCGCACAACGCCGAGATCGGCGGGGCCAGCGACAGCATGCACCTCTACGGCACCGCGGCCGACCTGAACGTGCCGGGCGTGGCCAACAAGACCGTCTACCAGAAGGCCGAGACCTGCGGGTTCTCCGGCCTGGAGACCTACAACACCGACCACCAGCACGTGGACAGCCGGGCCGACCTCGGCCGCTCGTGGTGGTGGGAGAACGGCACGGTCTGAAGCCACGGCCGGGGGCCGGGAAACCTGGGGGTTCCCGGCCCCCGGCCGTACTCAGTGCGGCTGCGGGTCCGCCAGCGCCGCCGCGCAGGCCGGCCAGTCGTGGAAGTCGTGGTGCGCGCGCCACAGGCGGTGGGCCGCGTCGATGTTCCAGACCGGGTCGAACGCCTGGCGGGGCGTCCCGCCCAGTTCGAGCAGGCGGCCGTCGGAGATCTGGAAGACGCCCCAGTTGCGGCTGCCGTTCGTGTTCGGCAGCACCCACAGCGGATCGAGGAACGACGCGCAGCGGGCGATCGCGACCGCGGTGTCCGGCGTCTCGGTGAACACGGCCCGGATCCGCTGCTCCACCATGGCCGGCGACCAGCCCGCCATGCTGGTCCGGTGGTCGTACAGGGCGTTCTTGGTGGCCTCGTCGACCACGCCCCGGGCGGGCAGGCCGGCCAGCACCTGGAACGCGGTGACCCGGCGCAGCGTCTCCGGGCCGAACGAGCCGTCGACCGCCAGCCGCCCGTGCGCGGCGGTCAGCAGGTTCTGCACCTCGGTGACGCACTCGTCGTGCTGGCCCATGCTCACCGGCGGCTGGCAGGCGGTGGAGAACAGCACCCGGTCGGCGTACCGGCCGGGTGGTGCCCCCGACCCGTCGGCGGTGACCCAGAACAGGCCGCCGGCCAGCAGGACGACGATCGCGACGGCCACCGGCACGAACCACCGCCGGTGCCGCGGCGGTGCGGCGTGCTCTTCGGGCGGCCCCTCGCCGTCGCGGCCGGCGTCAGCCAGGGCCCACAGCTGGTGCAGCTCACGCAGTTCCTCCGCGGACGCGCCGCAGACCTTCGCGAACGAGTGCACGACGCGGTAGTCGGCGGGCACGCTCTTGCCGGAGCAGTACCGGTGCAGGCTGGAGCCGCTGGCCCCGGCCTGCCGGCCGAGGCGTTCGTAGCCCTGCCCGCTGCGGTCCTTCAGCATGCGCAGGTGGGCGGCGAACTTGTCCATGTGCGGTGTCACGGTGACAGGAACACCTCGCTCGGGCCGCGGATGACGGACGGAAGTTAACACCGTCGCGCCGCAAGCCGGGCGGAAACCGACGGATTGCGCCACCCGGGCGATCACACCCGGCCATCCGGTGGCCCGCGGTCTCCCGGAGCTGACCAAGGTCCCCGGTTCGAGGTCCGAAGATCCCTGGGCGGCCCCACCGCGGCTGGGAAGGATCGGGGGAGCGGCCGGGCGAACCCCCGGCCCGCGTCCCCGACGAAGGAGAAAAACCGTTGCTGTCCCCAGCATCCGCCGCGGTGGTCGGCGCCACCCTGCCCGTCGTCCGCGCGCACGCCGCCGAGATCACCGGCGAGTTCTACTCGTCGATGTTCGCCGCGCACCCGGAGCTGCTCCGGGTGTTCAACCAGGGCAACCAGGCCGACGGCCGCCAGCAGCTCGCCCTGGCGGCGGCCGTCGTGGCCTTCGCCGGGCAATTGCTCGATCCCGCCGCCCCGCCGTTCGACCCGATCGCCGAGCGGATCGCGCACAAGCACGTCTCGCTGGGCATCCGGGCCGAGCAGTACCCGGTCGTCGGCCACCACCTGCTCACCGCGGTGGGCACCGTTCTCGGCGACGCGGTCACGCCCGCGGTCGCCGCCGCGTGGCAGGAGGTCTACTGGCTGCTCGCCTGCCGCCTGATCGCCGCCGAAGCGCGCCTCTACGAGCGCGGCGACGTCGACCCCGCCGACGTCTGGCGCCGCTGGCGGGTCGCCAAGCGCCTCGACGAGGCCGTGGACACGGTGTCGTTCACCCTGGTGCCCGACGACGGCGGCCTCGTGCCGGACTTCCGGCCGGGACAGTACGTTTCGGTCGCGGTCGACCTGCCCGACGGGCGCCACCAGCCCCGGCAGTACTCGCTGTCGCAGGGGCCCGGGCGCGGCTCGCTGCGGATCACCGTGCGCCGCGTCCCGGGTGGCGCGGTGTCGGGGTTCCTGCACGACCGCGTGACGGAGGACGAAACGCTCCTGCTGGGGCCGCCGGCCGGAGACACGGCGCTCGACCGCGGTACCGGGCCGGTGCTGCTGGCCAGCGCGGGCATCGGGATCACCCCGATGGCCGCGATGCTGGACGACCTCGCCCGCACCCGGCCGACCCGCCCGGTCGTCCTGGCGCACGCCGACCGGTCACCGGCCCACCACGCGCTCCGCCGCGAATGTGCCCACACCGCAACGGGTCTGGCGAACGTCCGGGAGCTGCGGTGGTACGAGCACGACCACGACGAGCGGTCGCGACCCGGGCGGATGAACGTCGGCGCCCTGCCGCTGACCCCGGACACGACCGCCTACCTGTGCGGCCCGCTGCCGTTCATGCACGAGCTCCGCGACGGGCTGATCCGCCGCGGGCTGCCCGTGGAGCGTATCCACTACGAGGTGTTCGGCCCCGGCATGCTCTGACCTTGCCCCACTCCTTACTTACTTGTAAGTTAGCTCGCATGACGACTCTCGCGGCCGACGAGGCCGAAGCGCTCTCCGCGCGGTGGGAAAAGGCGTGGAACGGGCACGACGCCGACGCGGTCGCCGCGATGTGCGCGGCCGGCCTGGTCTACGACGAACCCGCGCTGGGCCGGACCGCGCACGGGCCGGACGCGATCCGCGAGTTCGTGACCCGGATGGGGCGTGCCTACCCGGACTATTCGTTCACGCGCATGGGGTTGTACACCGAGGTGACGCGGCGCGCGGTGCTCGTCGCGTGGCGCTTCACCGGCACGTTCGCCAAGACCGGCCGGGTCGTCGAGTTCCACGGCGACGACCGGCTGGAACTGGGCGACGACGGGCTGATCCACGCGTACCGCTGCTTGTACGACAACCAGTTCGTGCTGAGCCAGCTCGGGCCGTCGTGAACGCCCGCCTGCCCGCCGCGGCCCGCCGGGCGGGGATCATCGAGGCCGCCGACGCCGAGTTCGCCGCCAACGGGCTGGCGGGCGCGCGGCTGGAGGCCATCGCCGCCCGTGCCGGGATTTCGCACCCGCGGATCGTGCAGATGTTCGGTTCCAAGCGGAACCTGTTCCTGGAGGTCGTCCACGCCGCGTTCGACCGCATCGAGGCGGCGTTCGCCGGCGCGGAGCCGACACTGCCCGAGCTGGGCGTCGCCTACGTGCGGCTCCTGCAGAAGGACCCGACGGTGGGGCTGGTGGTCCTCCAGGGCTACGCGGCGGCGGCGGACGAGCCGGTGCGGGAGGCGGTCCGCCGCCGGCACCTGGCGTTGATGGAGACGATCGCGCGGCTGACGGGCGCGGATGCGTTACGGGTGCGCACGTTCTTCGCCACGGGCCTGGTCCAGACGGTGTCGACGGCGCTCGAGCTGCCGGAGCAGCGCGCCGACACGGCTTGGAGCGCCTGGCTCCTGGACCTCGTCGATCCCGGGGGCGAGCAGGGGTAGAGGCATCACGGTTCGAGGGCCAGCCGGTCCTGGAGGGTCGCGTGCCGGAACTGGTAGTCGGAGCCGACCGTGCGGAGGAGCTGGCGGTCCCGGGCGTCGTCGAGGAAGCGGGCCAGGCGCAGGGGAGTTTTGCCGGTGAGGAAGAAGTAGAGCTGGGCGAGGGCGGTGGTGCAGCCGCTTGAGCAGACGGCGCCGAGCGCGATTCCGAGGTTCACGCCGAACGTGAGCACGAACAGCCCGAATTCCCAGGCGGTCGGAACGCTTTCCCACGGCTCGACGATGTTCGCGACGGCGACCAACCCGAAGATACCTGTCGTTATCGCCAAGCCTGCACCCAGCCCGACGGCTGCTCCGGCGAGCAGGCTCTGCCGGAGGAGATATCGTGGATCGATCGCTTTCGACGGTTCCTGAGTCACCATCTTGTCCCGCAGTGTGGAAGCGAGGATAAAAGCGACCGAAGTCAGCAGAACCTGAAGAAGAAAGGCTGTTACGCCGGCTGTAACAGTGCCTGCGGTATAAGCGAAGTAAAGGCCGCTGCTTGCCCCGAAACCCAGACCCAGCGAGAAGCCGGCGGTGGAATTCGCTTTCCACTGAACACGTCCCCCGCCGTAGAGATTCAGCTGATGCGGTTCCATGCGCAGGCGACCGTGTGTCGCTGCGCCGACGACGAGACCGATGACCGCGAAGCCGGCGGTCGCGATGAGCGAGCTGATCGCGGGGTGCGAGCCCAGGAACAGGCTGATTTCGAACACGCTGAGCATTCCGGCGACGGCGGTCGCGAACGCGCCGACAACGCCGCCGAGCAAAATCCGGGCGAAGACCGGTGTCCAATGGGAAACCGTCCACCACGTGAGGTCACGGGTGCTGGCCGCACTCAGTCTGGTCGCGAGGAACACCAGCGTCCGCCGGGCGGTCTCCTCGGTATATCTCGACCTGGCCCGGCCGGGCTGCGGTTCGTAGGCCGTGGCGACCGCCTGGTCCAGCAGGTGCTCGGCGATCGACTCGGAAGCCGGGAACCTGGTCCGGTCGAGCAGGTCGTCGACGCCGGGCGCGGCCGGGGCGTCGCTGGTCCGCTGGTACACATCGCGGACCAGCGAGATCGACAACGGGTTGTCGAGAGCCTTCGCGGCCACCGGGTCGGTGCCGGACGCGAGCGTCGCGAGGAACTTCTCCCACGCCGCCGGTGGCGGGTCGACCAGGCAGCGCCTCAGATAGCCGGTCACGTCACCCGGCTTCAACGGCGTGAGTTCGAGGGCCACCGCTCCCGTGAAGATCCCGCCTCGCGCCGCGACGACCAGTTCCGACGTCCGGGTCAGCAGGACGATCCGGAAGCTCGCCTGCCGGCTCAGCGCCCGGAGGACGACCGGCCGGTCGTCCTCCGGGATTTCGTCCAGGCCGTCCAGGAACACCGCGATGCGGCCCGCGTCGAGCAGTTCGGCCGCGGACCGGCGGCGGTGCCGGCCGCTGAAGGCGGGGACGTCGACGAGCTTGCCGGCCAGCCAGTCCCGCACCGACGTCTGGTCGGGATCCCAGCCCTGCAACGTCGTCAGGAACGGGACCGGCACCGCGCGCCGCTGTTGCGGGCCGACCTGGTTGCGGTGGTTCAGCGCGTCCAGCAGCAGCAGGATCGCCGCCGAGCTCTTCCCGGTTCCCGGGGTGCCCGCGATGATCAGCCGGCCCGACGCCAGGCCGCCGTACACGCGGTGGAGCGTCCGGTGCGTGCCCGACCGCAGCTGGGCGGGTGTCGTGCGGCTCAGGCCCGGTAGCGGCGCGAACGAGCCCCGGGCCGTGGCCGACGCCGGCGGGCCCGCCACCGGCTCGCTGCTGAGGTGCCAGCGGATCGGCAGCGGTTCGGGCTGCAGCAGGCCGCGTTCCAGCGCCGCCGCGGTCCACTGGCGCCGGACGACGGCGGCGAGGGTGTCGGTGAGGGCGTCGGCGTCCGCCGTGGCGCGGCCGGACCGGAGTTTGGCGCCGAAGATCTGCCAGACCGTCAGCACGACCCCGAAGGCCGCCAGCACGAACTGCCCGTACCCGCTCGCGGTGCTGCGGGCGCCGGGCTCGAGCAGCGTCACCTGCAGCGTCCACCAGCCCAGCCCGGCCACGAGCAGCACGATCCCGGTGGCCACGAGCAGCCCGTTGCGCGTCATGCCGGAAGAATCGGATTTCGGCGCCGGGTTGCAACGCCCGGCGGTTACGGGCCGGCCAGCGCCGGGTGGGCGCGGATCCGTTCGGCGAGTTCGCGGGCTTCGCGGGAGTTGCGGTAGGGCGCGGTGTCCAGCGTCGTGCAGATGTCGGACAGGCGGGTGGCCAGGTGGGCGACGCCGGCCGTGGCGGGCGTGCTGATCACCGGGTCGAGGGCGACGTCGGCGGCGTCGAGTTCGCGGACGGCCAGGTAGCCGTCGGTCATCTCCAGGCGGGTGGACGCCTCGCCGCCGTAGCGCCGGTTGCGCTCGGCGTCCGTCGCGTACAGGCGCAGGGCGCGCTCGGCCGCTTCGATCGCCAGCACCGGCTTGCCCACCTGCACCCACGCCCCGGCGTTGCAGAAGGACTGCCGTGCTTCGTCGAAGCCGAATTCGCCGCCGACGAGGTCGTGCAGCTCGTCGGGCTCGGTGACCTGCTCGCGGGCGTGGTGGCCCAGGCCGATCACCGTCCGGGTCTCGCGGACGTCGCCGAGGTAGGCCCAGGCCCGGCTTTCGATGTTGCACAGGCGCACGAAGCCGGTGCCGTGCCGCAGGTACTCGCGGCCGGCCTTGGCCAGGTGCGCCGCCTCCCGCGGGTTGCCCGACCAGAACGCGATGAGCGCCTGCGTGCCGCGCAGCCACGCCTTGAGCCCGTGGTGGCCGATGATCTCCGCGTAGACCCAGGCGGCGCGCGACTGTTCGGCGGCGGCGCCGTAGCAGCCCAGCTCCATGCTGGCGCTCGCCAGCAGCCCGCACGTCTGGCCGGCGAGCAGGTGGAGGTGCGACTGCTGGGCCGGGTGGGCGCGCCGCTGCAGCAGCCGGAAGACGCGGTCGCGCACGCGGACGAGCTCGCCGAAGATCTCCTCGGGCTGGGTCAGGATGGAGCTGCGGGCGAGCTGGACGACGTCGTGGTCCAGCTGTTCGAGGGTGATCGCGCCGACCTCGGTGACCTCGGCGAGTTCCGCGTGCGCCCCGGACGCGTGGGCGGCGGCGCGGACCGCGGCCGCGTCGAGCCGCCCGGACGCCGGGGGAGGGGCGGGCGGCTCGGCCGGCGGGAGCTGGTCGAGCATCAGCCGCTCCGGCTCGGGCAGGAGCGGCAGTTCGTCCTCGCCCAGCAGGGCGCGCGGCACGGTGCCGTAGACGCGGGCGAGCAGGGCGAGGACGTGGATCGTGGGCCGGATGCCGCGCTGCGGCCACGCCTCGTACTCGCTGATCCGTTTCCCGGTCATCGGGGCACGCGGGTCGCCGAGCAGGTCGTTGCAGCGGGCCGCGACCGCCGTCTGGGACAGGCCGTGGGTGTAGCGCCAGGCCTGGCGCGGGTTGAACTGCCAGCGCCCGGCCATTTCGACGGCGATCCGCGCCGGGCTCGACCCGGCGGCGAGCAGCTGGTGCCGGAGCCGTTCCCGCTCCGGTTTGCTCCCGGGTTTCGCTCCGCTGGTACCCATGGCGGATCACCGTAGCGCATCACGGCTTTCCCTGGCAGCACCGGAGATCACCCGGAAAATCCGGGGAAAACTCCCGTCCGCCGGGAATCCGCGCGCCCGCCCCGGTCCGGAAGGCTGGTCCGCCGCAGCGAACCGAGGAGGACCCGTGTCCCGTCATCGCGACACCGCAGGCGCATGACCGTGCGCTGGGCGGAAAACGCCCGCGGCGGCCGGACCCCGCCCGATCCCGCCCGCCCGGCCGAGACGGCCCCGGCCCGCCCGCCCGCCACCGGGAAGGCCCGCCGCGCCCCGGACGACCGGGACCGCGGATGACACCCGAGGAGGGCCTGCACGCCCTGATCGCCCGCGGCTTCCGCTTCCAGCACATCGCCGGCCCGGACGGGGAGCTGACGATCATCGTGGGCACCTACGGCTGGCCGGAGTTCTGCGACCGCATCGAGATCCACGGCGAGCTCGAGGCATCGGCGGCCCGGACGGGGAGCGAACCGGCCGGGAAGGCGGTGTGGCGCCGGCGCGGGGACACCGTGTCGGTGATCGCCGCGTTGCTCGCGCTGCCGGCGCCGGGAGTGTCTACTGTGGATGGACCTGCTGCTTGACACGGTCCGGGACCGCGTAATCCGATTGCCCGGGCAGGCGAGGACCGGCTGCGGCGGACCACCCGCCCTGGTCGGCGGCGACCGGGTGCGGTTCGTCGGCGACTGGATCGAAACCGGTGGGCATCAGGGAACTCTGACGGGGCTGGAATTCTCCGCACCACACCGTCACACTGGTTTGCGGTTCGCGGGAATCCGAGGAGGGCTGAGGAATGCCTACAGCCATCGAATACGCGGTCGTGGCGTACCGGCACGAACAGAACGGGAGCGCCGGCGGCCCACCGGCCCAGAGTTCGCTGCACACACTCGTGGACGTCGTCCCGGCAGCGCCCGTCGAAGGGTGGGTGGTCACCGGGCTGCCCGCCGTGCTGCTGGTGGCCGTCGCGGGTGTGGTCTGGCGCCGGCGGAAAAACCACCTGCGCTGACCGGGCCCCTCACCGCGCCGACCAGGGCCTCGCCCACTGGTGCAGGGCCGCGAGGAACGCCGGTGCCAGTGGCTGCCCTTCGGCGGGGCTGCCGGCCGGGTGCAGGAGGTGGTCGATCCCGTCCAGGGTGACGAGGTGCTCGCCGGGCAGGGCCTGCAGCAGCGGCGGCAGAGTGTCGCAGGGGACGTTGGGGTCGGCGGTCCCGCACGTCACCAGCACCCGCGTCCCGCGCGGCACCTTCCGGGCCACGTCCGGCGGGTAGATCGCGTCGTCGCTGCGGAGGAAGGCTCCCTGCGCCGCGAGCGTTTCGAACAGCCCGGCGATGGACGGCAGCATGCCCTCCGTGCCGGTGGGCCGGCCGGCGCGGAACTCGGCGATCCAGGTGGTGATCAGCTGGTTCTGGGCCAGCGCCTGCTCCGGCGGCAGGGCGGCGTCGAGCTGGGCGCCGACCTGGGCGGCGATCATGTCGAGGATCCGCTGGTCCTGCGGCGCGATCAGGGCCAACCCGGCCGGGCGCGGCCACACGGAGGTGCCGACGAGCAGTGCGTTCAGGCCGCCTTCGCTGTGGCCGGCGATCAGCATGGCGGCCGGGTTCGTCTCCGGCTGCGCCCGCAGCGTCGCGTAGGCGGCGGCCGCCTGGCGGACGAAAACGCCGTAGTCGGCGCCGGCCGGCGGTGGGGTGTGCGCCGGACCGCTGCCGTACTTGTCGAACCGGAACGTCATGATGCCGTCCCGGCCCAGCGCGTCCGCCAGCAGCGCCAGGGTGTCCGGCCGCAACGCGGGCAGCTGGTTGCCGTTGCGGTCGGTCGGCCCGCTGCCGGGCAGCAGCAGCGCGGCCGCGAGCCGGGCGCCGGGGCGGTGGGCGGGGACGTGCAGGGTGCCGTGGGCGGCGATGCCGTCCGCCCGGAAGGTCAGTTCCCGGTCGGTGGCCGGAAGGCCGCCGGCGGGCGCGACGGTCGCGGCGACCAGGGTCGCGACGATGAGGCTGTGCATGGGAAATCCCCCTTGTTCAGTGCAGGATGACGGGCAGCAGGAGGCCGAGCAGGACGATCGCGGCGGTCAGCCCGAGGCAGGTGACGAGCGCGACGCGGTTGCCGACGTTGACGGTCCAGCCGGCGCCGAACCGGCGGGCCACGAACCACGACGGGTCCTCGGCGTTGCGGTAGAGGACGCCGCCGATCCAGTTGCCGTCGTCGTCTCGGTGGACCAGGCCGGTGTGCTCGTCGGGTTCGGGACCGCGGTCGCGCCCGGCCACGACGGCCACGAGCAGCGCGACCCCGATCGCGACCGGCCCGATCGTCAGCGGCAGCAGGAGACCGGTGTCCGGCGAGGCGTCCCAGATCGTCCAGGCGGCGGCGAACAGGCCGAGGTCGATCAGCGTGGCCAGCCCGATGAGCGCGGTGCCCAGCCGGGACACGAACTTCCGGTGCGCCCGGGCGGACGCCGCCGGTCGCGCCGGGTCGACGTCGGCCGGCCCGCGGAACACCAGCACGCCGGAGACGCCGAGGACCACCGTCAGCACGGCCTGGACGAACACGATCCCGAAGGCGGAGCCCACGGACTTCGGCGCGAACCGGTCCGCGGTGCCGCCGGCGTAGTGCACCGGCAGCGTGGCCGGCAGGCCCGGGTACCGGAGCACGCCGACGACCACCGTCGCGGCCACCACCAGCACCGGGAGCAGCAGCCACGCCCACGGGAAGCGCGGCGGGTCGTTGCGCAGCGACGTGTCCACGGCGACGCCCTGGCGGACACCGGCGTACCAGTCCTGGTCGCGCTTGGCGGCCGTGATGACCCGGTTGGCCCGGAGGTAGAGCAGGTACCAGGCGGCCAGCATCGCCAGCTCGCCCGCGGCCAGCACCGCGATGCCCGCCACGAGGATCAGCCCGGTGCCGGCGAGCGCGATGATCCCGCCCGCGGCCAGCACCCTCGTGCGGAACCGGGTCGTTTCCCGCCGGACCACCGGGTCGTCGATCCGGTCGTCCGGCACCCGCACGCCGAACCGCACGCTGCGGGCGGACAGCACCGGCGTCAGCCACGCCAGGTAGCCCAGCAGCGCCACCAGCACCAGGTGCGCCACCACACCGGTCGTCGTCACGATGTCTCATCCCCTTGCTTGTCTTCGAATTCCGCGAGCAGGGCGCGGCACGTCGCCACCACCTCGTCCGCGGGGACCCCTTTGGCGACGGCCTCCGCGAGCAGCGTGCGTGCCCGCGCCGACCAGCCGGTCGTGAACGCCTCGTCGGCGCCGGTGGGGCCGATCACGGCCCCGGTCTTGCGGTTGAGGCGCACGAAACCCTGCTGCCGCAACAGGTCGTACGCCTTGTTGACCGTGTGGAAGTTGATGCCGAAGTCCGCGGCGAGCTGGCGCGTGGACGGCAGCGACTCGCCTTCGGCCAGCGTGCCCGCCGCGATGCCCTCGACGACGCGGTCCCGCAGCTGCTGGTAGATCGGCACGTCGCCGGACAGGTCGAGGCTGATGATCACGGGCGTCCCCCTGGTTGAGCTGTTATAGTAGTTATAGAACAAAGCTACTCAACGCGCAAGGACGCCCGGCCGGGTTCTGGTGGCGGGGGAGCGGGTGCGGTAGAACCGGAGGGTGGCCGAGCGCGTGCGGCGTCCCGACCCGCACGGTTCCGTCGAGCGTGACGTGCTGGTGCGGTACCTCGACGCGTGGACGGCGACGGTGCTGCGCTCGCAGCGCGGCGGGACGTACGTCGAGTGCGGGGACTTCGCCGCCGACGCGTTCCGGGTCTTCGGCGAGTTCGCCGACCGCCTGCCCGGCCACCACCTGACGGCGGTCGTCGTCGGCCGGGCGGCGCCGGGCGGGGCGCCGGAAGGGCTCGCGGTCCGGACCGCGGCCGGGCTGGAGGACGTCGAAGTGCCCGGGCCGATGCTGGCGCACCTGCCGGATGCGTGGCCGTCAGCTCTGCTGCGGGGCAAGGCGCACGAGGTCCTGCTCACGGCGGAGCCGGGCACGGACGCCCGGGAGCGGCTGCACGCGGCGGGCCTCGGCTGCGCGGCGGCGGTGGACTTGGTGGCCGAAGACGGCGAGGCGCGCACGCTGGTCTTCGCGACGGCCGACCAGCGGCACCTCGCGACGTTCAAGACCGAGCTGTGGGCGGTGGACGAGTTCGCGGGCATCCGCTACCGCGACCCGCGTGACACCGACGGCACCCTGGTCGACATTTCCCTTACGCCGCAGCTGCTCCCGCTGCGGCGGGCGCTGCTGGCGGAACTGGCGCGGCGCGGCCCCGCCACGGTCGCCGACCTGCAGCGGTTCACGCTGCTGGAGACGATCTACCGAGCCGAGGACGCCGTCGGCGCGGTGACGGCCGCGGTGGCGGCCGGTCAGGTCGTCCGGGAGCCGGAAAAGGGACGGCTGGGCTCCCGGACGGTGTTGTCGGTGCGCTAGACGAAGAGCCCTACTCGGTGGCCTGAACCGCCTGGACACCGCGCTCGGCCGGCTTCAGTGTCGGGCGCAGCGCCGTGACTGCCGCCGTCGTCACCACGAGGTGCATCAGCATCAGCCCGAAGATGTTGGCCGCCGTGGCGCCCGCGGTGAACAGCAGCAGGTCCGGCACCCAGGTCAGGACCAGGACCGCGGGGACGACCACGCGCAGCGCGTGCGGCGCCCGGCGGGCGATCACGAACCAGCCCACCGTGCCCAGCAGCAGGCCGACGGCCGTGGCGGGCAGGTAGGACGCCGGGTTCAGGCCCATGCCGATTCCGCCGTCGTCGAGCGACAGGGCCCCGAACGCGATGACCGTGTTCGCCGCGGCCGCCGCCAGGAATGCGAAGCCGAGGCGCAGGGCCGTGGCCGTGGTCGGTTTGGGGGTGGTCGTCATCGCTCCTCCTTGGGTTGCGTGTTCAACCCAAACGGTAGGTTGGGTTGCGTGTTAAAGTCAAGGCGTGAGCGAAGAGGAGCCCGTGCGCTGGCTCGGCGAAGACGAACGACGGGCGTGGATCACCCTGGCCAAGGTCCTGCTCACGCTGCCGGGCGCGCTGGAAAGCCAGCTGCTGCGCGACGCCGACCTGACGCTGCTGGGCTACATGATCCTGGCCCGGCTGTCGGCCACGCCGGAGGAAACCCTGCGGATGAGCGAGATCGCGGAGATGGCCAACGGATCGCTACCCCGGATTTCGCACGCGGTCGCGCGCCTGGAGGACCGGGGCTGGGTGACGCGCAGGGTCTGCACCGGCCAGGGCCGCCGGTTCACGACCGCAACGCTGACCGACGCCGGCCGCGCGCACCTCGCGGCGTCCGCGCCCGCCCACGTCGCGACGGTGCGCCGGCTGGTGGCCGACCCCCTGGGCGAGGACTTCGTCCGGCTCGGCGACGCCGTGGCGCGGATCGTCGAAAACCTCGGGCTGCCGACGGAGCTCCTCGACGCCCGCGAGTGACGGAACGACATCGGCGGTCGCTGGACGGACGGGGGCCGGCCTCGCCCACGACCTCGTCGAGCCGGTGTTCAAGCTGCACCCGGTGCCGATCGCCTGGCGGCGGCCGAACCGCCGGGGGACGACGCGCTGCCCGTGGTGCGCGACATCGCCGAAGCCGTGCGGGGAGCCTGCCGCGTCGGTGTCGTGACCGGTCCGGCGGGCCGGCTGCCCGAGACCGGCGCACCGGTCACGGCCCGGGCCGCCCGCCGAGCGCGTCCGCGAGGGCCGACGCGATGAGGGCGACCGCCCGGTCCTCGTCCTCGCCCAGCTGCCGCAGGAGGGGGTGCGCGAGGGTCCCCGGGAGTTCGGCGAGCGCCTGGGCCACCCGGATCCGCACCGCGGCGCCCGCGGCGAGTTCCCCGGCCAGCGCGTCCAGGATCCGCTGTCCCTGACCGGGATCCAGGGCCAGCGTGCCCAGCACTTCCGCCGCTTCGACGTCGTTGGTGCCCGCGGCCACCATGGCGACCAGCACCGGGACGGCCTCGGTCGTGCCGCGCCGGCCGGCGGCCAGTGCGGCGTGCCGCCGGACGTCGCCGTCCGGGTCGTCGAGGGCGCCGGCGAGGACCGCGGTGGCCTCGTCGCCCGGCAGTTCGGCGATCGCCAGCACCGCGCGCCGCCGGACGGCCGCGTCGGCCGAGCTCATCCCGGCCGCCACGCCCGCGACGCCGTCGGCGCCCGCGCGGGCCAGGGCCCAGCGCAAAGCGCCCGCGACGTTCGGGTTCGCCTCCGACAGCACCGCGCGGGCCAGCAGCGGCACGTCCTCGATCGGGGTGAGGGCGGCCTGCTGCCGGCGTGACGGGCTGGGCGAGTCGAGCCCGTGCAGGAGCTCGACGACGTGCAGGACACCGTCCCAGCCGGCCGGCTCCGAGGCGTCGATCGCCCGGAGCCGGTCGAGCAGTTCCTGTTCCCGCCGAAGGCGGTCCTCGGTCCGCCGGACGAGGTCGCCGACCAGCGTGGCCGGGGTGAACGCCGGATCCGCCAGCGCCCGGGCGACCTGCCGCAGCGACATCCCCAGCGAGCGCAGCCCTTCGACGTGGAAGATCCGCCGGATGTCGGCCTCGGAGTACTCGCGGTAGCCGCCGACGGTGCGGCCGGTCGGCCGCACCAGCCCGAGGGAGTCGTAGTGCCGCAGCATCCGCGAACTCACCCCGGACCGGCGGGCCACCTCGCCGATCAGCACGCCGTCTCCGCGGCTCGTTCCGGCCCGAGCGCGACGATCCGCCGCGCCTCGTCGACGGCCAGGTCGAACCCGGCGTCCGGGTCCTCCAGAAGCCGTTGCGTGGCGAGGGCGTGCGCGCGTACGCCCTCGTCCGGGCTCGCCAGCCCCGGCCGCAGGGCGTCCTCGGCCACCTCGCCGAGGGCGACGAGAGCCCGGCTCAGGCTCAGCTGCACCGTCCGGTCACCCCGGCCGAGCTGCTGCGCCAGGTCCGCGGCCAAGCCGTCCCGCGCGTCGGGGGGTGCGAGGACGACCGCGGCCCGCCAGGCGCTGCGGGCGACCTCGTCGTCGGGGTCGTGCAGCACCGAGCGGGTGATCGCCGGCCACACCGTCGGGTCGCCGATCTTGGACAGCGTGTGCAGCGCCTGGCTGCGGGCCTGCGCGCGGCCGGACCGGAGCTCCGCGACGAGCCGGGGCACGGTGACCTCCGCCGGCAGGCGGGTCAGGGCCCAGGTGAGCATGTCGCGCACGAAGAAGTCCGGTTCGACCGCGCACCGGGCCACGAGGGCGCCGGCGAGCCCGGGGTCGGGCCGGGTGCCGGCGGCCAGCGCGGCCCGGAGCCGGACCGACGAATTCCCGGCACCGAGCGCGTCGAGCAACTGCGTGATGATGGTGACCACCTCCTCCCCGCAGTGAAGACCTTGTCACAGTGTCAAGGTCAAGCGCGGGGTGGCGCCGGTCATCTCCCGGCTTGGGGCGCGATCATCGAGTTGACGTCGATCGGCGACGGAATGGCGCCGAGCTGCAGGAGCAGGTCCGGGACCCGCTGCAGGCGCCGGGAGTCCAGGATCGAGCCGTAGCCCGGCAGGGTGAGCAGCTTGGCGGTGTCTTCGTCGATCTTGGCGAACCGCACCAGCAGCGGCTCGACCTTGGCCCGGTCGATCAGCGCCTCGTGGGTGGCCTTCTGCATCGCCCGCTGGAACGCGGCGAGCGTCTTCGGGTGCTCCCGCACCCACGTCTTCGTCGCGCCGTAGCCGGTCAGCGGGAAGTCCTGGGTCGCGCCGGTGTTGATGTCGACCACCGGGATCGCGCCGGCCGTCTTCGCGGCCTGCGTGACGTACGGTTCGGGCAGGTAAGCGGCGTCGGCGTCACCCTGCTCCAGCGCCGCGGCGATGTTCGGCAGCGGGATCAGCACCCATTTCACCTTGCCGTAATCGACGTTGTGGTCCTGCATCACCGAGCGCGTGAGAAGATCGGAAGCGGTGTTCTTGGCGGTGATCGCGATCTTCCGGCCCGCCAGGTCGAAGATTGTTTTCACCGGCGATTTCGGAACCGTGACGATCGCATTCGACTTCGGGTTGACCGAGGTCGCGTCGGCGACCAGTTCCATGTCGGCGGCGCCGGTGCTCCGCGCCGTGAAGAACGGCGGGTAGGTCGAGAACGCGATGTCGGCCTCGCCCGAGATCGCCTTCGCCAGCGAGGCTTGGCCGCTGGCGGCGACGACGGACTCGACGGTGAGGCCCTCGGCCTGGAAGTAACCGCTGTCCTGGGCCAGCCAGAACGGTCCCAGGTCCGTGGTGGGCAGGATGGAGACCTTCAGGGTCGCCTTCTCCAGGCTGCCGGCGGCCGGCGAGGTCTTCGAGTTCTCCGAACCGAGCGCGGCGCAGCCGGCCAGGGCCGTGACGGCCGCGAGGGCGAGGACGGCGTGGCGGGCCCGAGCACGGCCACGGCTCCTGGCGATTCCAAACACAAGGCATGCTCCTCGAAGGAGATGAGAGTCGGGTGTACCCAACAGTCCGGAAGTGCGTGATTCACTTCCCGGCATCAAGCTGGCCACTGTAGGCACCCGTTCCGCACTTGACAATGCGTGATGTGGACCGGAGGCAGGGTTTCACCAGAATGGCGGCACGGGTGCGAGAACGACGATCTTGCGCTTTACCGCCGGGTATCGGAGAGTGCTACGAATCGCGGTGGCGGAATGATCGCGGGCCACCGATTCCGGACGCGGGAACGCTTCGGCCGGGGATTCGGGCCGGGGCCGTCGCGGGGCGCCCGGCGGGGATCGCTGGTCTGGACCAGCCTGCCAGCGGCCTGTCACACAGCGTGAACTTGCCCGAACGGGTGCGGAAAACGTGCCCGAAGCCGTCGGGCGGCGCGGAAAACAACGGGACGGCGGCAAATTCGGGGAGGACGATCTGGCCCGGCCGAATCCGGCCGTCGTCACCGCCCGTATTCGCGCCGAGGTCGTTTGCGGGGCGGCGAGAGGGTGGCCAGTCGCCGTCGAAAACGTCGAACACCGGGTCGTGCCGACGCCGGGCGGGTGCGGCCGGAACGGTTTCCGGGCCGCGGATGCGTGGCCGACATCCTTGACTGTCCTGGACTTCACCGGGCGGAACCGGGCCGTCCACGCCTTTGTCCGGGCCGTCGTGACCGGGCGAAGATCTGCTGCCGCCCGGCCGGAGAATCACGCCGGGATCACGAATCGGCGCATTTATCGAATGGGATGTTTCCCCGAGCCTAAGTCTCGACTAACGGTAGAAGTTCTGCCCTGACCGGGTCCGCCCCTTGTTGGGGAACAGGTTTTACTTCTAAAATCGCCGTGTGCGACCGCTCACGGAGGGTGCAGAGCTGCTGGTCGGCCGGGACGGCGAGCTGTCCCGGCTGGTCACCTGGATCGGTGACGTCGCCGACGGCCGGGGCCGCGCCGTGCTGGTGGACGGCGAACCCGGGATCGGCAAGTCCGCGCTGGTCCGGTCCGCCTGCGTGGCCGCCGCCGAGGCGGGCTGCCAGGTGTACTGGGGCGCCGGCGACGAACTCGGCCAGGCGCTGCCGCTGCTGCCCCTGCTGGACGCCCTCGACATCACGCCGGTCACGCGGGATCCCCGCCGTGACGCCATCTCCGAGCTGCTGGGCGGCGGCGCCGTCGCGGGCAAGGGCGCCGACCTCGCCGCCGCGGCCGCCGAACAGCTGATCGCGCTGGTGGACGAACTCTGCCAGGACGAGCCGGCCGTGCTGGTCGTCGACGAACTCCAATGGGCCGACCGCACCACGGTCGCGGTGTGGAGCCGGCTCGCCCGCTCGGTCCGGCAGCTCCCGCTGCTCCTGGTCGGCGTGCTGCGCCCGGTGCCGCGCCGCGACGACCTGCGGTCGCTGTTCCGGATCGTCGGCGCGGGCGAGCGGCTGCGGCTGGGCCGGCTGGCGGAACCGGCGGTGCTCGAGCTGGTGGCCGCACTGGCCGGCGGGAAACCGGGCGCCGAACTGGCGCGGCTGGCCGACGGCGCGGCCGGGAACCCGTTGTACCTCACCGAACTGGTCGACGCGCTGGCGCGGAGCTCACGCCTGGAGGTCGACACCTCGGGCGTCGTCGAGCTCACCGGCGCGGCCACACCGGATTCCCTGCCGGAGGCGATCGCGGACCGGCTCGGCTTCCTTTCCGAGTCGACGCTGGGCGTGCTGCGGGCCGCGGCGCTGCTCGGCGTCGGCTTCTCGGTCGAGGACCTGGTGACGGTGACGAAGTCCCCGCTCGCTGCGCTGCTGCCGGCCCTCGACGAGGCCCGCGCCGCCGGGGTGCTGGTGGCGGCGGGCGACGACCTGGAGTTCCGGCACCCGCTGATCCGCGGGGCGCTGTACGACGAAATGCCGACGGCGGTGCGGATCGCCTGGCACCAGGACGCCGCGTGGGCGCTGGCCGAAGCGAAGGCCCCGGTCGAACGGGTCGCGCGGCAGCTGCTGCCGATGGTGTCCACAACGGACAGCCGGGTGCCGGTACCGGCCTGGGCCGTGCAGTGGCTGCTCGAAGTGGCCATGCCGCTGATCGGCCAGGCGCCCGTCGTCGCCGTCGCGCTGCTGCGCCGGGCGGTGCGGGACACCCCGCTCGACGACGCCGTCACCGGCGCGCTGGCCTGCCGGCTGGCCGACGCCTACTACCAGCTGGACAACATCGCCCAGGCCGAACGGATCGCCTGCCGCGCACTGGACCGCGTCCGCGACCCCGACGTGCGCGTCGACCTGCACACGACGGTCGTGCAGTGCCGCGGGCGAACCGGCCGGGCCGCCGAGTACCTGGCCGCGCTGAAGCACGCACTGGCCCACCCCGGCCTGCTGGCGCGGCACCGCGCGAGGTTGCTCGTGCTCATCGCGCGCACGCACCGCTACGTGGGGGAGATGGACACCGCGCGCCGGGTCGCGACCGCGGCCCTCGACGAACTCGGCCCGGCCGAAGACCGCTGGGCGACCGGGTGGGCGCTGCACGTGCTGAGCCTGGTCGCGATGTCGCGGGGCGAGTGGGTCGAAGCGCTGCCGTTGTTCGAGCGCGCGATGGCGATCGTGCGGGGCGATCCGGCGCTGATCGACCTCACACTGCAGCTGCGCATCAACCAGTCGGTCACCTTCGGCGCGCTCGACCGCTACCCCGACGCGCTCGCCGCCGCCGGTCAGGCGCGGGAACTGGCCGACCGCACCGGCAGCATCGCGCGGCTGGCCCAGGCGCAGAGCGCGCTCGGGCAGCTGCTGCTGGCCGCCGGCCGGTGGGACGACGCGCTGGCCGAGGTGGAGGTCGTGGCGGACGACCGCAAGGAGCCGAGCGTGGTGTGCTGCGACCACGGGGTCGCCGCGATCATCCACTTCCACCGCGGCGAGACGGCCGCGGCCCGGCGGCACCTCGACGTCGCGGCGCTGTACTCCCAGCACATCGGCGACGAAGTCGTGGAACCCCTGGTGCGGGCCCGGAGTTTCGCGTTCGAGCACGCCGGCGCCCCGGAACGGGCGCTCGCGGTGCTGACCGCCGTGCCGGCCGGCGAAGACACGGGGGAGGACCTGCTCGGGGACGCCGCCCGGCTGGCCGCGGCGATCGGCGACGTGCGGGCCGCGGCGAAGATCGAGGCCCGGGTGGGCGCGATCGGCGCCGAATCCGCAGTGCCGCACCGCCGCGCGCTCGTCCTGTACTGCCGCGGGCTGCTCGAACGGGACGGCACGATGCTGCTGCGGGCCGCCGACGGCTACCGCGACGCCGGCCGCCCGCTCTCGCGCGCCAAGGCGCTGGAAGCCGCCGCGGTCGCGTTCGCCGAAGCGCGAACGGAAGACCGCGGCTCGGCGCGGGCCGCCTTCACCCACGCCATCGACCTCTACTCGGGGCTCGACGCGCAGTGGGACGTGGCGCGGCTGCGTGCCCTGTTCCGCTCGTTCGGCATCCGCCGCGGCCCGACGGTGAAGCACCGCAAGGCCACGCGCGGCTGGGACAGCCTGACTCCCACCGAGAGCAGGATCGCCGCGCTCGTCGTCGAAGGGCTGTCGAACCCGCAGATCGCGGCCCGCCTCTACCTGTCCCCGCGCACGGTCGGCACGCACGTCTCGCACATCCTCACCAAGCTCGAGGTGCACTCGCGCATCGACATCGCCCGGGAGGCGGCCCGGCACCAGTCCGCCTCCGGCTGAGGTCACACCCCGACCTCGGGCGCGCCTCCCTGGCGGGGCAGGGAAAGCGGGGGCGCCACCAGCGACGTCGGCCGGCGCGAAACGGCGAAGTGCCCGCTGAGGACCTGGCCGAGCAGGACCGCGAGGACCAGCAGCAACGGCGTCCGCCAGGTGCCGGTGCCGGTGTGCAGCCAGCCGCAGGCCAGCACGCCGAAGCCGGCGATGAGGTACCCGAAGCCCTGGACCACCGCGGACAACGAGAGGGAACTGTCCTTGCTGCGCAGGGAAACCGTCGTCAGGGCGAAGGCGAGCGCGCCCATGCCGGTACCGGTGGCCGCGGCCCACAGCCACGGCGCGGCCGCGGGCGCGACGATCAGGCCGGTCACCCCGATGACGTTCGGCGTGGCCAGTGCGACGACGAGGAGTGTCTGGTTGCGCCAGCGGCGGGTCCAGCCCGGTACCAGCCACATCATCGGCAACCCCATGGCCATCGAGAGCGCGAGGCACGCGCCCGCGGTGGTCGGCGGGACCCCGGCGTCACGCAGGATGCCGGGCAGCCAGCCCATGACCAGGAACGTCACCGTCGAGATGAGTCCGAAGTGGATGGTCAGCGCGGCGGCGGGCGCCGCCCCGGACGCGGCCCGCGGCGACCCGAACTCGCCGGGGGTGCGCTGCCACACCTGCTGGGCCACCAGCGCCGCGGTCGCCCACACCCCGAGCGCCACGCGCCACGAGGACGACATCACGGCCGTGGGCGTGACCAGCGCACCGGCCGTGCTCCCGAACCCGAGCCCGAAGGTGAAGGCGGCGGAACCCTGTGCGAGCAGCGGCAACATGGTCCCGAGCACGGCAATGGAGAGGCAGGCGAGCGCGGTCCCGACCAGCAGTTCGACCGACCCGCCGAGCACCCGCCCGGCCAGCGAGAGCACGAGCCCGATCAGGGCGACGGTGACGGTCCGGTGCGGCCCGAACCGGCTGCACAGCCACGGAGTCGCCCACCCTCCGAGCCCGATGGCCCACAGCGGCAGGGCCACGAGCACGGCGCCGACCAGGTTCCCGGCGACCGAGATGTCCGGCAGGGCGGCACCCAGGCTGGTCACGGCGGGCCGCAGGTTGACGGCGAGAACGAAGATCACCAGGGTGGAGACGGTGGTGGTGGCACGAGACATCGCTCCTCCTCGTCGTCGAGGCCGGAGCGGTGTTAACTCCGTGAAGCAATGTTTCTCGGATGCGTGGTTTCCAGACATCCGTCAGGTGACCGATGTCCGAGGTTTTGTTGGTTTTGAACGGATCCGCGGTGTTCCGATGGCCCTGCGAATGGGCGTGCATCGGCACGCGAGGAAGCCGCCCGGCTAACCGGCCGTGGTGTAGGCGATGTCCCGGCCCGTGCGTTCCCACACGGCATCGGCGCAGTTCAGGCCCTCCGCGGACAGCTGCCGCTTGACCACCTTGAACGTCGACGTCCGGGGCAGTTCCTGGACCGTTCGCACGTACCTCGGCACCTGTTTGGGCCCCAGGTCGGGCTGGCCGGCGAGGAAGCGGCCGAACGCCGCCGGGTCCAGGGGTGCGCCGGCGGTGACGATGGCGGCCATCACCTGGTCTCCCGTCACCGGGTCCGGGACCGCGTAGACCGCCGCGTCGGTGATCGACGGGTGGCGCAGCAGGATGCGCTCGATCGGGGCCGTGCCGAGGTTCTCGCCGTCGACGCGGAGCCAGTCGCCGAGCCGGCCGGCGAAGTAGCAGTAGCCCTCGGCGTCGGCGTACGCGAGGTCGCCCGTGTGGAACCGGCCGTCGCGCAGGCGCTGCGCATCGGCTTCGGGGTCGCGGTAGTACCCGGCGAACCAGCCCGCGCCCGCCGTGTTGACCAGTTCGCCGACCGCCTCCGCGGCGTTGGCCAGCCGGCCGTCGGGGGTGAACTCGGCCGGTGGGCACGGCCGGCCGGTCTCCGGGTGCAGGATGGCCACGTCGGCGGCCGGCCGGCCCAGAGACCCGGGCGGGGTGTCGTCGGTCCGGGCGAACCCCACGCCGCCCTCGGTGGAGCCGAACGCGTCGATGACCTTGCAGCCGAAGCGCCTCTCGAACGCGATCAGGTCCGCGGCCGCGCCTTCGTTCCCGTAGACGAGACGCAGCGGGTTGTCCGCGTCGTCCGGGCAAGCCGGCGTCGCGACCACATAGGACAGTGGCTTGCCGACGTAGTTGGCGTAGGTCGCGCCGAACTTCCGCACGTCGGGCAGGAAGCCGGACGCGGAGAAGCGGCGGCGCAGGGCGATGCCCGCGCCCGCTGCCAGCCCGACGGCCCAGCCGGCCATGATGGCGTTGGAGTGGAACATCGGCATCGTGACGTACACCGTGTCCGATGAGGACAGACCGAAGCGTTGCGCGAGCATCGCGCCGGGAAACGCTATCTTGCCGTGGGTGCAGCGCACGGCCTTCGGGTCGCCGCTGGTGCCGGAGGTGAAGATCAGCATGAGCAGGTCGTCCGGCGACGCCGGGACCGGGTCGATCGGATCCTGCGGCGCCGGCCACGAACCGAGGTCCCGCACGTCGGCCCCGCCGAGGTCCAGACCGGCCAGCAGCGGCCGGTACTTCGGCTCGGCGAGCACGACCTGGCAGTCGGCGAGCCGGATGTCCCGGGCCAGGGCGTCCCCGCGGCGGGTCGGGTTGAGCCCGGCCAGCACCGCGCCGGCGAACGCGCACGCGCCCAGGAGCACCGAGAACGCCGGGACGTTGTCGGCCAGGACGCCGACGTGCGGCGGCCGGTTCGGGTCCAGTGACTCCCGGAGGCCGGCCGCCAGCCCCGCCGACGCGCGGACGTGCTCGGCCCACGACCACGTCTCGTCCTCGAACCGCAGGCCCGGCCGGTCGTCCCCGACGCGGGCCAGCAGCAGGTCGGTCACCGTCGGGACGCTCATCCACGGACCTCCCGGCAGCGACCGAAGTGGAACACGTTCTACTTCTAGCACGGTGCGGGGGCGTGGTCCACCGCGGCGGTCAGCGGCGGCCGGTGACCAGGACGACCAGGAACTGCCCGCCGCCCGCCTGGACGTCGGCGGTGACCGGCAGCCCGGGCACCAGCCGCGAGAACCGGTCCACCAGCCAGTCCGCCGCCTCCCGGGCGTCCGGCTCGGTCGGGCAGCGGGCCACCGTCTCCCGCCCGCCCTTGCGCTCCAGCCGCCCGGCCACCGTGATCAGCGGCGCCGGGTCGCCCACGTGCAGCCGGTCCGGCCAGGGGATGACCACCTTGACCGCGCCCTTGCGGGTGTTGCACCCGCGGTGCGCGAGCCGCTCGGTGAGCTTGGCCTTCCGGTCCGCGGTCCGGCTGTCGACGCTGGGCCCCCGCGGGTCGTTCACCGACATCCCGGGGTCGACCGGTTCGTCGCACACCCAGCACCGCCAGCCGTCGCGCTCGGCCACGTCATCGAGAAGGCTCATGCGCGCAACCTAGCCTGCCCGGTGGCTCTCGAGGAGGGCGGCCGGCTCCCCGGGCCGGCTGAGCGCGACGCAGTGCCCGGCGGCGATTTCGTCCGCGACGAGGCCGAGCCGCCCGGCGGCCAGTGCGCGCAGGAACTCCGGCGGGAAGCAGCGGTCCTCGCGGCCGAGCACGAACCGGGTGGGGACGTCCGGCCACGCCGCCAGTGGCCACGGTTGCGCCATCGCGGCAGGTGACGGGTGCGCCCGTTCCCGGCCCATCGCCTCGTCCGCGAGCGCGCGCGGCACGTCGTGGTAAACGGTGACGTAGGGGTCGTCGTGGGTCCGCACGGCCTCGCGGTACCCGGTGGTGCGTCCCCGGTCGCCGGGCCGTTCGCCGGGCGCCGGGATCATGGCGGCCACCAGGACCAGTAGCCGGGCGCCGAGCCGGCCGGCGACCAGCGGGGCGGTGAACCCGCCGAACGAGTGGCCGACGACGACCCGGTCCGGCCGGTCGCCGACGGCTTCGACCACCGCGTCGGCGTAGCCGGTGAGGGTGGCCGACGGGGCGTCGGGGAGGCCGGGCGCGACCACCTCGTGTCCGCGGCCGCGGAGCTGCGCGGCGACCGGGTGCCAGGACCAGCCGCCGTCGCCGGCGCCGTGGATCAGGACGTACGTGCTCACGGGATCGGCCTTTCCGTGGTTCGGCGGCGCACGGCCGGTCCGAGCGCGCGCTGGGCGGCGAAGAGCGCTAGTCCAGCGGCTGCGCAGACCGGGCCGAGCACGGTCGGGCCGGCGAGGGCGAGCAGCGCGGTCCCGCCGAGCGGGCCGAGCACCGCGCCGGCGCTCCAGGTGGCCGAAGCGAGGCCCAGGTACCCGCCGCGCAGCTCGGCCGGGGCGAGGCCGGCGAAGGTGTCGCCGAACCGGACGGCGATCCCGACCTGGCCGAGGGTCCAGACCACGACCGAGACCGCGAAACCGGCGAGGCCGTGGCTCACGGCGCCGAGTCCGGCCCCCAGCCCCACCAGCAGCATCGAGACCGCCGACACCGTGCTGCCGTCGCGGCCGGCGAGCAGCCGGACCGCCCCCGGCTGCAGGACCACCACGACGATCCCGTTCAGGGCGAGCACCGCGCCGTACGTCGCCGGGTCGAGGCCGCTGGCCGTCATCAGCAGCGGCAAGGTTGTGAACGTCTGCAGGAACACCGTGAAGTAGCCGGTGTGGACGGCCAGCAGCGCGAGCATCAGCCGGTCGCGTCGCACGACGGGCAGCAGCGCCTGCCGCGTCCGCACCGGCCCCGCCGGGCGGGTTTCCGGCACCCGGAACCAGACGATCAGCGCCGCGGCCAGCGACGTCAGCACGTTGAGCCAGAACAGCAGCCCGTACCCGTGCCGGGCCAGCACCCCGGCCGTCACCGCGGCGACCGAGAAACCGGCGTTGGCCGCCCAGTAGAGCAGCCCGAACGCGCGGATCCGCTGCGGCGCCGGAAGATCCGCCACCGCGGCCGACCCGGCCGGGCGGAACAGCTCCAGCGTCAGCCCCGCCCCGGCGGCGGCCACCCAGATGCCGGGCAGCGAATCCGCCGAGCCGAGGGCGGTGAGCGCCGCGGCGGCGCCGACGAACCCGGCCAGCATCGTGTTCCGCCGGCCGATCCGGTCGCCCAGCCAGCCGCCGAGCAGCTGGGAACCGATGTCACCGACGCCGACCGCGGCGACCACCGCGCCCGCGGTCGCGGGCGAAAGGTGCTGTGCCTGCGTCAGGTACAGCACCAGGAACGACCGCACCACCCCGCCGGCGCGGCCGACGAAGTGCGTGGCCGCGAGGGCCCGGACGAAGGGGGGCAATCCGAGGTGCGGCCGGGCGGCCGGGGCGGTCGAAGTCGTCATGGCTTCGACGCTAGGTCGGCTCGGACATCACCAAAAGCGATGATTTCCGATCGAACTGATCGCCGTGGCTTATGCTCGGACGTCATGGCCGACTACGAGCTGCGTCACCTGCGGACGATGGCCGCGATCGCCGAGGAAGGCACCTTCGGGCAGGCGGCCGCGCGGCTCGGGTACACCCAGTCGTCGGTCAGCCAGCAGGTCGCCGCACTCGAGAAGGCCGTCGGCGGGGCGCTGTTCGACCGGCCCGGCGGCCCGAAACCGGTCCGGATCACGCCGCTCGGCGAGGTGGTCCTGGCGCACGGCCGCGAACTGCTGGCGAAGGCGGCGGCGCTGACCGACGCCGTCGACCGGTTCCGCGCCGGCCACGGCCGCATCGACATCGGCACCTTCCAGAGCGTGTCGAACCTGATCCTGCCGCCCGTCATCCGCCGGCTGCTCGACGAACACCCCGGCTGCGACATCCGGCTGGCCGACGTGCCGCCGGAGGACCCCCGGATCGGCGAGCTCGACCTGCTGTTCCACGACGGCCCGGTCGGCGGGGACGTCGAGCGCACCGAACTGTTCGACGAGCCGTACCTCCTGGTGACGGCGGCCGGCGCGGTCCCGGCCGGCCCCGTCCGGGTGCGGCGGCTCGACGACGTGCCGATGGTCGCCTGGCCGCCCACCCACCACCAGCGGTGGCTGGAGCGCACGCTCGCCCGCGCCGGGGCGCAGCCGCGGTTCGTGTTCCGGACCACGGGCCACGAAACCATCCTGTCGATGGTGCGGGCGGGCATCGGCTGGGCGGTGCTGCCGTGGCTCGCCCTGCACGCGCTCGACGCGTGGTCCGACGACCAGCTCGCGATCCACGCGCTCACCCCGTCGCCGAGCCGCGAGCTGTCCCTGTACCGCCCGGCCGGGCGCACCGAGTCGCCACTGGCGCTCCGGACCCGGGAGATCGCGATCGACGTCGCCCACGATCTCGCCCGGCGAATGTGATCCGCCGCAAAAGGAGTTCGCATTCTCCGGAACAAAGATCGCGTCGATGGGCTGTCGACGAATTGTCGACGGCATATGCCAGTGTGGTGTTACGATCGTCGATCGGCTGGGGTCACGGCGAACTGCGGGAAACCGTTATGGGCGGTTCGTGCTTTTTGCTGCCCGCGAAACCGGCGGCGATCTTCGAGGAAATGGGGCGCTCGATCCGGCTTGGGGGGAGGGGCATCGATGCTGGGGAAGGCGAACGTGCCCACGGCGGAGACCGCTTGGGCGCTCAAGCGGGCCGGCTGTCCCGATCTCGCCGCGCGGCTGCACGCCGCGGTCGACGACGTGCTGGGGCGGTACGACCCCGAAGCCGGCGCTGAACACGCTGACCGGGAAATCCTCGGCCGCCTGCACGAGGTGGAGGAGTCGTGGTTGCGGGAATCCCCGCAGACCGGGCAGCTGCTGCAGATCGAACGGCCGCCCGCCGCGGATCTCCCGGGCGTCGAAGTGCGGATGTTGCCGGGCCTGACCACCTGGCTGGCGATGGTCGATTCGATTGCCGTGGTGTTCCCCCAGCGGCAGGACCGGACGGTCCTGCGCGCGCCGGCGGTGCTCGCGGTGGTCGCGTGGGCTTTCCAGCAGGCCCGCCCGGCGCCGCCGCCCGGCGTGGTGCCGCCGCAGCTGACGCAGCTGGAGGTGCGGATCCTGCGGTGCCTTTCGGCCGGTCTCAAGGACGAACAGGCGGCCCGCCGGCTGGAGATCTCGGTGCGCACGTACCGGCGGCGCGTGACGGCCCTGTGCGACCGGCTGCACGCATCGAGCCGCTTCGAGGCCGGGGTGGCGGCGGCCAGGCGCGGCCTCGTCTGAGACGCGGCGATCGCGGCCCCACCACCGGTCAAAGGCGCCGGAGGCTCCGGCTGGCGAGGCCACAAGCCGCCACGATCGCGAACCCGGCCCCGGTGAGGTGGAACATCGCCGCCGGGGACCAGCGGGCCAGGACCAGGCCGGCCAGGGAGACCGACAGCGGGAACATCGCGAAGGTCACCAGGCTGATCAACCCCTGTGCGCGGGCCAGCAACCCCGGGGGTGGCATGCGCTGGGTCGCCGTCATCACCAGGACGGCCAGCACCCCGTCGAGCGCGCCGATCAGGGCCATCGTGGCCGCCGTCGGGAGCAGGCCGCCGACGTGGGGGACCGCGGCCAGCAGGCCGCCGTTGATCGCCAGCGTGGTGACGACCAGGCGGCCCTGGCGGCGGCCGTGGGTCAGGGTGCCGGCGGAGGCGCCGCCGCCCAGCATTCCCGCTCCCAGTGCGGCCATCAGCCAGCCGTAGCCCGCCGGGCCGAGGTCGGGGCGGGTGCCGGTGAGGACCGGCAGGGCCACCTCCAGCGTCCCGCCGACCGAGGCGCCGAGCACCGCCGTCATGAGCAGGACCGTGCGGTACAGGGGCGACGAACGGACGAACCCGGACAGGGAACCGGCGGCCGGGAGGCGGCGGGCCGGCGCCGGGGTCCGGTGGATGGCCAGCAGGGCGAGCGCGGACACGGCGAACGAAACGGCGTCGACCCCGATCGCCGGCCACGGCGCCACCAGGGCGACCAGGGCGCCCCCGATCGGCGGCCCGATCACGTTGGCGAACAGGTTCGACGCGATGCCGAGGGAGTTCGCCGCCGGCAGTTCCGCGTCCGGCACGAGCGCCGGGGTGATCGAGCGGTACGCGGGGATGTGGGCGCCTTCGCAGGCGCCCAGGACGATTCCCACGACGACCAGGTGGCCGAGCGCCGGCGCCCCGCGGGCGGCGGCGACGGTCAGCGTGGTCAGCGCCGCGCACCGCGCCAGGTCGGCGCCCAGCATCACCGGCCGGGCCCCGAACCGGTCGGCCAGCGCGCCGCCGGGCAGCGCGGTGACGATGCGGGCCACCCCGAACCCGGTGAGGGTGAGGCTCAGGCCGGACGTCGCGTAACCGGCCCCGAGGATCACGAACGGGAGCGCGACCAGGTAGACCATGTCGCCGAGCGTCGACAGCGACTGCCCGGCCACCAGGATCCGGAAGCCGCGCCGCCGGAGCGGGGCGAACGGCGACGGCCGGGGCTCGACGTCCTTCGCGGGGCTGGTTTCGTGATCGGCACTCATAAACGGCCTCCTCGGAGCACGCGGGAGAACGGCGGCGGCGCGCATCGGCACGCGCCGCCGCCGGACCTCAGCCCAGATCGCCCGGCACGGCGAACCCGAGCTGCTCGCGGCAGAACCGTTGCCACTCCGCCGTTTCGTCGCGGTACGCCGGCTCGTCGGCGAACGCGTCGGCCGTGAGGCTCAGGTCGTCCCACAGGAACAGCGGTCCTTCCGCCGCGTGCGTGGCGGCCCACGCCGACGCCGGCTCGAACGCCCGGAGCGCTTCGGGCGGGTAAGCCCGGCTGTAGCGCAGCATCAGCCCGCTCCCGGGCCCTGGGCGGCGGCCATCGCCGTGCGCAGGCTCAGCGGCCGCATGTCGGTCCACACGCGCTCGATGTGGTCCAGGCACTCGCGCTTCGGGCCGCGCACGCCGACCTCCGTCCAGCCGCTGGGCAGTTCGCGCCCGGCCGGCCAGATCGAGTACTGCTCCTCGTGGTTGACGACGACCGTGTGTTCGCGGGTGTCCTCGTCCTCAGGCATCGGTGCGCGCCTCCTCCGGCTCGATGGGGTTGCGCCGCCCTTCGCGGGCCGCGCGGATCACCTGCCGCGCCGCCGCGGCCACCCAGGCCCCGGCGGCACACAGCAGGACGGCGTACGACAGCGTCAGGACGTAACCCAGCCACGCCGCGTCGTCGCCGACGCCGGCCAGGCCGACGGTGACGCGGGAGACCCGCGTGGTGTCCACCGACGTCCACAGCCGGAACAACTCGCCGCCCCAGCTCAGCAGCGGTACGGCCAGCGTGAACACCGCCAGCGCGCGGCCGCGCAGCAGCAGGGCGGCCGCGACGCCGGTCAGGACGGTCACCCACCACCAGCCGAGCTGGTTGCCGCCCCAGTCCAGGACGATTCCGGCGACGACGACGGCCAGGACGCGGACCCACGTCCGGCTGCGCGTCGCGGTGTCGGCCTCGGGTGCCGTGGTGCTCCGGCCGGGCAGCTGCCCGGTCAGGGATTGAGTGTCCATGTCCGCCCCTTCGTCGCGGCCAGGGCGGGTTCGCCCTCGAGGATCGGTCGGTTGCGTCCGGCGAACCAGTCGGCGAGCCGGTCCGAATACCAGGGGGACGCCGGGTTTTCGCTCTGCCCGCCGGGGTAGATCCCGACGGACTGCCCGGTGCCCCAGTCGACGACCATGCGCCAGCTGGCGCCGCCGACGGCCACCCCGGTGAGCGGTTTGCCGTGCCGCACCGGCGCGGCACTGACCACCGAGTTGATCGTGCGGCCGCTGCCGCCGGAGGCGAACGGCCCCAGGTCCAGCACCGGCGACTGCAGCAGGGACGCGATCATCACCTTGTGGCCGTCGCCGAGCTTCCAGGTGCGCACGTCGGTTCCGCGCTTGCCCTTCAGGTCCGCGACCGCGGCCGTGAACGCCTGCCGGATCACCTCCGGCGCGGTGTGCGTGGTCGAACCCGGCGGGGCGAACAGCGGGTTGGCGACGTCGCCGATGCTCAGGTTGATCAGCAGGCCGTTGAGACCGTCGACGGCGTAGGTGCTGTCGTTGGTCCGCGGCGTGAACACGTCCCGCGGCGGCGCCGGGATCTTGTACTGCTGCCAGACCGGGTGCCACACCGCGTACCCGTAGAGCACCATGAACCGGCCCCAGACGGTGGCCGCGGTGGAGTCGGCGGTCAGCTGGTAGTCCCAGTTCTTCAGCGCGTCCAGCGCCTGCGTCTGCACCGGGTCCCACGACCCGGCCTGCAGGTCCTTCAGCACCGTCGGCAGCAGCGCGCGGGCCACGTCGTCGACCATGGACATCTGCAGGTCCTGCATCTGCTGCGAGGTCACGCCGGTGGCGCCGGTGAGCGCCTTGGTGATCTCCGTGGACCGCCAGCCCTGGTCGAAGAAGTCGTACCCGCGGCCGTAGTAGTACGGGTAGTCGGTGCCGACCTCGCGCTGGTTCGCGGTCTGCGCGAACCCGGACGGCGGGTTGTACGTGCTCGGCAGCGCTTCGAACGGGACGCTCCCGGTGACGTCGCACTCCCCGGTGCCGGACATCGGCAGGAACGGCAGGCAGCGGTCCGGGGTCTGCGCCTGCAGGCCGGCGTTGACGATGCCGATGTTGCCGGCGTCGTCGGCGTAGGCGAAGTTCTGCGCCGGGGTGTTCCAGCCGCGCAGCGCCTGGTGGAACTGGTCGAAGCTGGTGGCTTTCTCGAGCGCCAGCATGCTGTCGAAGTTGTCGCTCGGCAGCGTCCCGGTGAACCACACGGCCGCGGTGACGCCCTGGACGGTCATGACCGGGCCGTGCACGGTCATCCGGGTCGTGTACTCGACGGTCGAGCCGTCGTGCTGCTTGATCTTGGTGACGATCTTCGTCATCGGCCGCCACTGCCCGTTCCAGAAGTACTGGTCGGGGTGCGCCGCGTCGGTCTTCTCCAGGTAGTAGAACGTGCCCGGCCGCTGGGAGTTGGTCAGGCCCCAGCTGATGTGCCGGTTCTTGCCGCCGAGCACGGCCGGGATCCCCGGCACGGTCACCCCGGCCAGCTGGTAGCCCGGCGAGCGCAGCTCCACCTGGTACCAGATCGACGGGACGGTCAGGTTCAGGTGCGGGTCGGACGCCAGGATCGGCTTGCCGGACGCGGTGAGCTTGCCGGAGACCACCCACGCGTTGCTGTTGCCGATGGTGTGGACGGCGTTCGCGGGCAGCTGGGCGATCCGGTCCTGGAACTGCGCCGACGCCTCGATCGCCTGCGGCGAGGTGCCGACCGCGAATCCGTCCGGCGGGGCCGTGTTCCCGGCCGGCGCCTGCGGCGTGCCGCCGCCACCGGTCGTGCCCGCGGGCGGCGCCGGGGTGCCGTCGTTGCGCGCCGGGATCGGCGTCAACGGCAGTTTCCGGTACGGGCCCGGGTCGTACGGGTACTGCGGGTTCTGCCCGACGGCGTGGTAGAGCTGCTCGAACTTCTGCTCGCCGAAGGCACCGGCGATGTAGCTGAACGCGGTCGGCAGCGGGTCGAAGGACAGCGTCTGGGTCTCCAGCCGCTGCACGGCCAGGCTGTCGACCGGGGTCCACGGCTCGACCGGGAAGTCCATCAGCTTGTAGTAGAGCGGCAGGGCGTTGTCCTGCTTCAGCTGCGCGATGGCGGCGTTGACGCCCTCGGCGTACTCGGTGAGCACCGCGCGGGCCGGGGACCCGGCCGCCATCGCGGTCCAGTCGCGCTGGGCCGCGCGCTGCAGGCCGAGGTCGAGCTCGTACTTGTCGGAGTTCAGCGCGGCCGGGTCGCCGGTGGTCTCGGCCAGCCGGCCTTCGGCCTGGCGCCGGGCCAGGTCCATTTCGAACAGCCGGAAGCGGGCGTGCGTGTAGCCCAGCGCCCGGTACATGTCCGCGTCGGTGCCCGCGGCGATGTGCGCGGTGCCGTCCGCTTCGAACGCCACGGTGGCGCTGCCGGACAGGCCGGGCAGGGACAGGGTCTGGTCGTGCGGCGGGTTTCCCTGGCCGGCGGTGACCCACACCCCGGTGCCGGGGTTGACGGCCGCGCCGAGGGGCGGGAGCGTGCCGGCGCCCGCGACCGACACCTGCAGGACCACGACGGCCAGCGCGAGTGCGCCGGCCAGCGAGGCCGAGTGCAGGCCGAGCCGGCCCCGCGGCGTCGATTTCCTTCTCGAGGGACTCAACGTGCTGCCTCCTTCAGGTGCGCACTGGTCGCGTGCGCGGCCAGGGTGGTCCGGACGGTGCGGAGCACGTTGTGCTCCTGGTCGAACAGGGCGAAGTGGCCGCCGGGCAGGGTGATGCGGGTGAACCGGCCGGTCGTGTGCCGCCCCCAGGCGATCAGCGCGCCCGGTGGTGCCGCGGGGTCGTGCAGCCCGCCGAGCGCGGTGATCGGGGCGCGCACGGTCGCGGCGGGGTCCGGGGTGTGCGCCTCGGCGGCCTCGTGGTCGGCGCGCAGGGCCGGGGTGACGAGGTCGACGAGATCGGGGTGGGCCAGGACGTCGGGGTCGAGGCCACCGAGGCGGCGGACGTGGGCGACGAAGGCTTCGTCGCCGAGGGCGGCGACCGAGGGCTCGGCGGTGCGCGCGGGCGCGGCCCCGGAGACGAACACGTGCCGCGGCCCGGCGCCGCCGGCTTCCAGGCGACGGGCGAGCTCGAACGCGAGGAGACCGCCGAAACTGTGGCCCAGCACGGCGAACGGCCGGTCGAGGTGCGGCCCGAGGGCGTCGGCCAGCGCGTCGACGAGGTCCGGGACGCGGCGCAGCGGCGGCTCGGCGACGCGGCGCTCGTGGCCGGGCAGGCAGACGCCGACCAGGTCGACGCCGGGCAGCCGGCCGGCCCAGCGCAGGTACCGGGCCGGCCCGGAACCGGCGTGGGGCAGGCAGAACAGGCGGACGTCGCCGGCGGCGGCCTCCGCGGCGCGGCGCAGCCAGGGTTCGGGGGTCATCGATGCCCTCCGCTCGCGCTCAGCTCGGGCACCATGCCCTGCCGGACCAGGAAGGCGACCGTCTTGGCCACGTAGTCGACGTCCATGTCCGGGAACCCGGCGTCGCCGCCGAGGCCGGACAGCGTGTTGCCGATCTCGACGACGTCCGGGTCGCCGGTCATCGGGCCGTCGATGGACAACAGGGCCGCCAGGCCGTCGAGGCGACCGGCCGTACGGCGGGCCAGCTGCACCCGCCACTGCGCGTAGGGCACGGTGTCGAACCGGTACCCGGTCCGGGTGAGGTGTTCGTGGATCGACTCCATGGGCGCCACCTGCGGGTTGTAGAACTGGTGCACCGGGTTGGGCCGGGGCGCCAGGCGCGACAGCCGGACGATCGCCGCGGACACCAGGTCGACCGGCAGCACGTGCAGCGGGATCGGGGTGTCCTCGGGCATCAGGCCCGCGATCAGGCTGCCGGCCAGGCACAGCGCCAGCTGGTCGCGCACGCCGACCGCGCCGGTGCCGGTGGCGCCGGTGATCAGCCACGGCCGGTACACCCCGACCGGCAGCCCGCGCCGGCCGGCTTCCAGGACGAGGTGTTCGCCGGTCTTCTTGCTGAGCACGTAACCGTCGGAGGTCCCGGCTTTCAGCGGCCCGGGCTGCTCGGGCAGGACGTCGCCGACGCGCATGTCGATGGTGGAGACGTAGTGCACCGGCGTCGGCCGCCCGGTGCAGGCCAGCCGCAGGATCTCCGTGGTGCCGACGACGTTCGGCGCACGCAGCACGCGGTAGGGGAGGATGAAGTTCATGTGCGCCGCACAGTGGTAGATGACGTCGAGGCGGTCGGCGAGCCGCGCGAACCCGGCCTCGTCCAGCCCGAAGCGGGGCAGGGTGAGGTCGCCGGGCAGGACGGTCAGCTTCGCGGGGTCGACGTCGTCCTGGTCGTACCCGGCGAGGTTCGCGGCCAGGCGCTCGGCGGGCTCTTCGCCGCGGACCAGGCACACGACTTCGGTGGCGCCGTGGCGCAGCAGCTCGGCGATCATGTGGCCGCCGAGGAAGCCGGTGCCGCCGGTGAGCAGGACCCGGCCGAGACCGCCGTCCGGCGGGGCGGGCCGCGGCGGCCCGGCCGGGGCGATGCCGGCCGGCAGCTGTTCGTCGCGCAGGGCGGAGGCCATCGCGCTGTCCGGAGCGCCCGGGCCTTCCGGGTCTTCGAGGGCGGCGGCGAGCGCGGCGACGGTGGAGCTGGTGAACAACGTCTTCAACGGCACCGGCATCCCGACGGCCTCGGGCAGGGCGACGATCAGGCGTGCCGCGGTGAGCGAAGTGCCGCCGGCGTCGAAGAAATCGTCGTGGATGCCGATGTCGCGGCGGTCCAGCGCGGTGCCGAAGCAGTCGAGGATCGCCCGCTCCAGGTGGGTGCGCGGCCGGGCGGCTCCTTCGAAGCCGCTGGTGCGCTGCGCGGTGGCGGCGAGCAGCCCTTCGGGGGTGTCCGGTAGCTCGGACACGCCGAGGCAGCGGCCGGGGCGGAGCCGGGCGGGCAGCTCGGCGGCGAGGTAGGTGTCCCAATCGGACACTGTGGCGGGAGCGTGCACGGCGACGGTCTCGCCGGCCGCGGTGGTGACGGCGGCCGCGGCGGTGACGTCCGGATGCGCGCGCAGGACGGCTTCGAGCTCGGTCAGGTCCGGCGGGCCGAGGAGTTCGACGCGGCCGTCGACCAGCCGTGCGGCGCGCCCGGTCCGCAGGCGGCGGGTGCCGCCGGGCGCGGGGCGCAGGAGCTCGGCGGTCCGGGCGGCGCCGTCGACGTGGTGCAGCGGTTCGGCGGAGCCGCCCAGCCAGAGTTCGCCGCGCGCGCCGGGCAGGACCGGGCGGCCGGTGAAGTCGGTGAGGCCGGCGGCCGGTGCGGTGCCGGTGAGGGCGCGCAGCGCGAAGACCAGTCCCCGGCTCAGCTGGGCGGGGAGCAGCGACCGGTCGCCGGCCGGTTCCGGGCGGCCGGCGGGAACCGCGGCGACCACCGGGACCGGCAGGTCCGCGAGGTCGTCGCGGTCGGTGACGAGCACCGTCGCCGGCCCGAGGTGACGAGCCAGGTAGGCGGGCGGCGCGGTGGGATCCAGCTCGAGGAACAGCGCACCCCGCTCGCACGCGGCCCGGCGGGCCTCGGCGCGGCGAGCGTCGTCCCGGACGCAGATCGCGACCGGCGCACCCGCCGGGCCCGTCGCCTCGACCGGTTCGAGGGACGCGATCCCCAGTACCTCGGCGGCGATCCGCCGGGCTTCTCCGGCCGGGACCTCGCTGTCGCCGGTCAGGCCGGCGCCGATCGGCAGGTCCGAAAGCCGGACGCCGAGGTCGTTGCCCATCGCGGTGAGCACCGCGACGACGTCGTCGAGGATCCCTTCGGCGGTCGCGGCCTCGAACAACGCCGTCGCGTAGACCAGGTTCAGCCGGAAGCCTTCGGGGGCCAGCTGGGCGTCCAGCGTCAGGTCGTAGCCGGCCACGCCACCGGACACCGGCGCCGGGACGAGCGTCGCACCCTCGACGTCGACCTCGCCCGACAGGCCGTCCTGCACCGCCAGCAGCACCTGCGCCAGCGGGGCGCGGCCGAGGTCGCGCGGCGGGTCGAGCTCGGTCACCAGGTGCTCGAACGGCAGGTCCTGGTGCGCGTAGCCGGCCAGGCAGGTGCGGCGCACCCGAGCCAGCAGCTCCCGCATCGAGGGGTCGCCCGCCACATCGGCGGGCAGCGCGAGCAGGTTGATGAAGCAGCCGAGCAGATCGGCGGTCTCCGGGCGGGTGCGGCCCGAGACGGGCGTCCCGACCAGGAACGCCGGCTGCCCGGACCGGCGGGCCAGCACGGCCTGGTAGGCGGCCAGCAGCAGCATGAACGGCGTCGCACCCGCCGCCCGCGCCGCGTCGACCAGCGCCGTGGCCAGGGCCGGCCCGACCACCCGGGACACCATCGCGCCGCCGAAGTCCTGCTCCGCCGGACGCGGGTGGTCGCCCGGCAGGTCCAGCACCCGCGGGACGCCGGCCAGCGCCCGTTTCCAGTACGCGAGCTGCTCGTCCAAGCCGCTTTCGGCCAGCGTTTCCCGTTGCCAGACGGCGAAGTCGGCGTACTGGATCGGCAGCTCGGGCAGCTCCGGCGCCGACCCGCGCAGCTCGGCCCGGTACAGCTCGGCCAGGTCGCGGACCAGCAGGTCGGCCGACCAGCCGTCGCAGGCCGTGTGGTGCAGCACGAGCAGCAGCAGCCCTTCGCCGTCGGTGATCCGCACCAGCCCGGACCGCAGCAGCGGGCCCTCGCGCAGGTCGAACGACGAGCGCGCCTGCCGTTGCGCGAGCGCGCCGGCCGCGGCCCGGGCCCGCTCGACGGGCAGGCCGCCGAGGTCGACCAGCCGCAGCACCGGCGGTTTCTCCGGCGCGACGAGCTGCACGGGCGCGGTTCCGTCGTGGTCGAAGCGGGTCCGCAGCACCTCGTGCCGCTCGGTGAGGGCGGTCAGGGCACGGTCGAGCGCGGCGGCGTCGAGGTGGCCGCGGACGCGCAGGGCGGCGGTGATGGTGAACGCGGCGCTGCCGGGGTCGAGCTGGTCCAGGAACCAGATCCGTTCCTGGGCGAAGGACAGCGGGAACACGTCCTCGGCGGTGACGTCGGTTTGCGGTGTCGTCATGACGGCGTTCCCCCGGGGTGAGCGGGACGGGCCCGGCGGTGCTGCCGGGTGATGGCGGTGGTCCGGCCGGCGGCGCGCAGCAGCCGCGCGATCCCGGCGACCGTCGGTTCCACGAACACGTCCCGCAGCCGCAGTTCGCAGGCGAACCGCTCGCGCAGCCGGGCGGCGATCCGCGCGGCCTGCAGCGAATTGCCGCCGAGGACGAAGAAGTCGTCGTCCACGCCGACCGCGCCGGTACCGAGGAATTCGGCCCAGACCTCGGCGACGGCCGCCTCGAAGGCGTCGCGCGGGGCGGCGGCCGGGCCGGTCCGCCCCCGCGGCGCGGGGTCGGGCAGCGCCGCCCGGTCGACCTTGGCGTTGTCCCCGAGCGGCATCGCCGTCAGGACCACGACGTCCGCCGGCACCATGTAGTCCGGCAGCCGGGTACGCAACCGGCGGCGCAGGTCCGCGGGATCGAGGTCCGTTCCCGGCGCGGGCACGGCGTAGCCGATCAGGCGGGCGTCGGCGCCGCGTCCGCGCAGCACGGCGGCGGCCTGGCGCACGTCCGGTTCGGCGGCCAGCGCGGCCTCGATTTCGCCGAGCTCGACCCGGAAGCCGCGGATCTTGATCTGGTCGTCGGCCCGGCCCCGGAACTCCAGCAGGCCGTCGGGACCGTGCCGGACGACGTCGCCGGTGCGGTAGAGCCGGGCGCCTTCGCGGCCCGAGAACGGATCCGGCACGAAGGCCGCGGCCGTTTCCGCGGGCCGCCCGAGGTAACCGCGCCCGAGCGAGCAGCCGCCGACGTGCAGCTCGCCCCAGACACCGGGCGGGACGGGCCGGCCGTGCCGGTCCAGGACGTAGAGCTCCACCAGCGGCATCGGCCCGCCGAGCGGCACCCGGCCGCGGGACTGGGCCCGCTTGCAGGTCCAGCCGGTGACGGCGATCGCGGTCTCCGTGGGGCCGTACATGTGCAGCAGGTCGGCGGAACCGTGGGCGAAGAACGCCTCCTGTGTGGCGACCGGCAGCGTCTCGGCGCCGCACATGACATACCGCAGCGAGTCGGGGAAGCGCCGGCCGGCCGCGTCGAGCGCCTCCACGGCGAGCTCCAGCATGGACGGCACGAAGTGGGTGACGGTGATCCCGGCGCCGGCAATGAGCTCGACGAGGTAGTCGGGGTCGCGCTGGCTGCCGGGCTTGGCCAGTACCAGCTCGGCGCCGGCCAGCAGCGGCCAGAACACCTCCTTGACAGCGACGTCGAAGGTGGTCGTGGTCTTGTGCAGCATCCGGTCCGCGGCCGTCAGCGGCCAGTCCTGCTGCATCCACAGCAGGTTGTTGGCGATGGCGCGGTGGTCGATCTGCACGCCCTTGGGCTTGCCGGTGGACCCGGAGGTGTAGACCACGTAGGCGAGGTGCCCCGGACCCACGGCCACGGACGGCGGCGAGGCGTCCTCGGCCCGCCACTCGGCGCGGTCGAGGCGGACCCGGCCGGGTTCCGGCGGCAGAACGCCGTCGCCGTCGGCGTCGGTGACGACCAGGCGGGCCCCGGCGTCGGCGAGGATGCCGGCCAGCCGCGCGGCCGGCTGGGCCGGGTCGAGCGGCAGGAACCCGGCGCCGGCCTTGAGGATCGCGTACTGCGCGACGACGGCCTCCAGGCTGCGCGGCAGGGCGACGCCGACGACGTCGTCGGGCCGCACGCCCCGGCGGACGAGGTGCCGGGCGAGCCGGTTCGCGCGGTCCTCGAGTTCGGCGTAGGTCAGCCGGGGACGGGGTCGTCCCGGTTCGGTGGCCAGGGAAACCGCCACCGCCTCCGGGGTCGCAGCGGCTCGGGCCTCGACCAGGGTGTGCAGGCACACCTGCGGGTCGTAGCGGGCGGGCACGCGGTTGAACTCGCGCAGCCAGGTCTGTTCTTCGGCCGGGCTCAGGGCGCCGATGGCCGACAGCGGCCGGTCGGGACCGGCGGTGAACTCGTGCAGGGTCCGCAGGTAGTGCTCGGTGAACCGGGCCATCAGGGGTTCCTGGTAGACGTCGGTGTCGAACTCGCACCCGCCTTCGATGCCGCCGGGGGTGTCGAGCAGGTTGAGGACGACGTCGAACTTGGCGGTGCGGTTCGGCACGGGTACCGGTTCGACGAGGAGGCCGGGCAGCTCCGGGAGCGCGCCCGCGGTGTCGTTCAGCGCGATCATCACCTGGAACAGCGGGCTGCGGGTCGGGTCGCGCTGCGGGGCCATCGCGTCCACCAGGGTTTCGAACGCGACGTCGGGGGCGGCGTAGGCGTCCAGGCAGGCACGGCGGACGCGGGCCAGCAGCTCGCGCACGGCCGGGTCGCCGCCGGTTCTCGCGCGGACCACGAGGGTCTCGGCGAACAGGCCGACGACGTCGGCGGTGCCCGGCGCGGTGCGCTGGGCGGCCGGGGTGCCGATCAGCAGGTCTTCCTGGCCGTTGAACCGGGTCAGGGTGGCGGCGAACGCGGCCAGCAGCACCATGAACTCGGTGACGCCGGTGTCCCGCGCGAGCGCGCGGACGCGTTCGGTGAGGCCGGGGCCGGCGGCCAGCGGCAGGGTGCGGCCGTGGTGGCGGCGCTCGGGCGGCCGGGGCCAGTCGGCGGGCAGTTCCAGGGTGTGCGGGGCACCGGCGAGCTCCTCGCACCGGCGGGTCAGCTGCCCCGCGGCGCGGGCGGCGCGGCCGCGCTGCCAGGCGGCGTAGTCGCTGTGCCGCAGGACGGGTGCCGGCAAGGCGACCCCGGCGTACGCGGCGGCGAGGTCACGGGCGAGGACGGACACCGACCAGCCGTCGGCGACGATGTGGTGCAGGACCAGGACGAGCACGTGGTCCTGGCCGGAGATCCGGACGAGGGTGGCGCGGAAGGGCGGTTCGCCCGCGGCCAGCCGGAACGGCCGGGTGGCCGCCGCGGCGGCGAGGACGGCCGCGCGCTCGGCGGGGTCGGGGTCGGTGGTGGGGGCGGCGGTCTGCTGGGCGGCTTCGGAGGCCGGGCGGGACCGCTGGGTGCCGGGGTCGTCGGTGTCCGCGGCGCCCGTGAGGTCGGCGGGGGTCAGGTCGACGATCTGCAGCGCCGCTTCCGCCGTCGGCAGGTGGCGTTGGACGCCGCGGCCGCCGTCGTCCGCGAACACCGTTCGCAGGGCCGGGTGCCGGGCGACCACCGTCTCGAGCGCCCGGTGCAGCGCGGGCACGTCGAGGGGGCCGGTGAGGCGGGCCGCGACCGGGACGTTGTACGCCGGGGACTCGGGCGCGTACTCGGCGAGGAACCACAGGCGTTCCTGCGCCGAGGACAGCGGGAACGGGCCGTCGCCGGGCAGGACCGGGACCGGGTCGGCGGGGCCGGCGGTCCGGGCCCGCGCCCACCCGGCCAGCGCCGCCGGGCCGGGGTGTTCGAACACGGCCAGGACCGGGATTTCGACACCGAGCGCGGCCGAGAGGCGGGTCGCGGCCCGGGCGGCGTCGAGGGAATGGCCGCCGGCCGCGAAGAAGTCGTCGCCCGCGGCCAGGGGCCGGCCCAGGACGTCCGAGCAGATCTCGGCCACGACCGCTTCCAGCCCGTCGCGCGGGCCGAGGTCCGCGGCCGAGGGCCGGATCGGGGCGGCGGACAGTGCCGTGCGGTCCAGTTTTCCGTGTGGGGTCACCGGGAACTCCGCCGAGGGCAGCAGCAGGTCGGGGATCAGGTACCCGGGCAGCAGGGTGCTCAGGTGGGTCTTCAGCACCGCAGGATCGACGTGCGAACCGGAGACCGGATCGGCGAGGTAGTAGCCGACGAGCCGGCCTTCGCGGGCGACGACGGCCGCGGCCGGCACGCCGGGGTGCGCGGTGAGGGCGGCTTCGGCCTCGGCGGGTTCGACGCGGTGGCCCCGGATCTTCAGCTGCGCGTCCGCGCGGCCGAGGTGGTGCAACCGTCCACTGTGGTCGAACCGGGCGAGGTCGCCGGTGCGGTACCGGCGTTTCCCGCCCTCGCCGGGGACGAACCGCTCGGCGGTGGCGCCCGGGCGGGCGGCGTAGCCGAGGGCCAGGCCCGCGCCGGACAGCCGGATCTCGCCGACCGCGCCGACCGGGACCGGGGCCCCGGTGGCGGTCGTCAGTTCCAGGGTGGTGCCGGGGATCGGCCGGCCGATGCCGATGCGGCCGGAGTCGTCGACGCGCCCGGCGGTCGACCACACGGTGGTTTCGGTGGGGCCGTACAGGTTCCACAGTTCGGCGCCGTGCTCGCGGAGCTCGGCCGCCAGGCCGGCGGGGAGGGCCTCGCCGCCGCACAGCGCGCGGAAGCCCGGCCAGGGCCGCCACCCGGCGTCCAGGAGCAGCCGCCAGGTGGCCGGGGTGCCCTGGAGCACGTCGCAGTCGGCCGCCTCCAGCAACCGCGCGAGCGCGACGCCGTCGTGCGTGGTGGCCGGTTCGGCCAGGGTGACGCAGGCGCCGCAGGTCAGCGGGCCGAAGATTTCGAGCGCGGCGATGTCGAAGGTGAACGGCGTGACGGCGACCAGGCGGCTGCGCGCGGACAGGCCGGGCTCGTGGCCGGTCATCGCGGCCAGGAACGCGGTCAGCGCGGGGTGGGGGACGGTGACGCCCTTGGGTTCACCGGTGCTGCCGGAGGTGAACAGGACGTAGGCCGGACCGTCCACTTCGGACACATATGGCGCGACGGGGCCGCCGTCCGGCTCGGCGTCGAGGGGCAGCACCGGTGCGAAGCGGACGCGCCCGGCCGATTCCGCGTCCGCCAGCACGACGGCGAGGCCGGCGAGCTCCGCCATCCGCGCCAGCCGGGCCGCGGGGGCCGCCGGGTCCAGCGGCACGTACGCGGCACCGGCCAGCCCGCAGCCGAGCAGGGCCGCGACCGTCGATGCGGACCGCCCGGCGCAGATCCCGACCGCGGCCCCCGGCGCGACGCCCGCCGACCGCAGCCGCGCGGCGACGCCCGTGGCGGCCCGCCACAGCTGCCCGTAGGTCCGCACCGAGCCGTCTTCGGCGGCGATCGCGGGCCGGTCCGGGTCGGCCGCGGCGATCCGCGCGACCGCGGCCGCCACCGGCTCGCCCGCCAGGGCCGCGGATCCGTCGCCCCAGGTGCGCAGGCGCCGGGCGTCGGCGTCGGTCAGCACCGTCTCGAGCACGACGTCCGGGTCCGCGGTCATCGCCGTCAGGAGCTCGGCGAAGTGCGCGAGCATCCCGGACACGGTCTCCCGGTCGAACAACGCCGTGTCGTATTCGGCGAACCCGCCGATGCCGCCGTCGTCGCCGTCGGCGAGCCACAGCGCCAGGTCGAACCGCGCGACCGGCAGCTCGGCGGCCAGCGGCCGCACCGCCGTCCCGGCCAGGTCCAGCCGTGGCGGGGTGTTCGTGTTGAGCGCGAGCATGGTCTGGACGACGGGATTGCGGGACAGGTCCCGCTCCGGCGTCAGCGCTTCCACGAGCTTTTCGAACGGCAGGTCCTGGTGCGCGAACGCGGCGAGGCACGTCCGCCGCAGCCGCGCCAGCAGCTCCCGGGCGGTCGGCTCGCCGGACAGGTCGGCTCGCAGCACCACGGTGTTGGCGAAGCTGCCCACCGTGCGTTCGACGTCCGGGTGCGGGCGGCCGGCGACCGGCGTCCCGAACAGGACGTCCCGCTGCCCGCTGTAGGCCGACAGCGTGGCGGCGAACGCCGCCGACAGCACCATGAACTCGGTGCAGCCGGCGGAGGCGGCCAGCGTCCGGATCCGGGCGGCCGTCCCGGCCGGGATCGTGACCGGCGCCGAAGCGCCGTCGAACGACTGGCGCGGCGGCCGCGGGCGGTCGGCCGGCAGCTCCAGCACGAGCGGCGCACCGTCCGTTGTGGAGCGCCAGAAGGCGGTGAGGGACTCCAGAGCCGCTCCGGTCAGCCGGTTCCGCTGCCAGTGCGCGAAATCCCCGTACTGGACGACGGGGCCGAGCTCCCGGCCGGCGTAGGCCGCACCCAGCTCTTCGGCCAGGATCGCCACCGACCAGCCGTCCGCGGCGATGTGGTGGACGACGACCGACAGCACGTGCTCGTGCTCGCCGGTGCGGGCCAGCAGCGCCCGGATCGGGACCTCGCGGGCCAGGTCGAACGGCCGCCGCGCCAGGTCCCCGGCGTCGTCGGCGTACTGCAGCGCGGCCGGTGCGGCGGGCACGGCGAACAGCCCCCCGTCCCGTTCTTCGACCACCGAGCGCAGGGTTTCGTGGCGGGCCATGACGGTGTCCCACGCGGCCGCCAGCCGGGCGGTGTCCAGCGGCCCGCCGATCCGCACGGAAAGGGGCAGGTGGTAGGCGGGCGAGTCCGGTTCGAGGCGGGCCAGGAACCACAGCCGCTCCTGGGCGTGGGACAGCGGCGCCGGCCGCGGTCCCGGCTCGATCGCCCCGGCCGCCGGCGCCGGCCGGGCCGCCGCGACGACGTCCGCCAGCGCCGCGAGCGTGGTGTGGGTGAACACCTCGGCCAGGCCGACGTCGGCGCCGAGCCGCGCGGCCAGCCGGGAGACCAGGCGCGAGGCGAGCAGCGAGTGGCCGCCGAGGTCGAAGAAGTCGTCGCCGGGACCGAGCGTGGCGGGGTCGAGCTCCAGCAGGTCCGCCCAGATCCGGGCGACGGCGTCTTCGGTCCCGGTCCGTGCCCGGCCCGGCCCGGCGTGCCCGGCCCACCGCGGTGCGGGCAGCCGGGCCGGGTCGAGCTTGCCGTTGCGCGTCAGCGGAAGGGCGTCGACGACCGTCAGCGACGCCGGGACCAGGTAGGAGGGCAGGACCTCGGCCAGCCAGGGACGCAGGTCCCCGCCGCCGTCGGTGACCACGTACGCGGCCAGCCGGGTGTCGGTGGGGGACAGCCGGTGCGAAACCACCGCGGCCGCGGCGACCGCGGGATGGCGCGTCAGCACGGCCTCGATCTCGCCCGGTTCGACGCGGTGGCCCCGGATCTTGACCTGCGCGTCGACGCGGCCCCGGAAGAGCAGCGTGCCGTCGCCGAGGCGGCGGGCCAGGTCGCCGGTCCGGTACCGGCGGCCGCCGTCCGGGCCGGGCGCGAACCGCTCGGCCGTCAGGGCCGGGTGGCCGGTGTAGCCGCGGGCCAGGCCGGGGCCGCCGAGCCACACCTCGCCGACCGCGCCCGGCGGCACCGGGTAGCCGTCGGCGTCGCACAGCTCCACCCGGCTGCCGTTGACCGCGCGCCCGATCGGGACGCTCGGCAGCTCGCGCAGCCCGGCGTCCACTTCGGACACGGCGTGCGCGGTGACGCAGGTGGTGGCCTCCGCCGGCCCGTACCCGTTGATCACGGTCAGGCCGGGCGCGGCCGCCAGGGCCCGCTGCACGTGAGGCACCGACAGCGCCTCGCCGCCGATCAGCACGGTCCGCAGCCCGCGCAGGGCGGCCGGGTCCTCGTCCACGATCGCGTGGAACAGCGCGGTGGCCAGCACGGCCGTGGTGACGCCGTGCGCCCGGACGGCGGCGCCGATCGCCTCGGCGGTGAAGGCCAGCTCGGGGTGCACCACGCCCCGGGCGCCGTGCAGCAGCGTCCCCCAGATCTCCCAGGTGGCGGCGTCGAAGGACACCGACGACAGCCAGAGCAGCGTCCGGTCCGGGCCCAGCCCGCTGGCGGAACCCGGCCGGACCAGGTCGACGACGCCGCGGTGGGTGAGGGCGACGGCCTTGGGGCGGCCGGTGGAGCCGGACGTGAAGAGCTGGGCGGCCAGGGTGTCCGGGTGCACGGGGGTTCCGGGTGCGGTGCCGGGCTGTCCGGCCCAGTCCGCGGGCCGGTCGACGGCCAGCGTGCTGGTCGCGGCGAGGAACTCCGGTACCGGCGAAGCGCTGATGGCGTGGGCGATCCCGGCGTCGGCGAGCATGTGGTCCAGGCGCTCGCGCGGCTGGCCGGCGTCGAGCGGGACGTAGTGGCCGCCGGCCTTCAGCACGGCCAGGCAGGCCACGGCGAAGTCCGCGGAGCGCGGCAGGCACACCCCGACCGGGGTTTCCGGGCCGACCCCGCGGTCGCGCAACGCGCGGGCGATCCGATTGGTGAGCCGGTCCAGGTCGCGGTAGGCGAGGGTGCGGTCGCCGTCGACGATCGCCGGTTCGCCCGGCTTCGCGGCGACTGCGTCGGCGAACAGGCCGACGACCGTCCCGGTGACCGGCGTGCCGGGCTCGGCGGCGGCCGGACCCAGTGGCAGCGCACCGAGGGGTCGTTCCGGCTCGGCCGTCCCTGCGGCCAGCAGCGCGGCGAAGCAGGCGGCGATCGAGCCGACGGTGGCGGCGTCGAGCAGGTCGGCGCGGTACTCCCACGCGATGCGCAGGGTGTCGCCGTCCTCCTCGATCAGGCAGCCGAGGTCGAACTTGGCGTCGGCGGCATCGAGCGGAACCACCTCGGCACGCAGCCCGGCGAACAGCCCGGACACGTCGAGCGGGGGGTTCAGCGTGATGCCGACGTCGAACAGCGGCGCGCGCCCGGGCACCCGCGGTGCGCCCGCTTCGGCGATGATGCGCTCCAGCGGCGCGGCCTGGTGGGTGAGGGCCTCGCGGGTGCGGTCGCGGACCTGGTCCAGCAACGCCCCGAAGCCGGTGCCGGCGGTACAGCGGGTGCGCAGCGGGAGCGTGTTGACGAAGCAGCCGGCCAGCGCGGCGGTCTCGGCCCGGGTGCGGCCGGAGACCGGGACGCCGATGATCTGGTCACGGGCGCCCGTGAAGCGGTGCAGGACGGCGGCCAGCCCGGCGTGCAGCACGGTGAACACCGTGGTCCGGGCGGCGCGGGCGTGGGCGCGCAGCTGCCGGGTGAGCTCGGGCGGGAGTTCGGTGCGGACCGTCGCGGCCGGCCCCGCCTCGGTCAGCGGCCGCGGGCGGTCGGCCGGGAGGTCCGCCGGCTCGGGCGGATCCGCGAGGGCGCGCCGCCAGTACCCGGCCGCGGCGTCGGCCTGCGCGCGGGCGTCGGCGCCGGCCTCCCAGACCGCGTAGTCGCCGCACTGGACCGGAAGGGGCGCCCGGCCGTCCTCGCCGCGGTAGGCCGCGGCCAGGTCGGTGAGCAGGATCGGCAGCGACCAGGCGTCGGCGGCGATGTGGTGCACGGCGATCAGGAGCAGGTGCTCGCCGGGCGCGACCGGCCACAGGACCGCCCGCACCGGCGGGGCCGCGGCCAGGTCGAAGGGGTCCGCCACGGCCGACCGGAGGGCGTCCACCGGGGCCACGCCGTTCGGCTCCCGGACCTCCAGCCGGAGGTCGGCTCGGGCGTGCACCCGCTGCACCGGAATCCCGTCCACGGCGGGAAAAACGGTGCGGAGCGCCTCGTGCCGGGTGGCGACCGCGGTGAGGGCGCGCCGGAGCGCGGGCACGTCCAGCTCGCCGTACAGGCGCAGCGCGGCCGGCATCGTGTAGCGCGAACTGTGCGGCGCCAGCTGGTGCAGCAGCCAGATACGGCGCTGGGCGGCGGTCGCCGGGAACGTCGTGACGCCGCGGCCGGCGTCGGCCTGCAGGCGCTCGGCCAGCCGGCGCCGGGGAACGGACAGGTCGGTCATGCTCCACTCACCTCGTCGGTCAGCAGGCGGACGACGTCGTCGGGCAGCGCGGCGAGGCGCGCGGCCAGTGCGGCGGGGTCCTCGTGGGCCCGGGGCAGGGCGGTGATCGGCGCGGCCGGCGCGGCCACCGCGGGCAGGGCGGCGACGAGCCCGGCGACGGTGGGGTGGCTGAACAGCGCGACGACGGGCACGTCGAGCCCGAGCGCGCCGCCGATCTGCGCCGCGGCCTGCGCGGCCAGCAGCGAGTGCGCGCCGAGGTCGAAGAAGTCGTCGTGCCGTCCGACGCGGCGGCCGCCGAGCAGCCGGCCGACGATGCCGGCGACGGTGCGTTCGCGGTCGCCGTCCGGGGGTTCGAAGTCGTGCCCGCGGACGGACTCCGGCAGCGGCAGGGCGCGGCGGTCGAGCTTCCCGTTGACGGTGACCGGCCAGCGGTCGAGGACGACGACGGCCGAGGGCACCATCGCGGCCGGCAGGAAGGTCCGGAGGCGGGCCCGCAGGTCCGCCGGGACGCCGGAGCCGGCCGGGACGACGTAGCCGACGAGCACCGGCTGCCCGCCGATCCGCCGCAGCAGCACCAGCGCCGAGGCCACTTCCGGCTGCGCGGCCAGTGCGGCCTGCACCTCGCCGAGCTCGATCCGCACGCCCCGCAGCTTCACCTGCTGGTCGCGGCGGCCCAGGAACCGGAGGAACCCGTCCGGCCGGTACCGCACGACGTCCCCGGTGCGGTACAGCCGGGCGCCCGGCCGGCCGGCGAACGGATCCGGCACGAACGCCTCGGCGGTGGCCGCGGGCCGCCCGAGGTAGCCGCGGGCCAGGCCGGCCCCGCCGACGTACAGCTCGCCCGGCACGCCGGGCGGGACCGTCCGGCCCGCCGCGTCCAGCACCCGGACCGGGCAGTTCGGCACGGCGCGCCCGATCGGCACCAGGCCGGCCCCGGAACCGGCCGGGTCGAGCTCGTGCACGGTCGCGAAGATCGTGGCTTCGGTCGGGCCGTAGCCGTTGACGACCGACAGTCCCGGCGACGCGGCGGCGATGCGGCGCAGCAGCGGTTCGGGTGTCGGCTCGACGCTCACCACGAGCTTCCGCAGCGCCAGCCGCGAGACGCGCGCCTCCAGCGCGTTCAGCGCGAAGGGCGGGACGTAGGCGTGCGTGATCCCGCGCTCGGCGAGCCAGTCGACGTACCGCTCGGCGTGCGGCCGGACCGCGGCGGGCACGACGTCGACGGTGGCCCCGGCCCGCAGCGCCCCGAAGATCTCGAACACGGAAACGTCGAAGCCGCCGCTGGTCCACCACGCGCAGACGTCCGCCGCCTCGCACGCCAGCGCGTCGAGGAGGTTGACGACCCCGGTGTGGGTGACGCAGACACCCTTCGGTTCGCCGGTGGAACCCGACGTGTACATGACGTACGCGGCGTTGTCCGGACGCGCGATCCTGCGCGGTGCCTCGAGTTCGAAGACCGGCTCCTTGCCGTCCACTGTGGACACGGTGCCGATGGCACCGGCCAGGTCGGCCGCCGGCGACTGCGGGCCGACGAGCAGGCTGATCTCCGCGTCGCGGGCGAGCGCCACGAGCCGCGCGGTGGGGTGGTCGGTGTCCAGGGGCACGTAAGCCGCGCCCGCCTTGAGCACCGCGAGCGTCGCCGCGACGAACTCGGCGGAGCGGTCGGCCAGCACGCCCACCCGGTCCTCCGGGCCGGCGCCGAGTTCGCGCAGGCGGGCGGCCAGGGTGTCGCTCCAGCGCTTCAGCCGGCCGTAGGAGACGGCGCGGTAGCCGTCGCGGACCGCGATGGCGTGCGGATCCTGACGGTCGACGGCTTCGTGGACGAGCTCCCCGGAAATCGGCGTGCGCGGCGCGTTCCAGGTCGTCTCGACGGCGGTGCGTTCGGCGGGCAGCAGGAGGTCGATCTCCGCGGCCGTGGTCGCCGGGTTCGCGACGGCCTGGCCGAGCAGCGCGGCGAAGTGCCCGGTGAACCGGACGGCGGTGTCGGCGTCCCAGAGCGCGGTGTCGTAGGTGAGCCCGCACCGCAGCGTTTCGGCCGTGCGCACGAGTTCCAGGGACACGTCGAGCTGCGCGCCGGTGACCGCGACCGGCCGCGGGGTGAGCCGGAGGCCGCCGACGTCGGCGGATCCGGCGTCGAGCAGCAGCGCGGACAGGGGGTCGCCGGCCGGGGCCTGCTGCAGCGCGAACAGCGTCTGGAACAGCGGGCTGCGCCCGGGGTCGCGGTCCGGCTGGGCGAGCTCGACCAGGCGCGGCAGCGGGATCCGCTGCCCGGACAGCGCTTCCCGTACGCGGGTGGCGACGTGCCGGACCGTGTCGAGGAACGTGCTGCCGCCGGTGAGCTCGCACCGCACCGGGACCACGGTGACGGCGAGCCCGAGGACGCCGGCGGTTTCCCCGGTCAGCCGGCCGGGTGCCGGCGCGCCGATGACGAGGTCGGTGGCGCCGGTGTAGGCGTGCAGCAGCCAGGCGTAGGCGGCGAGCAGCACGGCGTAGGGGGAGACGTGCTCGGCCGCGGCGAGCGCGTCGGCCGCGCGGGCCGTTTCCGGCGGCAGGTCCTGCAGGTGCCGGGCACCGGTGAACCGCTGGACCGCGGGCCGGGGCCGGTCGGTGGGCAGGTCGAGCGGTTCCGGGGCGCCGGCCAGGCGGTGGCGCCAGCGTTCGTGCGCCCGGCCGGCCTCGGCGGTGGCGAGGTGGGTGCGCTCGGCCCGGACGGCGGCGGTCATGGCCGGCGCCCGGCCGGCGTCCCGCGGGCCTTCGAGGAGCTCGCGGACCAGCGCGGTCAGCGACCAGAGGTCCGCGGCGACGTGGTGGACGGCCAGGGCCAGCACGTGCCGCCCGGCGGCCAGCCGCCAGTGGCGGATCCGCCACAGCGGCCCGGTTTCCAGGTCGAAGGGCGCGTCGGCCATCGCCTGGACCGCACTGTCCACCCGGGACGGGGGCCAGCCGGTGGCGTCGATCGACGCCCAGTCCACAGAGGACTCGCCGACGATCCGGTACGGCTCGCCGTCGCGGACGCCGAAACGCGTGCGCAGAGCGGCGTGCCGCGTGATCGCCGATGCCAGCGCGGCGGCGAAGCGCTCTTCGTCGAACGAGCCGGTGACGTCGACGGCGTGCCCGATGTGGTACGCCGTGGACTCCGGGGCCAGGCGGTGCAGGAACCACATCGCGCGCTCGCCCTCGGTCAGCGCGTCGGTGCCGTCGTCGGACGGCGTCGCTTCGGCCGCCGTCGCCGACCGGGCCAGCGTGCGCAGGTCGGCGCCCGCCATCAGGTCCGGCAGGTGCAGCCGGAGGCCGGCGGCTTCGGCCCGCACCGCGAGTTCCGCGGCCTTGACCGAGTCGAGCCCCAGCGCCGCCAGCGGCACGTCGGGGTCCACGTCCGCGAGCCCCAGCACCGTCGCCGCGAACACCCGCAGGCCGTCGACGCCGGCCGGGCCGTCGTCGGACAGCACCGGCAGCTCGCCGGCCGCCAGCGCCCGCCGGCACTCGGAACGCCGCACCTTCCCGCTCGACGTCTTCGGCAGGCCGCCCTTGCCCAGCAGCACGATCCGGCTCACCGCCACGCCGTGCCCGGCCAGCACCGCCGTGCGCACGGCGGCCGCGATTTCGTCCAGCGGCCAGGGTTTCGGGCCCTGCACCTCGTGCACGACCGCCAGCCGCTCCTCGCCACCCACCTCGACGGCGATCGCGGCGCCGCACCCCGGCCGCAGCGCCGCGTGCGCGCCCGAGGCCGTCAGTTCGACGTCGTCCGGGGCGATGTTGCGGCCGCGGACGATGATCAGGTCCTGGTGCCGCCCGGTGACGTACAGCGCACCGCCGTGCCGGAACCCCAGGTCGCCGGTGCGGACCCGGCCGTCGCCGAACACACCGGCGTCGCGCCCGCCCCAGTACCCGGCGGCGACCGACGGGCCGGAGACGGCGATCTCGCCGATCGTCCCGTCGCCGACCGGTGCGCCGCTGTCCGGGTCGACGATCGCGACCCCGCCGTCGGCCGGGGGTGTCCCGCAGGACACCAGCTGCCGCGCGGGATCGCCGCCGGTGGCCGGCCGCGCGCGGCCGGTGGCGAGCGCGGCCGCCGAGAACGCCGTGACGTCGGGATCGGCGTCGAAGCGCACCCCGGTCACCATCAGCGTGGCTTCGGCCAGCCCGTAGCACGGGAAGTACGCCCGCCGCCGGAAACCCGCGACCGCGAACGCGTCGGCGAAGGCGTCCAAAGTGGCCGGACGCACCTGCTCGGCCCCGGTGAACGCCACCGACCACCGGCTCAGGTCCAGGGCTTCGCGCTGCTCCGGCGTCGTCTTGCGGACCGCGAGGTCGTAGGCGAAGTTCGGGCCGCCGCTGGTGGTCGCGCCGTAGCCGGAGACCGCCCGCAGCCACCGCGCCGGCTCGCGCAGGAAGGCCAGCGGCGACATCAGGGTCACCGGGAAGCCGGCGAACACCGGCTGCAGGATCCCGCCGATCAGCCCCATGTCGTGGTACGGCGGCAGCCAGATCACCCCGCGGCTGTCGGCGGAGTGGCCGAACCGGTCGCGGATGAACGCGGAATTGTGCACCAGGTTGGCGTGCGTGATCACGACACCCTTGGGCTGCCCGGTGGAACCCGAGGTGTACTGCAGGAACGCGATCCGGTCCGGGTTGTGCCGCACGCGGCTCCCGCCGTCCACCGCCGCGGCGGTGTCGGTGGCGAGCCAGGCCGCCGTCACGCCGGCTTCGCGCAGCACCGGTTCGAGCAGGGCCCGCGCCGGGGCCAGGAACGCCGCCCCGGTCAGCACGGCGGCCGGGGTGGCGTCGGCGGCGATCCCGGTCAGGCGCGCGGCCTGCCGGGAGTCGAGCGGGGGATAGGCGGGCACCGCGATGATCCCGGCGTACAGGCAGCCGAAGAACCCGGCGACGTAGTCGAACCCCGGCGGGTACAGCAGCAGCGCCCGCTCGCCGGGGCGGCAGGTGCCGGCGAGCAGCGCGGCAACGGCCCGCGCCCGCGCGTCCAGCTCGGCGTAGGTGAGGGTGGCCGCGGTCTCGTCGTCCCCCAGGAACGTCAGGGCTTCGCGGCCCGGCTGCTCGGCGCCGCGGCGGGCGAGCAGCTCGGCGAGGGTTTCCGGAGTCGTCACAGGGACCTCAAGGTGGTGAGGCGGGACCGTTCCAGCTGTTCGAGCACCCCGACGGCCTTGGCCGAGCTCGACGCGCTCATCCGCAGGCTGACCACGTGGTCGCCGTCGAACCGGGCGCAGACCTGCTTGTGGGCGTCGTAGGTGGCTTCGACGGCGGTGATGAACCCTTCGCGCCGCGCGACCAGCGGCCCGGTCAGGGTCGGGAAGACCTCGCGCAGCTCGCGGAAGCGCCGGATGAGCAGGTCGTGGTCCTCCGACATCACGCCGGACAGCCCGACCGGCAGGTGCGGCGGTGCCATCGCCGGGCGGACCGCGCCGCGGTAGTCGCCGGACGGGAAGTCGGCGGCGAACCGCATGGCGTCGCGGGAGGCGGACATGGCGGCCGTCGCGAAGGCCAGCGCCTCGCCCGCGTCCTCGGCCCGGCCGGCGTTCAGGGCCGACTGGAAGCAGCCCAGCCCGAGCACGATGCCCTGGATCAGCGGGAAGAACACGTGGTGGCCGCTGCGCCAGCGCCGGTGCGGGTCCAGCGGTGCCGTCCCGGCCGGCGCCGCGGCGGGCCGCGGTTCGCCGAGGGGCAGGCCGAGCGCGTAGGCGATGACGGCCTCGATGCCGTGCCGCAGCCGGCCCCACTGTTCGTCGTCGAGCGTTGTGCCGCAGCGGGTGGCCTCCCGCAGGATCGTGCGGTAGCCGACGAGCGCGCAGTGCGCGAGCAGCTCGGTCGCGGCGTCCGTGGCGCGGAAGACGCCGAAGAACCCGTCGTGCACGGCGAAGTGCTGTTCCTTGCGGTTCAGGACGCCGGTGAACGCCGACCGGTCCAGCTTGGTCCCGGCCGGGCGCACCGGGACGGCCGCCAGGCGGGCCAGCAGGTCGGCGTCGGCCAGCGCCCGGGTGGCGACGAGCGGGCCGAGCTCGGCGACCGCGCCGGTGACCGGCCCGGACCGCAGGGATCCGACGTCGGCGGGCAGGAAGGCCGGGCGCAGCATCACGAGCTTCATGACCCGGCCTCCGCGACGGCCGGCAGGGCGGCCCGGTCGAGCTTGCCGTTCGCGTGCCGCGGCAGGGCTGCCAGCCGCACGATCCGCGAGGGCAGGAACGAGGGCGGCAGCCGGGGGGCGAGGTGGGCGCGGACGGCGGCGTCGGACAGCCGGGCGCCGGGGACCAGGCTCAGGTAGGCGACCAGGACCGGCTCGCCCGCCGTGGTGCGCAGCGCGGCGGCGGCCTCGGCGACGTCCGGGTGGGCGCGCAGCGCGGCCTCGACCTCGCCCAGTTCCACGCGGTGGCCGCGGACCTTGACCTGGGAGTCCGCCCGGCCGTGGAACTCCAGCTCCCCGCGCTCGTTGCGGCGGACCAGGTCGCCGGTGCGGTACATCCGGGCCCCGGGCGCGGCCGGGTCGGGCAGGAAGCGGCCGGCGGTCAGGCCGGGCCGCAGCTGGTAGCCGCGGGCGACGTTGCCGCCGCCGAGGAACAGTTCCCCGACCTCGCCGTCGGCGACCGGGGCGAGGTCGTCGTCCAGCACGTGGGCGTGCGCGCCGGCGATGGCGTGCCCGATCGGCACGCGGCCGTCCGGGACGTCGTCGCGGATCAGGTGCGTCATGGCCCAGACGGCGACTTCGGTCGGCCCGTAGTTGTTCTCCAGCAGGCACTCCGGCAGCAGGGCGCGGTGCCGGGCGGCCAGCGACGGCGGCAGCACCTCACCGCCGACGATCGCGCAGCGCAGGCCGGCCAGCGGCGCCGGGTCGGTGCCGAGGACCAGGTCGTAGAGCGCGGGCGTGCAGTCGAGGTGCGTGGCCCCGTACAGCCGGCTCAGCTCGCGGAGCCGTCCCGGGTCGCGGTGGTCGCCGTCGGCCGGGATGATCAGGGCACCGCCGCTGGTCAGCGTCCACCACAGGCCGACGCCGGACGCGTCGAAGGAGAACGAGATCGGCAGCAGGAACGCCTCGGGCCGCGGCCGCTCGGGCACGTGCTGGGCGAGGGTGGCCAGGGCGAGCTGCCGGTGGGTGACCATGACGCCCTTGGGCGTCCCGGTCGAGCCGGAGGTGTAGAGCACGTAGGCGAGGTTGTCCGGCGTCGCTTCGAGCACCGGTGGCTCGCCGGCCACCCGGCCCGCCCCGTCGGCCGCGACCAGCCGGCGCGGGCCCACCGGGATCCGGCCGAGCAGCCGGCCCGGGGCGACGACCACGTCGACCCCCGACTCGTCCAGCATCAGGGCGGTCCGCTCTTCGGGCAGCGCGGGATCGACGGGCACGTACGCGGCCCCGGCCTTGAGCACGCCGAGCAATGCGACGACGGTGTCGGCGCTCCGGTCGGCCACGACGCCGACCCGGTGCTCGGGCCGGACGCCCTCGGCGTGCAGGGTGTGGGCCAGCCGGTTGGCGCGCCGGTCCAGCGTGCCGTAGTCGAGGACGTCTTCGCCGGCGATGACGGCGACCGCGGTGGGCGTTTCCGCGGCCTGCTGTTCGAACTGCCGGTGGACGAAACCGCGGGTGTCGGCCTCCTCCGGGAAGGCGTGGGTGAACGGGCAGCGCTCGTACATCGCCCCGCCGTCGGCGTCGCTGATGTAGTACTGCTTCCACTCGAAGTTCGACGGGTCGCCGTAGTTGCCCATGAACGGGTGCGGTTCGATCGTGTCCCACGCCGCGAGGCGTTCGCGGATCCGGCGCCGCGCGACCATCCCGGCCGGGCTGCCGCCTTCGATGCCCGCGAAGACGTTGCGCGGCTGGAACAGCAGCACCAGGCCGTCCCCGAGGCGGCGGCTGCGGCGGGCGACGTGCGTCGGGGCCGCGGCGAAGACGAACATCGGGACGCCGTGGAACGAGAACTCCCAGCGGCTGTGTTCCGGCGCCGTCGGGATTTCGTCGGGCCAGGGCCGGTCGTCGGTGCCGGCGAGCCGGCGCAGTACGGTCCAGAACCGCCGGCCGTGCCCGGCGTGCGTGGCGCCGGGTTCGGGGGCGAAGAAGGCGGCCAGCGCCATCCGGCGGTGGGCGAACGGCCGGGTGGCGTCCAGGAAGGCGACGAGGTCGTCGCGCATCGCGGACAGGTCGCCGTCCTCGCCGACCCAGGTGCCGAACAGCTCGCCCAGGTGCAGCGCGTTGCGGCCGAAGTGACAGGGGTACTCGGCGTGCCCGACGTCGGCGCGGAACACCTCCGCCGCCCGGACCAGCCACGCCGGGGCGTCCTGCGGCAGCTCGGCCCGGTCGGCGCGGAACAGCCGCTTGCCGGGGATCTCGGGCAGCAGGACGCCGGCGGCCGGCTCAGCCATGGCGCTGGTCCAGCTCGGCGGTGATCACGGGCTGGTGGTAGACGCACTCGCCGGAGAGCACGACCGAGCCGTGCAGGCGGTGCTTGGGGATGAAGAGCTTGTCGCCGGCGCGGAACTTGTGCATGCCGGAGAAGCAGTTCCAGAACTCCATCTCGCCGCTTTCGATGACCAGCAGCCGGTCGTCGTCGTGCACGTGGGTGGTCGAGCACTCCTCCCACGACTCGACGAACGTGTCGAGGGCGACCGGGATGTGGTGTTCGTCGATGGCGGCCTGCAGCCGTTCGGCCTTCGCGCGGTAGGCCTCGGCGCTGTCGATCCAGCGCAGCTGCACGGTCAGGTCGTCGTGGTGGACGTCGAGCAGCAGCGCGTATTCGCGCGCGCCGCGGTCGAAGGCGGCCAGTGCCACCGGGCCGAACCGGTGGGCCAGCGGGTCGAGGACGGTGCGGGTGATCGCTTCGACGGTCGCGGCGGTCTCCGCCTCGGGCGCGGTGCGCGCCAGGGCGGCGTCGGCCGAAGAGGACGCGGCCAGTTCGGCCAGCCGGGCGCCGTGCCCGCCGATCAGCGCCAGCGAGTCCAGGGTGCGCACGCACATGGCGCCGAGGAACTCGAAGACCCGGCCGGGATCGCGCGCGGTGCCGCTCAGGTAGTTCATCGCGGCGAGCGTGGACGGCAGGTAGTACTGGTAGTAGCGGTGCGGCTCGAGGCCGAACCCGCACGCGTCCAGGACCGCGCCCAGGACGTCGTCGATCGGGTGCGCCTCGCGGCGCGTGCCGGTCATGGCCGCGAGCGCGTTGCCGCCCGGGGCCGGGATCATCAGCGGGCTGACCCGCAGCGGGGCGTTGAGGGTGCCGGCCAGCAACTGGACCGCCGTCATCTTCGCGGCTTCGTCGGCGGCCTTCGCCCCGGCCACCAGGCCGACGACCTCTTCGGCGGCGACGCCCCGCCGCTCGGCGACGTCGGTCAGCAGGCTCCGCAGGCTCGCGACGTCCGGCTCGGGCCGCTCCTGCTCGGCGACGGTCTCCCGGACGAAGCCGAACAGGTGCTCTTCCAGCAGCGGCCGGACGAGCTCGCCGAGGACGCGGTTGCGCTCGCCGTAGAACAGCCGGTGTTCCGCCCACCGCTCCGGCGTCATGTTCGCCGCGTACATCGGTTTGGCGGTGTCGTGGATGTTCAGCAGCATGCGGTGCCCGATCAACGCGGACAGCTGCGAGGCGTCGGCGCGCCCGAAGGGGCGGTCGAACCGCAGGAAGCTGAGGTCCTCGGGCCGCACCGGCCGGCGGTAGGGGTCGTCGTCGATCTCGAGTTCTTCGAACCGCGCGCTGCGGAAGAGCGGATTGGCGCAGTAGGCGCTCAGGTAGTCGGAGAGTTCGCCCGCGGAGAATTCGCCGGGCAGCTCCGCGGAGTAGTCGCCGGGCTTCGTCTTGAGAATCAGGGTCACGGTGTCCCCCTTGCGATGGCTGCGAAAAGGTTGGCCCGATCGCGCCCCGGTGGCGGTTCGCCCCCGGCACGACAGGTATGTTCACCAGCGCTTACGTTAGACAGCAAGGGTTTGCCCACTAGTGGACAACTTCGGCGGGTGGGCCGGTGGTGTCCACTAGTGGGCAGCGCGGGACGCCTTTTTGCGGCTAATATCCGGGGCGGCGGAGAATTGTCCGGCCATCCGGGAAACCCGGTCCGGGCCGGTTGTTGCGCCGCCGGAAAACGTCACTCCTCGTCGGCAGTCGCCGACAGGTACGACGCGAAGTCGTCGGTGAACCGCAGCAGGAGGTCGTAGAAGGTCCGGCGGTCGGCCGGCGACCAGCCGGACAGCGTTTCGCCGAACCAGCCGAGCAGTGTCGTGAAGTACCGGTCGGCGATCTCGGCGCCCTCGGGGGTCAGCTCGACCAGCCGGGCCCGGCGGTCGTCGGGGTCGGCCAGGCCGCGCACGAGCCGCCGTCGTTCGAGCACGTGCAGGTGCCGCGTGACGTGCGGCCCGGCGACCTGCATGCGCTCCGCGATCTCGCCGACGCGCAGCGCCTTGCCGGTCATGTGCAGCGAAACCAGGATCGACAGCCCGGGCCGGTCGAGGTCGGCCCCGATCCGCTTCATCGCCCGTTCACCGATGCCGCTGCGGTTCATCAGGGTGCCCAGCTGCAGGATCCGGGGCAGCACGGACCGCAGCTCGCTGGCTTCTGTGTCGCCCATCACACCTCTTAGATAGCTAACTTAGGTATATAGTTGGTCGGGTCCGGGGTGATCAAGGGGCATTGTCGCACCTTCATTTTAGATACCTAACTTAGCTATAGGAGACACCATGAGCAGCACGTCCGCACGTTCGGTCCTGATCTCGGGAGCGAGCATCGCCGGTCCCGCGCTGGCCTTCTGGCTGCGGCAGGCCGGCTTCTCGGTCACCGTCGTCGAGAAGGCGCCGCAGCTGCGGGCCGGGGGATACCCGATCGACATCCGCGGCACGGCCATCGACGCCGTCCGGCGGATGGGGATCCTGCCCCGCCTGCGGGACCTGCACATTTCCACCCGGCGGCTGACTTTCCTCGACGTCGACGGCAGCGAGGTGGCGTCCCTGGACCCGAACGTCGTGATCCGCGGCGCCGACGGCGAAGACCTCGAAATCCGCCGGGGTGACCTGATCCACGCGCTGTACGACCTGGTGCGCGACGACGCGGACGTCCGGTTCGGCGACACCGTCGAGACGCTCATGCAGCACGAAGACGGCGTCGACGTCACCTTCCGCAGCGGCCGCCGGGAGACCTACGACCTGGTGTTCGGCGCCGACGGCCTGCATTCGAACACCCGAGGGCTGGTCCTCGGCGACGAGGCGCAGTTCCACCACTACCTCGGCTACAGCTTCGCCGGGTTCACCCTGCCCAACGACTTCGGCCTGGTCCGCGAGGGCGTCACCTGGACCACGCCCGGCAAGGGCGCGGCGCTGTACGCGGTGCTCGGCAGCGAGGTGGTCCACGGTTTCCTGGTGTTCACGCGGCCGGAGCCGCCGATCGAGGCGTTCCGGAACCCGGAGGCCCAGCGCGACCTGGTCGCCCGCACCTTCGCCGGTGACGGCTGGGAGATCCCGGGCATGGTCGAGGCGATGCGCGAAGCCGACGACCTGTTCTTCGACGTGGTCAGCCAGATCCACCTGCCGCGCTGGTCGTCGGGCCGCGTCGCGCTGGTGGGCGACGCGGCGTACGCGCCGTCGTTCCTGACTGGCCAGGGCACCAGCCTCGCCCTCGTGGGCGCGTACGCGCTCGGCCACGCCCTGGCGACCATCCCCGACCACGAAGCGGCCTTCGCGGCATACGAGAACCGGGTGCGGGACTTCGTCGAGCGCAACCAGGCCATGGTCGGCGAAGGCCAGGCGACGCTCTTCCCGGCCACCGCGGAGGCACTCGAAGCGCGCAACGCGGCGCTCCGGCAGCTGTCCTTGGCGCCGGCGAGCGCGCCGCGGCCCGAGCATTCGGCGCTGACGCTGCCGGACTTCCCGGTGCGGGTGGGCTGACGCGGTCAGGGGCGCAGGGCGTCGACGAGCAGGTCGAGCATCCGGCCGGTCCGCTCGGGGTCCGGCGCGGCCGAGGTGGACAGGAACACGCCGAGCAGCAGCAGCGTGACGTCCTCCGGGTCGGCGACGGCGCGCAGGGTGCCCGCCGCCGCTCCCGCGTCGAGGATCGCGGCGATCGCGGCGGTGATGCGCTGCCGCGTCGCCGGTGTCGCGATGCGGCCCGACGCCACGCCGGCGCGCAGGACGTCCGCCATCCCGCGTTTCGTCGCCACGAACGCGGCGTAGCGGTCCATCCAGGCGCGCAGGGCCTTCTCGGGCGGGAGCTGTTCGAGCAAGGCCGGTGCGCCCGCGGTGACGTCGTCGAGTTCGGCGGCGTAAACGGCTTCGACCAGGGCTTCGCGGGTCGGGAAGTGCCGGTAGAGCGTGCCGATCCCCACCCCGGCCTCGCGGGCGACGGCTTCGAGCGCGACGGTTCCGTCCGCGACGGCGAACGCGGCCCGCGCGACCGCGACGAGCTTGTCCCGGTTGCGGCGCGCGTCGGAGCGCACGGGCCGGCCGGATTCGGGTGACGGCAAAGCGGAGGCACCTCCGGTTGTGCTACGGTCGAGCTGAACGGAGGTTCCTCCGCTTCACCATCATCGCACGAGGACGGGGACACCCCATGCCTTCCACCGCACGCGCCGCGCTCGCCGGCCGCACCGTCTTCCGCGTCGGCTTCGGGGCGATGCAGCTCGAGCGCCTGCGCGACGACCGTGCCGCGGCCGTCGCGTTGCTGCGCCGAGCCGTCGAGCTCGGCGTCGACCACGTCGACACGGCCCAGTTCTACGGCAACGGCTTCGTCAACGGCGTCCTGCGCGACGCCCTGCGGGCCGGCGACGACTTCCTGGTCGCCAGCAAGGTCGGGGCCGACCCGGACCCCGGCGCCGCCCCGCCGATCCGGCTCGCCCAGCGCCCCGAAAACCTGCGCGCGAGCGTGGAGGACAACCTGCGCGCGCTCGGGCTCGACCGCATCCCGCTGGTGAACCTGCGCCGCGCCGACCGGGGCCCCGGCTTGATCGCCGAAGGCGACCAGGTCGTCGACCTCGACGACCAGCTCGCGGTGATGACGGCCCTGCGCGACGAAGGCAAGATCGGCGCGATCGGGCTCAGCAGCGTCACCCTCGACGTCCTGCGCCGGGCCCTGCCGGCCGGCATCGCGTGCGTTCAGAACGCCTACAGCCTGGTCAGCCGCGACGACGAGGAAATGCTGGAGCTGTGCGCCGCGGAGGACATCGCCTGGGTCCCGTTCTTCCCGCTGGGCGGCGCGTTCCCCGGCTTGCCGAAGGTGACCGGCGAGCCCGCGGTGCAGGCCGCCGCGCGGGCCTTCGGCCACACCCCGGAACAGATCGGGCTGGCCTGGCTGCTGCAGCACGCCCCGAACGTCCACCTCATCCCGGGCACTGCGAGCCTGCCGCACCTCGAGGCGAACATCGCCGCCGCCGGGATCACGTTCGACGGCGAGACCCTGGCCGCACTGGACGCGATCCCGACGCGGTCGATGGACGCCGCACTGGGCTAGCGCGTCAGGAAGCCGGGATCAGGAGGACGGGGTAGGTGCGCGGGACGACGCAGAGGGCGTTGGTGGCGAACATTTCGAGCGAACTGCCCACGCACCGCAGCGGCCCGGGTTCCGCTTGGGCCGAAGCGAGGCCTTCCGCTCCGAAGAGGACTCCGGTCGTCAACACCAGGGCACTGATCGTGGCAATGCTGCGTCGCATGGCGATTCTCCTGTTCCGGAGCCGGTTTTCCCGTCGGGCGGGGACTGCCCCGGAACCCGCGCGACGGAACGGAACCGCGGCCCACGGCACCGGGTCGGGTGACACCCACGGGAACACCACCGGCCACGGCGGCGTTTTCCTCCCGTGGCAACGAACGGGGAGCTCGGGCGCGGCATCAACTTCGGCAACGCGCTCGACGCGCTGGGCGGCGGCCCCGGGCTGCCGCTGCGCGAGCGGTACTTCGACGAGGTGGCCGAGGCCGGTTTCGACACGGTCCGCCTGCCCGTCCGGTGGTCGGCCCACGCGGCGTCCGAGCCGCCGTACGCCATCGACCCGGCGTTCTTCCGGCGCGTCGACGCGGGCGTGCGCGCGGCGCTCGACCGCGGACTGCGGGTGGTGGTCGACGTCCACCACTACGACGGGCTCTGCGCCGCACCGGACGAGCAGCGGCCCCGGTTTCTGGCGCTCTGGCGGCAGATCGCGGCCCGCTACGCCGGCCACCCCGGGCGGCTGTGGTTCGAACTGCTCAACGAGCCGCGCGGGCAGCTGACCGCCCAGCGGTGGAACGCCGTGCTGGCGGAGGCGCTCGCGGTCGTCCGTGCGGCGGACCCCGAGCGCACGGTGATCATCGGGCCGGCCGAGATGAACAGCCCGGCGGCGCTGCCGTCGCTCGCCGTGCCCGACGACCGCAACGTGCTCGCCACGGTCCACTACTACGCACCGTTCGAGTTCACCCACCAGGGCGCCGGCTGGGTCGACGGAGCGCAGCGCTGGCTCGGCCGCCCCTGGGGCGGCGCGGCCGACGAAGCCGCCGTTCGTGACGACCTGGCCCAGGTCGCGGCGTGGGGCCGGGACCACGGGCGGCCGGTGTTCATCGGCGAGTTCGGGGCGTTCTCGGCCGCGGACATGGACTCCCGCGCACGATGGACGGCGTGCGTCCGGGCGGAGGCCGAGCGTCTTGGCATGAGCTGGGCGTATTGGGAGTTCGGGACGGACTTCGGCGCGTACGACGTGGACCGGGGGGAGTGGCGGGAGCCGTTGCGCCGGGCGCTGCTGGGCGGGTCAGACCTCTGACGCCGACGAGTGTTCGGCCGCGAAGGTGGCCAGCTCGGCCCGGTCGCGGACCGACGTCTGCTGGTTCTTCGTCCTGCGCGGGGGACCGACGCGCGGGCAGTCGCGCTGGCGACAGCTCGGCGGGCGGGATTCGGCCGCGGGGTCAGAGTTCTGACGTGGATGAGTGTTCGGCCGCAAAGGTGGCCAGCTCGGTGGTCGCGGGCCGAGTCCGCCGCTCGTTCTGCGCGGAAGACCGGGCAGGTGGGTGGTCGCGCCGGCGAAGGGACCTTGCGGCGGGCGTTGCTCGGGGAACGGAATCCGGTCGTGGGTCAGACCTCTGACGCCGACGAGTGTTCGGCCGCGAAGGTGGCCAGCTCGGCCCGGTCGCGGACCGACGTCTTCATCAGCAGCGCCGCCACGTGCTTCTCCACCGTACGCGGTGAAATGTGCAGGCGTGCCGCCAGTGCCTTGTTGCTCAGCCGGAACGCCAGCAGCTCGAAGACCTCGTACTCGCGCAGTGTCACGCCGATCGAGCGCAGGCTCTCCGGCACCCGTTCCGTCCCCGTGCGGCGCTGCTGCACCGATGCCCCGGCCCGGCGCAGCAACGCCCGGCACGCGCTGGCCACCGGGATCACGTCCGCGCCGTGGAAGCGGCTTTCGGCTTCGCGGAGCCAGTCCGCCGGTTCGCCCCAGCCGTGGTCGACCGCCGGTTCCGCGGCCAGGCGCAGGCCCAGGGGGCGGGCGATGCCGAACGGGGTGGCCGCCTGCGCCGCCCGGTGCATCGCCGTCGCGGCCGCGTCGGGGGCGTGGTCGTGGCCGTGCAGGACCGCCTCGGCCAGCAGGACGAACTGGCGGTTCCAGCGCATTCCGCCGGCCGCTCCGGCGGCGACGCGGCGGTGGTCGTCCCAGCCGGCGTCGCCCGCGATGACGTCGAGCAGGAGCTTCAGGCCGTGCGTGCCCGCCAGGTGGAACGTGCTCTGCTGGCGGGCCTGGTCGGCCGCGAGCGTCTCCAGCTCGGCGCGCGCGGTGTCGCGGTCCTCCTCCAGCAGCGAGCAGAACACCTGGGCGAGACCGCGGGCGAGCGGTGCCTCGGGGCCGGTGTCGCCGCCGTCGCGCCGGAACGCGGCGAGGGCGGACTCCATCGTGCGCCGGTCGCCGCGGTGGCCCGCCAGGACCGCCTGTGCCATCTGGACGTACCGGCTGACCGCGAACAGCTTGATCCGCGACGCCTCCGCGTAACACGCGTCCAGCCGTTGTTCGGCCTCGCCGAACCGGCCGCACAGCACGGAATTGAGGCCCAGCACCGCTTCCGCGTTGTAGGCCAGGCTGATCCCGCCCGTGCGCAACGCCTCGGCGCGCGCGGTCTCCAAGCCGGACGGGTCCGCTTCGGACAGCCAGGCGTTGCCGCCCAGGCCGACCAGGGCGTAGTTGCGCCAGTTCGTCAGCCGGTGCTCGGCGGCGCTGTCGAGCATCCGCCGGAAGCACTCGTCCGACTCGGTCATGTCCCGCTCGCGCACGACGAACCCGACCGCGTAGAGCGCCTGGCACGCCGTCGACGGCGAGCCGATCCGCTCGGCCCCGGCGACCGCGCGGCGGGCCAGCTCTTCGCTGCGGCGCACCCGGTCGGGGGCCGGGCCGGACATCGACAGGTATGCGTCCACCGCGTCGACCGCGACGGCCTCCTCGTCCGCCCCTTCCCCGGGCAGCAGCGCCCGGGCCGCGGCGACCTGCTCGAAGCCCTCCGCCCAGCGGCCGGCGACCTGCGCCGCCCACGCCAGCCGCACGTGGACGCGGATCTGGCGGGCGCGGTCGCGGCCGTCGGCCGGCCGCAGCGAGCCGGCGACCTTCACCGCGCGGTCGAACTGGCCCGCCTCCGCCAGCGCGAACAGCAGCAGCTCCAGCAGGTCCCGGTACCGCCCGGCCTGTTCGCCGCCGCGGCCGGCGTCGTCGCCGAGCAGGTTCACCGCGTGCTCCAGCACGGCGATCGCCGACCCCGGCGCGCCTTCGGCCAGCGCCCGGCGGGCGGCTTCGCGGTACAGGTCGGCGGCCGCCCAGCGGTCCCCGGCGCCCAGCCGCAGCGACGCGGCGAGGCTGCACAGCTCGCCCGGCAGGTCGGGGTGCAGCTCCACCACGGCGTCGGCCGCCTTCGCCGACAGCGCCACGCGTTCGGCCGGGTTGAGCAGGGTGAGCAGCGCTTCGGCGGTGAGCGGGTGGCGGAAGGCGTACCAGTCTTCGCCGCGCTCGTCGGCGATCAGCAGCTGCGCGGCGACGGCGGACTGCAGGTGCCCGAACAGGCTGTGGTCGTCCAGCTCGCTGACCCGCTGCACCACCGAAAGCGGGAACCGGCGGCCGAGCACCGCGGCGATGGCCAGCAGCTGCTTGCCGCGCTCGCCGAGGCGGTCGGCGCGGCGGGTGATGATCGTGACGAGCGTCGAGGGCACCGCGCCGCGGCTGTGGCCGGTGAACCGCCAGCCCGCCGCGCCGTTCACCAGCTCGCCCGCGGCCACCATGCTGTGCAGCAGTTCCTCGACGACCAGCGGGTTGCCCGCGCTGTCGGCGAAGAGGCGCTCGGCCACGTCGGCGGACACCTGGCCCGGTTCGGCGCCGAGCGACGAGGCCACCACCTCCCGCACCTCGGCGGGGCCGAGGCTGTCCAACGGCATGAGGAACCCCTCGCCGCGCCGGGCGACGGCGTGGGCCGACTCCAGCGCGGGCGAGGGCTCGGCGCGCAGCGTGGCCAGGACGACCACGGGCTGCGTGCGGACGTTGGCGGCCAGGTACTCCACCACGGCCAGGGTTTCGACGTCGGAGTCCTGCAGGTCGTCGACGACGAAGAGGCAGCCTCGGCCCGCCCCGGCCAGCCCGGTGAGCCGCAGCGTCGCCTCGGCCAGCACGACCAGCGAGGAGTCGCCCGCGGTGTCGGCGCCGGCGGCCCAGTCGGGGATGAGCCTGCCCAGCACCGACCGGTACGGCCCGAGCTGTTCGACCAGCTCGTGGCCGCCGGTGCGGGCCAGCGACAGCAGCGCTTCGGTGAGCGCCCGGAACGGTACGGCGGGCCCGGTGGTGCTGCCGCGGCCCCGCAGCACCACCAGCCCCGCATCCAGGGCGCGGCCCACCGCTTCGGCGGCGAGCCGGGTTTTGCCTATCCCGGGTTCCCCGGTGACGAACACCGCCGATCCGGACGAGCGGCGAGCGTCGGCCAACACCCGCTCGATCTCGTCGATCTCCGTTCCTCGGCCGACGAGAGCGGGGGCACGGGTGCGCATGCGCCAACCTTAGAGACCGGACCTACGGATTCGGTGTTCTTCCGGTGAAGATTCCACTGTTCGGACGGCAGGATTCGGGTTGTTGTCACGCTTTGTACCGCGACGGACACGTCACGCGTGCGTGTGGTTGCTCACCACCGTGCTGATGTCCATCGTGACCACCGCGGCGGTGGCCACGCCGAGGGTCAGGCCGGCGAGAATCCCCGCCCGGACACCGATCTTCGTTCTGCCGGCGGGCTCCGCGCCCGGCGTGGCGTCGCCGAGCGGGTTGTCCACCTCGGAGCCGGCGGTGGTCGCGTCGAATTCGCCGGCGTTGTCGTTGCGCATCTGCACTCCCAGGATGAGGTGTGTTCCGAGGCAATTACTGAGGACGTCCCGACGGCTCGAGCAGGAGAACCGACGGAACCTGTTCGGCAAAACCGGCCCGCAGCAACCCGAAACCGATACCCCCGGTTCCGGTTAGCAGGCCAGGGCTCGCTACCCCGTGCGGCGTGCCGCACTGGAGCCCGTGTCCTTCGACTGCGCCCACGAGGCGCGAAGTCGCCCTCCGCAACGCGGAGACCGACGGTTCGTGTCCCTGCCCGGCCAGCACCACGAGCGCTTCCAGGGTGCCGAGCTCGCCGTGGCAGAGGGATTGGTCGGACGACGGCGGCCGGGCGGCCACCGCGGCCGAGAAGCTGTCCGCGGCCTGCGTGGCGGCGCCGGGCGGCGGCCCGGCGGGCCCGCGCGCGGCGGCCGCGGCGAGGATCCGGCCGGCGACGCCCGAGCACCAGCCCAGGTCGCCGGACACCGGGTCCACCGCGGTCCGGCCGCCCCGGCCGAGCGCCCAGTCGACGCCCGCCGCGCCCCACAGGAAGCCGGGGGCGGCGGGCCGCGGGGCACCGGCGAGGCGCCGGGAGAGCGTGGCGGCCAGCTCGGCCGCTTCGGGCAGCCCGCTTTCCGCGTGCACGGCGTGCATCGCGGCGAGCGCGCCCGCGGTGCCTTCGCCGACGCCCGCGGGTGCGGCCGTGTCGGCGGCGGCCGTCGCGGCGATCGCGGCGGGCAGGCAGGCGGCCAGGGCGCGGTCGCCGAGCAGTGAGGCCAGGCGGGCGACGGCGTAACAGATGCCGCCCAGGCCGAAGAAGCCGCCGGAGCCGACTTCGCGGGCCAGCTCGGGGTGTTCGGCGAGGACCTCGACGAGCATCGGCAGCGTGCGCACGGCCTTGGCGGCCAGCTCGGAGTACCGGGCGGTGCCGGTGAGCCGGCCGAGCTGGGCCAGGAACAGCGCGGTGCCGCAGTAGCCCTCGGCGAGCCCGGCGCCCATCGGCAGCACCAGCCAGTGCCGGCCGTCGAGCAGTTCCAGGCCGACCCAGTTGGCCCGGCCGTCGTCGTGGGCGGCGCGGGCGACGAGGTCGTCGCCGATCGCCGAGGCCAGCGCGAGCAGGTGCTGGCTGTCGGGGACGACGGCGGCGACCGCGCCGGGCAGCGGCGCGCCCGCGCGGTGGCGGACCTCCGGGCGGCGGGTGGCGAGCGTGGCCTCGACGAACCACTCCTGCTCGCGCAGGTCCTCCGCGCACAGCTGGGCGATCTTGGCGCGGGCCTGGTCGAGGCCGCTGGCGGCGAGCAGGCCGGGCAGCACCGTGCCGGTGCCGGTGGTGACGTCGACCGACCCCGCGGCGGCGGTGAACACCGGCACGTCCCCGGCGCACAGCTCGGTGACCTCGTGGGGCACGAGCGCGGGCAGGTGGGCCTTCCCGTGGTCGTCGGCGAGCGAGGCGAACGCCTCGGGCCGGGCGGCGCCCGCGGTGAGGTGCGCCGGGTGCGTCGCGGCGGTCAGCAGCGTCACGTACACCTGGGTCGGCCGCATGACCAGGCGGATCTCCTCGGCGGCGAACGCGTCCAGCACGCCGCCGAGCAGCTCTTCGCGGCGGTCCACCAGTGACTCGTAGGCGGCGCGGAACCCGCTCAGCAGGCTCTGCCGGTACATCCCGGCGTCGACCTCGGCGCCGGCGAGCACCGGGCGGTTCGCGCCGCCGGCGTAGGGCAGCGGCCCGCGGGCCAGGCGCATCTCGTCGGTTCCGGCGCCGACCCAGTGCGGCACCTCGACCGGGCTCGGTTCGCCGTTGCCGCCGCCGAAGGCCGACACGTCGAGCGCGCCGTGCTCGCCGAGCATCAGCGTCGGCAGCAGGGCGGTGCGGGCGACCGAGCGGCGCAGCGCAGCCGCGGCCGGGTCGGGGCCGTTGCGGGTGAGCGCGGTGAACGCGGGGTGGAACAGGGTTTCGACGTCGACGAGCATCGGCTGGTCGCCGGAGGCGATGAGGTTCTCGCAGTGCATGTCGGTGGCGTCGAGGGCGTAGAGCAGGGCGAGCAGGGCGCCTTGGCGGCGGTAGAACAGCTCGACCCCGGCCTGGTCGGCGCACGGCCGCGCGGGCACGTACTCCGCCCAGCCGTAGCCGTCGCGGGCCAGCACGCCCAGCGGGCGCGGAGCGAGCCCCGGGCGCGCCTGTGCGAACCAGCGCAGCAGGTCGCCCCACCGGGCGAGCAGGCCGAGCGGCCGCGGCTTGTAGACCAGCCGCCGCCCGTCGGCGAAGCCGAGCACGGCCACCGCCCGGCCACCGGAGTGCACGTCACCCGCGCCCAGCGTGACCTCGGCCAGCTCGGCGGCGCTGCCGGCCAGGAGGCCGGCGCGCAGCTCGGCGCGGTCGGCGGCGAACCGCGTGAGCAGCTCGGCCACGGCGTCGGCGGTGCGCAGGCAGGTCTCGGCGAGCAGCCGGGCCAGCAGCGGGTGGCGGGTCAGCACCCCGGTGAGGTGCCCGCGGCTGCCGAGCAGGCGCAGGAAGTCGACGAAGCGGTCGCGCCCGGTGGCGCCGCGCAGCAGACCGGCCTTCTTCGCCGTGTGCAGTTCCAGCACGAAGGTGCGGGCGGCGAGCGAGGTGAGCTGCCCGCCGAGCCAGGTTTCGACACCCGGCCAGACCCGACCCGCGGCGGGCACGCGCTCCACCAGCAGTTCGCGGGTGGCGGCCAGGAAGGGCAGCACGGCGTGGCGGAAGACGCGGTCGCCGTCGGAGTCGGCGGGGGCGGGCCAGTCACCTTCGGCGGGCAGGGCAGCCAGGACGTCCTCGGCGAGCAGCGCCCAGCCGGGCCTGCTCTCGCCGGCCTCACCGGGGAGGCGGGCGGCGGTCCACCACGCCGGTGCCTCGCGGGGGGCCTGCTCGGGACGTTCCACTGTCTGGCTCACGCCGATGAGACTCGCATCCTGGGAGATGCGGGCGCATGGGTAACTCCTACCCAGATTGGGTACCCCGGTCTGGGGTCTGTCTCCGATCCTGGGGGCTCACCGCCGTCCCGCGAACTCCGGTGCGGTGAGTTCGGCCAGGTCACGGCGGTGTACGGCCCGCACGGGCACGGTCGTCGCCAGCGCCGCCACGTGCCCTCCGGGCACCGGCAGCGAACGGAGGCAGACGGGTTCCTGCGGCCATCCGGGTACCCCCGAACGGGCGAGGGACCCCCGCACGTCCACCCGCGCCGGGGCCGCCGCCAGGCCCAGCCCGGCGAGTTTCATCGCCGCCTCCTTGCGCGTCCACGCCGTCAGCAGGCGCCCGGGCCGTTCCGCCGGCGGCGCCGCCGCGAACTCCCGGTGCTCGGCCGCCGACAGGACCACCCCCGCCAGCCCGGCCGGGTCGGCCGCCGCGGCCGGGTCCTCGATGTCCGCGCCGATCAGGCCCGCCTCCGCCGTCGCGAGCAGCAGCCACCGGCTCGTGTGCGACACCGAAAACGACGGGGCCCCGGCCAGCCGCGGCCGGCCGTGCGCGGGGTCGCCGCAGTGCTCGCACGACCGGTCGATCACCACCGCCGACGGCGCCACGCCGAGCACCGAGGCGCCCCAAAGGCGTTGCAGCGCGCGGGAAGCCGTGAACACGTCCGCGGCCGCCAGGCGGGCGGCGCGGGCGCGTTCGGGCTCGGACAGGAGCCCGAGCCACGCCGGCCGGGGGCGGACCGGCACCAGCCAGACGTCGACGCTCATGGCGCCTGCGGCAGCAGCAGGGCCGCCCGCGGCGCGGGCAGCTCGTCCGACGGCGTGCCCAGCTCCGCCAGCAGGTGCGCGACGGCCGCCGCGAGCTGGTCGTCCTCGCCCGGCAGCAGCCGGTCCGGGGCCGGCACCACCGCCAGGTCGGGTTCCACGCCGTGGTTCTCCAGCGAACCACCCGCGTCGCCGAACCGGTAGCGGAACTCCGGCTGGGTCGTGACCGTGCCGTCCACCAGCCGGTGCCGCGGCCAGGTCGCGATCACCCCGCCCCAGCTGCGCCGCCCGATCAGCGGGCCCAGCCCGAGCGCGCGGAAGACGTGCGCGAAGATCTCGCCGTCGGACCCGGTGTGCTCGTTGAGCAGCGTCGCCATCGGGCCGCGCGGCGACTCGGTGGGGTAGGGCGCCATCCCGCTCCAGCGGCCGTGCTCGGTGCCGGTGCGGCGCCGGGCGAGCCGGTCGAGCAGCAGCGGCGACACGTGCCCGCCGGTGTTGAACCGGACGTCGACGATCAGGCCGTCGCGGTCGAGCTCGGTCAGGAACCCGCGGACGAAGTCGGCGTACCCGCTGCGCGTCATGTCGGGCACGTGCAGGTACCCCAGCCGTTCGCCGGACACCGCCCGCACGTAGGCGCGGTTGCCCTCGGCCCAGTCCAGGTACCGTGCGCGCGCCTCGCTCGCGCACGCCCGCACGACCACGCGGTGCTCGGCCCCGGCGCGCCGGACGGTCAGCTCCACCTCGCGGTCGGCCTGCCCGACCAGGAGCTCGCCCGGCCCCGCGGGGCCGACCCGCCGCCCGTTGACCGCGATCACCGCGTCGCCCGCGCGGATGTCCGCGCCGAGCCGGGCGCACGGCGAGCCGGCTTTCGGGTTCCACGGGTCGCCGCGCAGGATCCGGGCGATCCGCCACTGCGAGCCGTCCGGGGTGGTGTCCCAGTCGACGCCGAGGAAGCCCTGGGCCTCGTCCGGCCCGGCGCGGTACTCGCCGCCGCGCTCGAACGCGTGCGAGGTGCCGAGTTCGCCGTGCAGCTCCCAGATCAGGTCCGACAGCTCGGCGCGGCACGACACCAGCTCCGCGAGCGGTGCGTACCGGTCGTACACCGCGTCCCAGTCGAGGCCGGACATCCGCGCGTCCCAGTAGCCTTCGCGCTGCAGCCGCCACGCCTCGCGGAACATCTGCCGCCATTCCGCGGACGGGTCGAACGGGACCTTGACGCGCCCGAGGTCGACCCAGCCGGTGGCCGGGCCCGGTTCCTCGCCGTCGGGTGGGTCGCCGGCGGCGTCGGCGCGCAGTACCCGCAGCCGGCTGTCGGTGCGGTGCAGCACGACGTCACCCCGGACGTCCAGCTCGTCGACCGGGCCGAGGCAGCCCGCGGTGACCTGGCCGGAGGTCAGCTCCACCAGGGACACCGTGCCCTCGGCGCCGGAGCCCGGGTGCGCCGGGTCGGGTGCCGCGAGCGGTACCGAGAGCAGCAGCACGCGGCCGGGGAGGGCGCCGATGTCGCTGTAGCGGCCTTCGGGTACCGGGAACGCCGCGACGCGCCGGGAAATGCCGTCGAGGTCGATCTCGACCCGGCCGTCGCCGCGCGGGGCGGGCAGTGCCTGGCCGGGTACGGCGGCCCGGGCCTCGAACGGCGACGGGTCGTCCGCCCGCAGCGTGACCAGGTACGGCCGGGACCCGAACGGGAACCCGACGTCGAACTGCACCTGGTCGAGCTCCGGTGTGAGATCGCGCTGGCCGAGGAAGTACAGGTACCGCCCGGAGGGGTCGAACGCCGGGCGGGCGTCGCGTACCACCGGCTCGGTGACCCGGTGGGTGCGCCCGGTGGTGGTGTCGGCGAGCTTGATCGACGACGTGCGCGGCGACTCGGGGAACGTGTAGGCCAGCCAGCGGCCGTCGGGCGACCAGGCGAGGTCCTCGATGCGCTCGTGCCGGCTCGCGTCGAGCAGCCGGGGCCGGGGGAGGACGTCGGCGGTGTCCACGATCCACACGCGCTGGCGGCTGGTGGCGAAGGCGACGAGCCCGGACGCGGGGGAGGCGGTCAGCTCGGTGATGTGCCCGACGCCGCCGGCCACGAGCACCGGGGCGTCCTCGCCGCCCTCGGCGTCCATCAGCACGATCCGCTCGTCCGGGCTCTCGTCGGCGGCCACGGCGACCAGCTGCCGCCCGCCGGCCAGCCACCGCAGCAGCCGGTAGCGGACGCCGTCGGCGCTGCCGTGCCCGCGGACCGGACCCGACCAGTGCGCGAAGGTGAACGCCTTGCCGCGGGCGGTCACCGCGAGCCGGGTGCCGTCGGGGGACAGCCGCGCGCCGTCGAGGTACTCGCCCGCGGGGGCGAAGCGGCGGCCGCGCTGGGGTGCCGCGCCGCCCAGGTCCACCTCGACCGGCCGGGCGCCGAGCTCGTCCAGCAGGTGCAGCCGGGCGCCCGCGGTGTAGACCAGCCGGGTGCCGTCGGTGGTGAGCCCGCGCGCGAAGTGGTCGTGGTGGTCGGTGTGGCGGCGCAGGTCGGTGCCGTCGGGCCGGCACGAGTAGACGTTGCCGATGCCCTCGTGGTCGCTGATGAAGTGGACGCGGCCACCGGCCCAGCAGGGGTCGGCGACGTTCCCGGGCAGCGCGACGAGCCGGGTGAAGGGCCCGGATTCCTCCTCGGCGTACCACAGCTCGCCGGTGCCGCCGCCGCGGTAGCGCTTCCACCGCGCGGGATCCGCGGTGTTGCGGCCGACGACGACGCCGCCGTCGCCGAAAGCGATCGTGTCGGCCGGGCCGAGCCGCAGCGGCCGCGCGGGACCGCCCGCGGACGGCACCGAGAACAGGCGCGCGCCGAAGCCGGACGGCTGTTCGGCGTCGGTGGCGTAGAGCACCTCGCCGGTGTGCGGGTGCCAGCCGACGGTGAGGCAGCGGCCCGCCTGGTGGGTCAGCCGGCGCGGCCGGCCGCCCTCGGCGGGCATGACGTACACCTCGGCCGGGCCGTCGTCGGTGCCGACGAACGCGATTTCGGTGCCGTCCGGGGAAATCCGCGGCCGGCGGGCCTCGCCGGGGCCCGCGGTCAGGCGGTGCGCCCGGCCGCCCTCGGCCGGCACCGACCACAGGTCGTCCTCGCACGCGAAGTAGAGGGTGCCGCCGGAGACCGCGGGCGTGCGCAGGTACCCGGCCCGCCCGGTCACGACCGGGCCTCGATGCGCTCGCGGATCCGCTCGGCCAGCTCGCGGCGGCGTTCTTCGGCGGAGTCCTGGTGTGCCCGGATGTCCTCGTCGGACAGCGTCCAGTAGCACGCCGTGCGCCATTCGCCGACGGTGTGGGAGTCCCGTTCGCACCGCACCTGGTGCTGGGCTTCGAGGGCCTCGGCGGACAGGAACATGGTGTTGTGCGTGTAGACCTGGTTGACGATCACGCGCATGTTGAGCTCGTCGCGCAGGTGCTTGTGCACGGCGTAGACGGCGAACGCGCCGAGCCCGCGGTCGCGCGGCAGCACGCCGAAGGACAGCTCGCAGCACTGCGCGCGCCAGTCGATCGAGGTGATCCAGGCGAACCCCAGCACGCGGTCGTGCGGGCCGCACACGGTGAAGATCCGCTTGGTGCGGTGCTCTTCGGTGATGGTGCGGAGCTGGCGGGCCTGCAGGCCGTCGTCGTCCGAGCCGACGGCGAAGTCGGTGAGGTTGGCCGCGAACCGCGCTTCGCGCAGCAGTTCGGTGCGCAGCGGGACGTCCTCCTCGGTGAAGTGCCGGACGGTCACGATCGGCATGGTTCCTCCTTCACCAGGACCAGCACGTCGTGGAAGGCGTGGCCGGCGTAGCGGTAGCCGGGCAGCACGCCGGTGCGCGCGAACCCGGCGCCGGCGAAGGCGGCGGCGCCGGCCTCCGGGACCAGCGCGACGAACGACGTCCGCCGCTGGTAGGTGGTCAGGTGCCCGAGCAGCGCGCGCACCGGCTCGGGCCCGGCGGACGTGCTCGAGACGTACGCCTGCCGCGGCTGCGCCCGGTTCGGCACGCAGCCGACCAGCGCGCCGCCGGCGGCGTACACCTGGGCTTCGCGGCGGACGAGCTCCCGCACGAGCAGGGCGTCGTTCTGGGTCACCGGGTCGGTGCCGAGGAACCCGCGCGCGGCCTCGCCCGCGCGGCGCAGGCCCTGCGCCGCTTCGGCGGGTGAAAGCGGTCTCAGCTCAGTCATGGCGGATCGTCCCCCAGATCTCCCGTGCGGCGGGTGCGCCGTCGAACCAGGTGGCGGCCGGGACGACCGCCTCGCGCCGGAACCCGGCCGCGGTCAGCGCGCCGGTGGCGGGCCGGGTGACCGGGGTGACCCAGCCGTACAGGCGCCGCAGGTTCAGGCCGGTGAAGCCGTGCTCGACCGCCTCCCGCAGGATATCGTCCACTTCGGACAGTGGAGTGTGGACGCCGAGTTCGAGGCGGGCCCGCCGGTGCACCCAGTCGATTTCGGTGTAGCGGACGAAGGCGCTGTCGGTGACGCACAGCTCTTCGTCGTGGCCGGCGGGCGGGGGCACCTCGGCCGGGTCGGCGAGGGCGGGCCAGTCCGGGAGCGGCAGGCCGAGCAGTTCGCCGGCGAGCCAGGGCCCGGTCAGCAGGTCGCGGTCGGTGCCGCGGTATCCGCGCAGGGTCATGACTCCGCCCAGACCTGGGAGAAGAAGACCGTGCCGCGGCGACGGCCTTCGTGGGTGGTCACGCCGGCGAGCGTGCCCTCTTCGGTGAGCCCGGCGGACCGCGCGAAGGCGAGGCCGGCCGGGTCGAACTCGGGGAACCGGACCGAAAGCCGCACCACCTCGTGCCGCCACCGCAGGGCCCGCACGATCTCGCGGTAGGCCGCCCGCCACCAGTGCGGCGGGGCGCCGGACCGCAGGCGCAGGTGCAGAACGTAGTGGCAGCCGTGCTCGCTGCCCTCGTGTTCGAGGGCGTAGAGGCCGACGGGCACGCCGTCGGCGAGGAGCACGCGCGTGTCGTCGCCGAGCAGCCGGTCGATCTCCCACTCCGGGCGCGTGTCCGGCCGGTCGGTGCGGAAGAAGAAGCCGGGGTCGGCGAACAGCGCGAGCACTTCCGCCCGGTCGGCGCCGGCGTACGCGCGGGCCGACCAGCGCGGCAGCACTCGCGCCACCGGAACGGCGGCGGGCGGCGCGGCGGGCGCGATCGAGGTCATGGCCCCTCCCGGGCTGGTGAACTGGTGCGGGTACGTGGTCTGCCGCAGCCGGTCGTGAGTGGGAAACAGGGTTAGAACACTGTTTCCCACTCACGACCGGTGGGTCAGCGGTAGACCTCGAACTCGTAGATCCGGGCCGCGCCGTTGCCGTCGTTGGCCGGGGTCGTCAGGTTGAGCTTCACGTACCGCGCCGACCGCGTGGTGATCGGGTGGTAGGTGCGGCTCGCCCGGGCCCCGGACACCGACGCGACCGTGGTCCACGTCGAGCCGTCGGTCGACGTCTGGATGGTGAAGGCGCCGGTGTTCCAGCTCGTGGTTTCGCCGCCGAGCCCGGCGTGCTTGACCACGAACGAGGACACGTTCTGCGCCGACCCGAGGTCGACCTGCAGGTACTTCGTCGCCGCCGTGCTGCAGAACTTGCTGTTGTTCGCCAGGCTCCCGTCGACGGCGTTGGCCGGGACCTCGGCCGAGTTGCACGGCGCCGAGCCCGTGGCCGCCTTGCCCTGCGCCAGGTTGGTGCCGAGCTCCGGCGCGGCGGCCGGCGGCGTGAACCCGTCGTTGTACGACGGCGGGACGTCAGCGGTGCCCGTGCCCCACGCGCTCGGCGACGAGCCCATCGAGTAACTCAGCGTCGACGCGCCCGCGATGTCGCCGTAGCGGATCCACGACCTGGTCGTCGAAACGCCGTCGACGCTCACGCTCTGCACGTACTGTGCGCCCTGACCGGCGCCGGTCCCGGTGATCTGGATCGTCCCGCTCGGCCGGATGATGGAGGCCGAGGGGAACAGCGGGCCGTGCAGGGCCAGTACGTCCGCGCCCGGCGTCGCCGGGTACATGCCCAGCGCGGCGAAGACGTACCACGCCGAGGTGGCGCCGAGGTCGTCGTTGCCGGGCAGGCCGCCCGCGCCGGTGGTGAACGACTCGTTCATCACGCGCCGGACCGCCGAGCTGGTGCCCTGCGGGTGCGCCGCGTAGTTGTACGCCCACGGCACGCCGTGCTCGGGCTCGTTGCCGATGTAGAAGTACGGCTGGGTCAGGCCGCCGTTCAGCTGGGTGAAGTGGTGGTCCAGCCGCTGGACGGCGGTCTGGCGGCCCCCCATCAGGTTGATCACGCCCTGGTAGTTGTAGGGCACCATCCAGGTGTACTGCGAGGGGTTGCCCTCGGTGTAGCCGCTGTTGCTCGACGGCACGACCGGCCACGCCCAGGTGCCGTCGCTCCCCCGCGGCTGGACGTAGCCCGAGTCGGTGCCGAACACGTTCTGCCACCACTGGGCGCGCTGCATGTAGGTGGTGTACTTCGTGGTGTCACCGACCGCCTTCGCGAACTGCGCGATCGCGAAGTCCGACGCCGAGTACTCGAGCGAGTCCGACGGGTCCTCGTAGACGTAGTGCCGGCTGAGGTAGCCGCTTTCCCGGCCGCGGATGGCCTGGCCCTGCGCGGTGCCGCCGTTGGAGCTCTTGTCCATCAGCGTCAGGGCGGCCGAGGTGTCGAAGCCGCGGACGCCGAAGGCGTACATGCTGCCGACGATGATCGGCCCGGGGTCGCCGGTCATCACGAAGTGCTCGTTGCTGTTGTGCGACCACTTGGGCAGCAGCCCGCCCTGCTGGCCGTCCAGCACCATCGACTTCGCGATGTCGCTCGCTTCGTTCGGGGCGACGAGCCCGATCAGCGCGGCCCACGAGCGGTAGATGTCCCAGCCGGAGTAGTTCTGGTAGACGGTGTGGGACGCCGTGTGCACCGCCTGGTCGAACCCGCGGTACTGGCCGTTCGTGTCGCTGGCGATGTTCGGGTTCTGGAACACGTGGTACAGCGCCGTGTAGAACTTCTGGAGGTCGGCGGCGGCCCCGCCGGTCACCTGGACGCGGTTGAGGACGTTGTTCCAGCTCGTGTCGGCCGCGCCGCGGATCCCGGCGAAGTCGAAGCCGGGGTTCTCGGCGGCGAGGTTCGCCTGGGCGTTGGCCAGGCTGACGAACGAAATGCCGACCTTCGCCTGCACGGTGGCGTTGCTCGAGGTGTCGAAGGTGACGTACCCGCCGGAGTTCGTGCCGCTGGTGCTCGAGCTTCCGGCGCTGACCGTGCTGCCGAGCCAGGTGCCGAACCCGCTCGGGGCGCGGTCGAACTGGATCACGTAGAAGATCTGGTACGTCTTCGACGAGCCGCAGAAACCGCCGCCGGTCACCGCGCCGGTGATCTGGCTGCCGCTGATGCTGATGCTGCCGTTGCGGCTGCCGGTCGCGCTGCGGCTGGTGTTGACGAGCAGCCGCGCGGACGTCGTGTTCGGGTAGGTGAGCTTCATGGCGCCGGACCGCTGGGTGGCCGACAGCTCGACGGTCGTGTTGTAGGTGTCGAGCTTGTTCTTGTAGTAGCCGGGCGCGGCCGACTCGTTCGCCTTGGTGTAGCGGCCCGCGTACCCGGTCCAGCCGGTGCCCGGCGAGGTGCCGATCGCGCCGGTGATCGGGAGCAGGCCGAGGTCTTCGTTGTTGGCGCAGCCGGCGCCGTTGAAGTGGGTGAGGCTGAACTCCTCGATGCCGGTGTCGCTGTAGCGGTAGCCGGACGGCGACGCGGTCGGGGTGTCCGGGCTGAACTGCACCATGCCGAACGGCACGACCGCGCCGGGGTACGTGCTGCCGCCGGCCCCGCCGGGCACCGGGTTCGGCGAGTTGCTGTTGTCGGTGCCGATGAAGGGATTCACGTACTGCGTGAGGGCGAGCGCCGCGGCGCCGGCGGGTGTCGCCGGCAGCGCGGCGAGCCCCGCGCCCGCGAGGACCGCGGCGAGCAACGCCCCGCGCAGCCGTCTGTGCAGCGTCGAGAGTGGTCCGGACATGAGCCCTTCCTCTCCTTGTCGCACGCTTTCCGCCGGGCGACAACGTTGTCGAACGAGCAGAGCAGTGATGACAACGTTGTCAACGCGGCGGAAGCCGGGATGACAACGTCAGGGCAATCGAGGTGGTACCGGAACTCGGTGGCAGGACATGGTGCCACGAAAGGGTCCTCCCGCGGAAGCGCCGAAAGTTCGTTGCGCGCCAACCGAATCCGGACCGGACCACTCAGGGGCGGTGGACCACCCAGTGGTCGCCGAGCTCGGTCGTCGCCGCTTCGCCGTTCGTCAGGTCGGCCAGCCACCCTTCGAACGCCGTCGCCTCGCCCGGGGCCAATCCGATCTCGAAGCGGGCCAGCTCGTCGAAGCGGGTCGCGTGGAGCAGGTACGGCGAGGCGCGCAAGTCGTTCTCCAGCCGGCCCGCGCGGTCGTAGCTCACCGCCACCTCGACCAGACTGAGACGCCGGTGTTCTAGTACACCAACAACTTCCAGAGCGTCCGAAACGGACTGACCGTACGCGCGGATGAGCCCGCCCGCCCCCAGCAGCACGCCGCCGAAGTAGCGCGTCACCACCGCGACCGTGTCGGTGAGCTCGCGGCGGCGCAGCACTTCCAGCATCGGCGTGCCCGCGGTGCCGGCCGGTTCGCCGTCGTCGCTGGACCGCCGAGTTCGGCCGTCCGGCCCCAGGACGAAGGCGTGACAGTGATGCCTGGCGCCCGGATCGGCGCGCCGGCGGGCCGCGATGAACTCGCGCGCGGCCGCTTCCGACGTCACCGGAGCGAGCGCGCAGAGGAACTTCGAGTGCTTGATCTCGATCTCGTGGACGCCCTCGCGAGCCACGGAGAGATAACGATCAGTCATCGGGCCAGTCCGCCATGCACCCAGCATCCCACCCCCGAGCAGGCGTCCGACCGCCGCCCCAGGCCACTTCGGACGGACGTTTCCGCAGGTCAGCGACGTCTCGGCCCGCACTTCGGGAGATCCAGCCCGACATATGGGACTACCCCCGGCCGCGTCAACGCAAGCGTGGCATTTCCCACCCGGGCGCAACGACGTATGTCGATAACAGCGAATTCACACTATCGTCATAAGACCCGGCGAACCCGGGAGTAACACCGCGCGCTCCGGACGGGCCCCCACCACAGTGGCCGGTTCGTGCGCGCCCGCAGCACCCGACATGTTCGGCTGCCCAGTGTTGTGCGGCCTCCCAGATGATCGCGTCCGGTTCCGGGCATCGACGCCCGGCCGGTTCCTCGCGTCATCCAGCACTTGTTGACATCGACAACGCCGACAACAGCCACTGTTCTCGACTGACCATCGCGGTACCGGACCACTTCGTTAACCGGTTCAGCTCGAACCACTCGATGAGGTGAGTACCGGTCGCGCCAACGCCTTGGGAGGCGGCCAGCCGTGACCCACCGTGCCAGTTCCCTGCCCCCGTCCGGGGAGCAGCTCAGCAACGCCGAGGCCGAGGGCCTCTACCGGAGCGACTACGAACACGACGCCTGCGGTGTCGCCTTCGTCGCGGACCTCACCGGGCGCCGAGATCATGCGATCGTCGCCAAGGCCCTGGTCGCGTTGCGCAACCTGGAACATCGCGGGGCTCGCGGCGCCGAACCGGACACCGGCGACGGCGCCGGCCTGCTGATCCAGGTCCCGGACGAGTTCTACCGCGAGGTCGTGGACTTCGAGCTCCCCGAGCCGGGCACCTACGCCGTCGGCACGGCTTTCCTGCCGCAGGACGAAAAGCGCCGCGGCCGGGCCATGACGACCATCGAGCGCATCGCCGCCGAGGAGGACATGCGCGTCCTCGGCTGGCGCGAGCTGCCGGTGCACACCGAGCACTGCGGGCCGACCGCGGCCGAGACCATGCCGCACTTCACGCAGCTGTTCCTCGCCGCGCGCCGCCCGAAGCCGGAGCATTCGGACCCGCTGCACATCGAGCGCAGCGCGTTCTGCGTCCGCAAGCGCGCCGAGCACGAGCTCGTCGACGACGACGTCTACTTCCCGTCGCTGTCCTCGCGCACGATCGTCTACAAAGGAATGCTCACCGAGCCGCAGGTCGAGCGCTTCTTCGCCGACCTCACCGACGAGCGCGTCACGAGCGCCATCGGCCTGGTGCACTCCCGCTTCTCCACCAACACGTTCCCGTCGTGGCCGCTGGCCCACCCGTACCGGTACGTGGCGCACAACGGCGAGATCAACACCCTGCGCGGCAACCGCAACTGGATGGACGCCCGCGAGGCGCTGCTGGAGACCGACCTGGTCCCCGGCGACCTCAAGCGGATCTACCCGGTGATCACCCGCGGCGCCAGCGACTCGGCGTCCTTCGACGAGGTGCTGGAGCTGCTGCACCTCGGCGGCCGCTCGCTGCCCCACGCCGTCCTGATGATGATCCCGGAGGCCTGGGAGAACCACCAGGAGATGGACCCCGCGCGGCGCGCGTTCTACGAGTTCCACTCGACGCTGATGGAGCCGTGGGACGGCCCGGCGCTGGTCGCCTTCACCGACGGCAGCCAGATCGGCGCGGTCCTGGACCGCAACGGCCTGCGCCCCGGCCGCTACTGGGTGACCGACGACGGCCTCGTCGTGCTCGCCTCCGAGGTCGGCGTGCTCGACATCGACCCGGCGACGATCGTCCGGAAGGGACGCCTCGAGCCCGGCCGGATGTTCCTCGTGGACACCGTCGAAGGCCGGATCGTCGAGGACGAAGAGGTCAAGACGGACCTGGCCACCGCCCACCCGTACGACGAGTGGGTCGAGGCCGGCCTCGTGCACCTGGAGGAGCTGCCCGAGCGCGACCGCGAGGTCCCGCTGCACGCCGCGCTCGTGCGCCGCCAGCAGGCGTTCGGCTACACCGAGGAGGAGCTCGAGGCCATCCTCGAGCCGATGGCCCGCACCGGCGCGGAGCCGATCGGCTCGATGGGCAACGACTCGCCGATCGCCACCCTGTCGAGCCGCCCGCGGCTGATCTTCGACTACTTCATCCAGCTGTTCGCCCAGGTCACGAACCCGCCGCTGGACGCCATCCGCGAGGAGCTCGTCACCGCGCTCGGCACCCAGATCGGCGCCGAGCCGAACCTCCTGGACGGCAACGCGGCCAGCTGCCGCCGGATCGTGCTGCCGTTCCCGGTGCTCGACAACGACCAGTTCGCCAAGCTGGTGCACGTCAACGACGACGGCGACCTGCCGGAGTTCCAGGCGGTCACCGTGCTCGGCCGCTACAACGTGCACGGCGGCGGCGACGCGCTGGTCAAGCGGCTCGACGAGATCCGCGCCGAGGTGTCCGAGGCGATCGAGGACGGCGCCCGGCTGATCGTGCTGTCCGACCGCGGTGTCGACGAGCACCACGCGCCGATCCCGTCGCTGCTGCTGACCGGCGCGGTGCACCACCACCTCGTCCGCGAGAAGACGCGCACGCAGGTCGGCCTCATCGTCGAGGCCGGCGACGCGCGCGAGGTGCACCACATCGCGCTGCTGATCGGCTACGGCGTCGCCGCGGTCAACCCGTACCTGGCGATGGCGACCGTCGAGGAGATGGCCCACCAGGGCCTGATCCCCGGGGTGACGCCGAAGCAGGCGACGCAGAACCTGATCAAGGCGCTCGGCAAGGGCGTCCGCAAGACGATGTCGAAGATGGGCGTTTCGACCGTCGCGTCCTACACCGGCGCGCAGATCTTCGAGGCGATCGGGCTCGGCGAAGAGGTCATCGAAAACTGCTTCACCGGCACGACGTCCCGCCTCGGCGGCGTCGGCTTCGAGACCCTCGCCGACGAGGTCGCGAAGCGGCACAAGTACGCCTTCCCGGCCGACGGCGTCCGGGCCGCGCACCGCGAGCTGGAGACCGGCGCGGACTACCAGTGGCGGCGTGAAGGCGAGCCGCACCTGTTCAACCCGCAGACGGTGTTCAAGCTCCAGCACTCCACGCGGGCCGGGAAGTACGAGGTCTTCAAGGAGTACACGAAGGCCGTCGACGACCAGGCCGAGAAGCTCCTGACGCTGCGCGGGCTGTTCGACTTCAAGTACGGCAAGCGCGCCCCGGTGCCGATCGAGGAGGTCGAGCCGGTCTCGGAGATCGTCAAGCGGTTCGCCACCGGCGCCATCTCCTACGGCTCGATTTCGATGGAGATGCACCAGACCCTCGCCATCGCGATGAACCGCCTCGGCGGGAAGTCCAACACCGGCGAGGGCGGCGAAGACCCGGAGCGGCTGTACGACCCGGAGCGGCGTAGCGCCGTGAAGCAGGTCGCGTCCGGCCGGTTCGGCGTCACGAGCGAGTACCTCGTCAACGCCGACGACATCCAGATCAAGATGGCGCAGGGCGCGAAGCCCGGCGAAGGCGGGCAGCTGCCCGGCGCGAAGGTGTACCCGTGGATCGCGAAGACGCGGTTCTCGACGCCGGGCGTGGGGCTCATTTCCCCGCCGCCGCACCACGACATCTACTCGATCGAAGACCTCGCCCAGCTGATCCACGACCTGAAGAACGCCAACCCGAACGCGCGCATCCACGTGAAGCTCGTGTCCGAGGTCGGCGTGGGCACGGTCGCGGCGGGCGTGTCCAAGGCGCACGCCGACGTCGTGCTCATCTCCGGTCACGACGGCGGGACGGGCGCGTCGCCGCTGTCGTCCATCAAGCACGCCGGCGGCCCGTGGGAGCTCGGCCTGGCCGAAACGCAGCAGACGCTGCTGGCCAACCGGCTGCGCGACCGGATCGTGGTGCAGACCGACGGCCAGCTCAAGACCGGCCGTGACGTCATCATCGCGGCGCTGCTCGGCGCCGAGGAGTTCGGTTTCGCGACCGCGCCGCTGGTGGTGTCGGGCTGCATCATGATGCGCGTCTGCCACCTCGACACGTGCCCGGTGGGGGTGGCGACGCAGAACCCGAAGCTGCGCGAGAAGTTCAGCGGCAAGGCCGAGTACGTCGTCAACTTCTTCGAGTTCATCGCCCAGGAAGTGCGCGAGTACCTGGCGGAGCTCGGGTTCCGGTCGATCGCCGAGGCGGTCGGGCACGCCGAGTTCCTCGACAAGCGCAAGGCGATCGAGCACTGGAAGGCGTCCGGGCTCGACCTGTCGCCGATCTTCCACGTGCCGGACATGGCCCCGGCCGGGTTGCGCCTGCAGCAGACCCTGCAGGACCACGGCCTGGAGAAGGCGCTGGACAACACGCTGATCCAGCTGGCCGAAGGCGCGTTGAACTCCGGCGACAAGGTGCGGCTGGAACTGCCGGTCCGCAACGTCAACCGGACCGTCGGCACCATGCTCGGCTCGGAGCTGACCCGGCGGTGGGGCGGCGAGGGCCTGCCCGACGACACCATCGACGTCACCTTCACCGGGACCGCCGGCCAGTCGTTCGGCGCGTTCGTGCCGAAGGGCATCACGCTGCGGCTCTACGGCGACGGCAACGACTACGTCGGCAAGGGCCTCTCCGGCGGCCGGCTGATCGTGCGGCCGTCGAAGGACGCCCGGATCGCCGCCGAGGACCACATCATCGCCGGCAACGTCATCGCCTACGGCGCCACGAGCGGCGAGATCTTCATCCGCGGCAAGGTCGGCGAGCGGTTCTGCGTGCGCAACTCGGGCGCGCTGGCCGTCGTCGAAGGCGTCGGCGACCACGGCGGCGAGTACATGACCGGCGGCCGGATGGTCGTGCTCGGCCCGATCGGGCGCAACTTCGCGGCCGGCATGTCCGGCGGCATCGCCTACGTGCTGGACCTGCCCGCGCACCGCGTCAACCCGGAGATGGTCGACCTCGACCCGCTCGACTCCGAAGACGCGGACTTCCTGCGCGAGACGCTGGAAAAGCACTACGACGAAACGGAATCCGCCGTCGCGCGGGAACTGCTGGCCGACTGGGACGCGGGTGTCGACCGCTTCGGGAAGGTCATGCCGAAGGACTACAAGCGCGTGCTCGCCGCCCAGGTGCAGGCCGAGCGCGACGGGCGCGACGTGAACGAGGCGATCATGGAGGCCGCACATGGCTGACCCCAAGGGCTTTCTGACCACCACCCGCGAAGAGCCGAAGCGGCGTCCGGTCGACCTGCGGCTGATGGACTGGCGAGAGGTCTACGAAGACTTCGCCACGACGAAGCTGCAGAAGCAGGCCGGCCGGTGCATGGACTGCGGGATCCCGTTCTGCCACCAGGGCTGCCCGCTCGGGAACCTCATCCCCGAGTGGAACACCCTGACCTGGCGCGAGGACTGGCAGCAGGCCATCGAACGGCTGCACGCGACCAACAACTTCCCGGAGTTCACCGGCACGCTGTGCCCGGCGCCGTGCGAAACCGCGTGCGTGCTGGGGATCAACGACGATCCCGTGACGATCAAGCGCGTCGAGATCTCGATCGTCGACCGCGCCTTCGACGAAGGCTGGGTGACGCCGCAGGTGCCGGTGGCCCTCACCGGCAAGAAGGTCGCGGTCGTCGGGTCCGGCCCGTCGGGTCTCGCCGCGGCGCAGCAGCTCACGCGCGCGGGCCACAGCGTCGTGGTCCTCGAGCGGGCCGACAAGATCGGCGGGCTGCTGCGCTACGGCATCCCCGAGTTCAAGATGGAGAAGGCCCGGCTCGACCGGCGCCTCGACCAGATGCGCGCCGAAGGCACGGAGTTCCGGACGTCGGTGAACGTCGGCGTGGACGTTTCGGCCGCCGAGCTGACTGCGTCCTACGACGCCGTGGTGCTGGCCGGGGGCGCGACCGACTGGCGCGACCTGCCGATCCCCGGCCGCGAGTTCGACGGCATCCACCAGGCCATGGAGTTCCTGCCGCCGGCCAACCGGGTCGCCTCGGGTGACCTCGACGTCTCCCCCTTCGACGCTTCGGGCCTGGACGTCGTGGTCATCGGCGGCGGCGACACGGGCGCGGACTGCGTCGGCACGTCGCACCGCCAGGGCGCGCGTTCGGTGACGCAGCTGGAGATCATGCCGAAGCCGCCGGAGGCGCGTTCGGACGCGCACCCGTGGCCGACGTACCCGATGATCTACCGCGTGTCCTCGGCGCACGAAGAGGGCGGCGAGCGGCTGTACGCGGTGAACACGCAGGAGTTCCTGGGTGACTCCGACGGCCGGGTGCGGGCGCTGAAGCTGGTCGAGGTGCGCAACGAGGGCGGCAAGTTCGTCCCGGTGCCCGGCACGGAGAAGGAGCTGCCCGCGCAGCTCGTCCTGCTGGCGATGGGTTTCCTCGGGCCGCAGAAGGCGGGCCTGATCGAGGATCTCGGCGTCGAGCTGGACCCGCGCGGCAACGTCGCCCGCGACAAGGCGTTCAAGACGAGCCTGGACAACGTGTTCGTGGCCGGCGACATGGGCCGCGGCCAGTCCCTGATCGTCTGGGCGATCGCGGAGGGCCGGTCGGCGGCCGCGGGCGTCGACGCGTACCTGACCGGCCGCGACGTCCTGCCCCGCCCGATCGCGCCGACGGACCGGCCGATCGCGTAGGACCCCAGCGCCGGCGGCGGTGTCACCGTCGCCACCTCCGCCGGCGCTGTACCACTTCTCAGTCGTAGTAACCGTTTTCGAGGTCGTCGAGCAGGCCGGGCCGGGTGGGCCGCCAGCCGAGCGTTTCCCGCGTCGTCTTCGCCGACGCCGGCTGGTCGAGCGCCAGGAGCCCGCCGAGGAAGCCGAGTTCCTCGGCGGCCACGGAGGTGACCGGCAGGCCGAGGCGCCGCCCGGCCACCTCGGCGACGTCCCGGATCCGCACGCCTTCGTCGCCGACGGCGTGCAGCACCGCACCCGACGGCGCCTGCTCCAGCGCCAGGCGGAACAGGTGGGCGGCGTCCAGGACGTGCACCGCGGGCCAGCGCTGCGTCCCGTCGCCGACGTACGCGGCGATGCCCTTCTCACGCCCGAGGGCGATCAGGCGGGCGATGAGCCCGTGGGCGTCGCCTTCGCCGTGGACCGAACGCGGCAACCGGACGACGGACGCGTGCACGCCGTCCTCCGCCGTCCTGAGGACGGCGTTCGCGATGTCCGCCCGGCCGGCCACCGGGCCCGCGAAGACGGCGGGGTCCTCCTCGGTGGCCGCGCGCCCGGGCACCATCGGCGTCCCCGAGGCGGCGACGAACCGCTTTCCGGCCAGCACCGCGGTCATCGCGCCGACGGCGGCCGCGTCCGTCCGGATCGCCGCGTCCAGCTCGGCGAAATCGTGCCCGAAGGCGAGGTGGACGACGCCGTCGGCGGCTTTCGCACCCTGTTCCAGGACGTCGAGGTCGGTGAGATCGCCGCGAAGGACGCCGGCGCCCATCGCGGCCACCGTCTCGGCCGACGCGTCCGACCTCGCCAGCCCCGTGACCTGGTGACCGGCATCGAGCAGCCCGGGCACGAGGGCCCGGCCGATCCAGCCGGACGCGCCGGTGACGAACACACGCATGAGAGCCTCCTATGACACTTGGTGTCATCACCATAGCACCGTGATGACACCTGGTGTCATCGCTTAGGCTGGGGGCATGAGCCGTTGGGAGCCGAACACGCGCGAGCGCCTGCTGGACGCCGCGCTGGAGCTGTTCGGCGAGCGGGGCTACGACAGCGTGACGGTCGCCGAGATCGCCGAGCGGGCCGGGCTGACGAAGCGGACCTTCTTCCGCCACTTCACGGACAAGCGCGAAGTGCTCTTCGCGGGCCAGGAGTTCCTGAGCCGCGTCTTCGCCGACGCGATCGCGGCGGCCCCCGGGTCGGCGAGCCCGGCCGCGGCGGTGGGCCGGGCTCTGGCGGCGGCCGCGGCCGCGGCCGGGTTCGGACCGGAGCGGCAGGCACGGGGACGCCGGATCCGGGCGGTGGTCGCGGACCACCCCGACCTGCACGAGCGCGAACTCCTCAAGCGGGCGACGCTTAACGCGGCGATGGCCGGGGCACTGCGCGAGCGCGGGGTCCCGGACCCGGCGGCGGGGCTGGCCGCGGAGATCGGCGGCCTGGCGTTTTCGACGGCGTTCCGGCGGTGGACCGAGCCGGGGAACGAGCGGGAGTTCGCGACGCTGGCGGCGGAAGCACTGGAGGAGCTGCTGGCGGCGACGGCCGCGCTCGGCTGACTGTCCTCAACGGACACTCAACCGTCCAGGAGAGCGCTTCCCAGCGGCGTCAACGAATGCAGCACGGTGTTGCGCTCCCGGTGCGTGATGATCAGCCCGGCCCGTCGCAGCACCGCGGTGTGCTTGCTGACCGCCGACGGCGTCACCCCCAGCCGGGCCGCCAGCTCCGACGTCGAACACCCCACCGCCAGGATCGTCAGCGCCGCCGCGCGGGTCGGGCCGAGCAGGTCCGCCAGCGCGTTTCCCGGCCCCCTCCGGGCGCCCGGGCCCGTCAGGCCCGCCGGGTGCGCGACCTGGCGGACGCACGGGTAGTGCAGCCGGTGCGGGCCGCCGGGCGAGGCCGGGACCAGCACCGGGCCGACCGAAAAGTACGTCGGGACCAGCAGCAGCCCGGCGCCTTCCGCGGGGAGCGCCCCGGCGATCCGGTCGTCGGTCTCCAGGACCGGCGCCACCCAGCGCACCCGCGGCCGCAGGCCGGTCAGCAGCGCGTCGACCCCGCCGTGAAGCAGCACCTGCGTGCGCATCCCCAGGTCGGCGTCCACCTGGGCGCACACGACGTCCCAGCACGAGGTGAGCGCGTGGTCGTGGTAGTCCTGCAGGGCCTGCGCCAGCCGCGGCAGGCCCGCCGGGTCGCCGTCGGCGAGGGCGGCCGCCCAGGCCGGCAGTTCGCGGTCGGCCGGTGCGGTGCGCAACGCCGTCTTGAGGGCCACCGGTTCGGTGTCGAGCACCGCGGCGAGCCCGGACTCCAGGTCGTAGCGCCCCGCGGCGGGCAGCAGGAACGCCGGGACCGGCGCGTCCGGGCGGCAGAGCCACCTCAGCACCGACGCCGAGTCCGGCAGGCCCGGCCAGACCCGGTGACGCCACCGGTTGAACGCCGCCGACGCCGCGTTGCGGCCGCCGTCACGCCGCTGCAGGACCTGCAGGCTCGCGGTCAGCTCACCCATCGGATCGGCCGCCGCCGCCAGGCCGACGCGGATCAGGTCCGGCACCGTCAGTTCGATCCGCACGCTCCCCCCGGGGTGTCTGCCCGTCCATCGGCTGTCGATCTCGTTCCGTTACACCGCTGACCTGCGTTCTGTCCCCTCCGGGAAATGTCCTCGACGACGGCGGGGGCGCCCTGAATGATGGGCGAAGAGACCGCTTTCGGGGGTTTGACGGTCTCGGCGAGGGGGATTCGCCGGCACGGCCACGCGCCGGGTCCACTGTGGCCCGGGGCCGGTTGCCGCCCGCGTTCTCCCGTCGTCGTCACGGGTGAAGCGACGAGAAGGGGAACCATGACGAAGATGAAGCGCCTGATGGTGACGGTCGCCGCGGCGGCGGGCCTGTTCGGCCTGGTCGCCGTTCCGCAGGCCGGCGCGGCGCAGAGCGACGGCAAGGGCAACGTGAGCGTTCAGACGCTCGCCGGGGGGATCAAGCTGCGGCCGGCGAAGGTCGGTGCCGCGCACCGGTCCACGCCGGGCGTCGCCGGCGCCGCCGTCGCCGAGGCCGACGCGTACCTGATCGAGTCGGCCGGCTTCAACCGCTGCTGGGACGCCGACCTGAACACGATCAACGCCAACGGCACCGTCATGGCGCTGTGGGACTGCAACGTGTACGCCGCGAACCAGGCGTTCTACATCACCCGGAACCCGGAGGGCTACCTCCGCTTCCAGAACGTGCAGAGCGGCCGGTACCTCGACGCCGACCTGAACTCGATCGGCAAGAACGGCACGAAGGTCCAGCTGTGGGACTTCATCGCCGGCCAGAAGAACCAGTGGTGGACCGACACCGTCAACCCCGAGGGCTACCTGCGGCTGCAGAGCCCGTCGAGCAACCGGTACCTGACCGGCGAGGGCTCGGTCGGCGGCAACGGCACGCGGATGCAGCTGTGGGACTTCATCGCGGGCGGCAAGTCGCAGTGGTGGTTCTGAGCCACCGGGCAGGGTGAAACGCGGGTCCCGGCCGGGGCCCGCGTTTTCTTTTCCGGCTGAAAATGTTTCGCGCTCAACTTAATCTTTCGTGTGAACCCGGCGGACGGGTGGCATTCACCACCCCCGGCACGGCATTCTGGGTTCAGGGGACCCGGTCGGTCCAGGGGGGATTCCGGTCGGCCGGGTGCCCGCCGAGAGGCGGGCTTTTTTTCACACGGGAGGGGACCCGGAATGACTGTCGATCTGTCCACCACGCTGTCCTGGACCACGGCGACCGGCGACGCCGCCACGATGCTCGGCGAGTTGCAGCCGAACATCCTCAAGGCGCACGTCCGCGACCACCTGTCCGCACTGTTCCTCGCGTTCGGCGACGCCGGGGAGGGGCGGGCCTTCCTGGTCGCGGTCACCGGGAAGATGAAGTCCGCCATGGACCACCTCGACGAAGTCGGCGCGTTCAAGCGCGAAGGCGCGGCGGGGACACCGTACGTCGGCGTGGGGCTCACCGCGGCCGGCTACCGCGCGCTGGGCGCCGACGGGACCATGCCGCAGGACGAGGCGTTCCTGCGCGGGATGGCGGCCCCGGCGACGCGGCGGAAGCTGAACGACCCGCCGCGGTCGACGTTCGATCCGGGCTACCGCGCGGAAATCCACGCCGTCGTGCTCGTCGGCGACGCCACGGACAAGGCGATGACCGCCCGCCGCAACGAGATCCTCGGCCTGCTGCCGGACTCGGCGGCGGTGCTCGCGGAGGAAACCGGTCTCGGCCGGGTCAACGCGCGCGGCGAAGGCATCGAGCACTTCGGGTACGTCGACGGCCGGAGCCAGCCGTTGTTCCTGACCGAAGACGTCGACGTGGAAAAGAACAACACCGACGGCATCAACGTCTGGAACCCGGCGGCCCCGCTCGAGCAGGTGCTGGTGCCCGACACCGCGGCACCGGATCCCGGGGTGCATTTCGGCAGCTATTTCGTTTTCCGCAAGCTGGAGCAGAACGTCCGGCGGTTCAAGCAGGCCGAAGCGGATCTGGCCGACGCGCTCGGCCTGACCGGCGACGACCGGGAGCGGGCCGGGGCGATGATCATCGGCCGGTTCGAGGACGGCACCCCGCTGACCACCCAGCGGGAAGACGGCGCGGAAAGCCCGGTGTCCAACAACTTCACCTACGACAGCGACCGCGCCGCGCTGAAGTGCCCGTTCCAGGCGCACATCCGCAAGACGAACCCGCGCGGCTCCGGCGGCGCCGAGGAGCCCGACGGCGAGCGGCGGCACCTGATGGCCCGCCGCGGCGTCACCTACGGCGAGCGCCCGGACGACCCGAACGCCGACGTGCCGCCCGCGGCCCGCCCGAGCGGCGGGGTCGGGCTGCTGTTCATGGCCTTCAACTCGGTGCTGGACAACCAGTTCGAGTTCACCCAGTCGCTGTGGGCCGACAACCCGGGCTTCCCGATCGTCGACGGCGTCACGCCGGGCCTGGACCCGGTGATCGGCCAGGGCGAGCGCGCGCCGTCGGACTACACGGTGGACTGGGGCGGCTCGGCGCAGCGGACGGCCGATCCGGTGCCGCAGTCGGTGACGCTGCGCGGCGGCGAGTACTTCTTCATGCCGTCACTGGCGTTCCTGCGTTCACTCTGAGCCGGGGGAGGCGAAGGCCACCACCGGGTTTCGCCCGGTGGTGGCCTTCGGCACGCTCAGGCGTCGAGCAGGTCGAACGCGAGCAGCCCGGCGCCGAGCCGGCCGGCTTCGTCGCCCAGCTCGGCGATGCGCAGCTCCGGCATCCTCTGGAACGTGAGGTGCGCGGCCAGCCACTCCCGCACCGGCTCCAGCACGTAGTCGGCCGCGGTGAACAGGCCGCCGCCCAGCACGATCACCTCCGGGCCGAGCAGCGTCAGCAGCGTCCGGATGCCGTGGCCGAGGCCGTCGAGCGCGTCCTGGACCACCGCGACCGCGACCTCGTCCCCGCGGCGGGCCAGCTCGACGACCTCGCGGGCGCCGTCGGCCGGGCGGCCGGTGCGCTCGGTGTAGCGGCGGGCGATCGCGGCCGCGGACGAGATGGCCTCCAGGCAGCCCGTCGCGCCGCAGCCGCACTTGCCGGCGTGGCCGACGTCGATGTGCCCGACCTCACCGGCCTGCCCGTGCGCGCGGTGGATCCGGCCGTCGAGCAGCAGCGCGGCGGCGATCCCGGTGCCGACCGGGATGAACGCGGCGTTCGTCGCGCCGCGGCCCGCGCCGACGCGGAACTCGGCGATGCCGCCCGCGGTGACGTCGTGACCGAACGCCACCGGCAGCCCGAGCCGGTCTTCGAGGAGCTCGCCGAAGGGGACTTCGCGCCAGTCGAGGTTGGCCGAGAAGTGGCAGACGCGGGTTTCCTCGTCGACGATCCCCGGCACCACCACGCCGACCGCGCCCGGCTGCCCGGTCCCCGCCTGCTCGGCCAGCGCGGCCACGATGTCCGCGGTCTGCGCGGCCAGCGCCGTCCCGTCCGCGCTGCGGGCCGTCTCCGCGCGCAAGGCCGCCTTGGGCTGCAGCTGCTCGTCGAGCAACGCGGCCTTGATCGTCGTCCCGCCCACGTCGAGGGCGGCCACCATTCGAGTCACCGCGGCATTGTCACATTGACGGGCCCCGAAAGGGGGACCTACGCTCAACCGGCCAGACGAGGATTCCGGAACGCGGTGCAAGTCCGCGCGGTCGCGCCACTGTGACCCCCGCCAGGGGGAAGCCAGACCCGGACCCTCGTGACCGACCCCGATGAGGCCGCGAAAGCCCGAGGAGGCCACCGATGACCCAGACGGCAGCTCCCGCCGTTCCGCTCCCGATCCGCATCCCGATCCGTGAGATCGTGCCGTGGGCGGTGTTCGTGGTGCTCCTCGCGCTGATCGCGCTGTACTTCGTGAGCGCCGAGCAGGGCGCGACGGCGGTGTTCGCGAACTCCTACGTCCACGAGTTCGTGCACGACGGCCGGCACTTGCTGGCCTTCCCCTGCCACTGATCGGCGGGCACGCACTCCCATGATGAAGACCCTGCTGGTCCGCGGCATGCTCGCGGGCCTGATCGCCGGTGTGCTCGCGTTCGGGTTCGCCTACGCCTTCGGTGAGCCGTCGGTCACCACGGCCATCGGGCTCGAAGAGTCCGCCGGCCACTCCCACTCGCACGAGGGGGCCGATCCCGCCCCGGCCGAGGAGCACGAAGAAGAGCTCGTCCCCCGCGATATCCAGAGCACGGCCGGCCTGCTGACCGGCGTGCTCGTCTACGGCGTGGCGATCGGCGGCCTGCTGTCGCTGGCGTTCGCGTTCGCCCAGGGCCGGCTCGGTTCCCTGCGCCCCCGGGTGACGGCGCTGCTGCTCACGGCGGGCGCGTTCACGGTGGTGTTCCTGGTGCCGTTCCTGAAGTACCCGGCCAACCCGCCGGCGGTGGGCCAGCCGGGCACGATCGGCTCCCGGACCGAGCTGTACTTCGGGTTCGTCGCGGTGTCACTGCTGGCGGGCATCCTGGCCACGGTGTTCGGCCGCAAGCTGGCCGACCGCCTGGGCGCCTGGAACGGCTTCCTCCTGGCCGCGGCGGGCTACCTGCTGGTGATCGGCGTGGTGGCGTGGCTGATGCCGGTGGTCGACGAGGTCCCGCCGACGTTCCCGGCGTCGACGCTGTGGAGCTTCCGGACGGCTTCGGTCGGCACGCAGGTCACGCTGTGGCTGGCGCTGGGCCTGGCGTTCGGCGCGTTCGCGGAGAAGGCGCTGAAGCAGCGGACGGCTGTCTCCGCCTGAGCTGTTCGGTCACGCCCGGGGCTCCCGCGAAGGCGCCCCGGGCGGGTCCCGAACCGGCTGGCAGACCACATGGTCTTGCGGAGCCGTCCCTCCTGGCACTCCGCGTTAAGGCGCCCCGGGCGGGACGAAGGGCAACCCTTGGGGCGCCCCCCGCTCCAGCAGCGTCTCCAGCATCGCCGTGTCCAGGTGCTCGCCGACCGCGTCCGCGAGCTTGTCCAGCATCTCCTCGCGCAGCTCACCGAAGCCGGGCGCGTCCGGGGCCGGGGTCCAGGCCGCCCCGGCCTGCGTCGCCGCTTCGGTGAGCCAGGCGCGGCGGAACTCGTCGTTCTCGAACGCGCCGTGCCACATCGTGCCCCAGACCGCGCCGGCCCGGACACCGTCCAGAAACGACTCGGCCGGCGCCGTCGTGGTCACCGAGCCGTGGTGGATCTCGTAGGCCTCCACCGGGTGGCCCCGCCACGCCCCCGACGGCCGGGCCAGCACCTTCTCCGCCGCGAACGTCACCCGCCCCGGCAGCAGCCCGAGGCCGGGCACCACACCCGCCCCGGACTCGACCTCGTCCACAATGGACTCCGTGAGCATCTGGTAGCCCCCGCAGATGCCCAGCACCGGCCGCCCGGCCGCCACGCGGGACGCCACCGCCGTGTCGAGGCCTCGGTCGCGCAGCCAGGCCAGGTCGCCCACCGTGGCGCGCGATCCCGGGAGGACCACGACGTCCGCGGCCGCGACCACGTCCGGGTCGGCCGTCAGCGTCACCGTGACCCCGGGTTCGGCGGCCAGCGCGTCGACGTCCGTGGCGTTGGACGCGCGCGGGAACCGGACGACCGCCACGCCGAGCCCGCCGCCGTGCGCCTCGCGGCGCCAGCCCGCCGCCGCGAGGGCGTCCTCCGAGTCGATCCACACGCGGTCGAGCCACGGCAGCACGCCCAGCACCGGCCGTCCGGTGACCTTTTCGAGGCTGTCCAGGCCCGGGCGCAGCAGCCCGACGTCACCGCGGAACTTGTTGACCACCCAGCCCGCGACCAGCGCCTGGTCTTCGGCCGACAGCAGCGCGAGGGTGCCGAACATCGCCGCCAGCACGCCGCCGCGGTCGATGTCGCCGACGACCAGCACCGGCAGCCCGAACCGCCGCGCCAGCCCCAGGTTGACGTAGTCGCCGCCGCGCAGGTTGATCTCCGCCGGGCTGCCCGCGCCTTCGCAGACGACGATGTCGTAGCGCGAGCTCAGGTCGGCGTAGGCGCCGAAGGCGATCTCGGCCAGCCCCGCTCGTCCCGTCGCGTACTCCCCCGCTTCGAGGGTGCCGAACGGCTTGCCGAGCGCGACGACGTGGCTGCGCCGGTCGCTGCCCGGCTTGAGCAGCACGGGGTTCATCGCCGCCTCGGGTTCGGCGCCCGCGGCCCGGGCCTGCAGCCACTGGGCGCGGCCGATCTCGGCGCCGTCGGCGCAGACCATCGAGTTGTTGGACATGTTCTGCGCCTTGAACGGCGCCACGCGCGCGCCCCGGCGCGCCAGCCAGCGGCAGATCCCGGCGGTGACCAGGCTCTTCCCCGCGTCGGACGTCGTCCCGGCGACGAGCAGGCCGCTCATCGGGCCGCCACCGCCGCCAGCGCGACCGCCGCCGCCCCCACCCAGCGCGACAACCGGACCGCGCGCCGCAGGTCGACCGGTTCCGGATCGCGCCCGTCGCCGAGCCGCGCCCGGCTCTCGACCTCGCCGCCGTAGCTGTTGGTCCCGCCGAGCCGGACGTCCAACGCGCCGGCGAAGGCGGCCTCGACCTGGCCCGCGTTCGGGCTCGGGTGCCGTCCGCCGTCGCGGCGCCACATCCGCCAGGCCGCCCGCGCCCGCCCACCGGCGCAGAGCACCGTGAGTGCGGCGCCGATCCGCGACGGCGCCAGGTTGACGACGTCATCGGCCCGCGCCGCGGCCCAGCCGAAGCGGCGGTAGCGCGGCGAGCGGTAGCCGACCATGGCGTCCAGGGTGTTGAGCGCGCGGTAGCCGAGCAGCCCCGGGATCCCGGCGACGGCACCCCAGAACAGCGGCGCGACCACGGCGTCCGAGGTGTTTTCGGCGATCGACTCGGTGGCCGCGCGCGTCAGTTCGGCGGAGTCGAGCGTCGTCGCGTCGCGGGCGCAGAGGTGCGAGAGCCGCTGACGCGCTCCGGGGACGTCACCCGCTTCGAGCAACCGGGCCATTTCGGAGCCTTCGGCGGCGAGGCCGCGACCGCCGAGCACTACCCACGTACAGATGGCTGTGGTCGCGAAGCGGGCGAAGGGACGTCGCCGTGTCGCCGTCTGAAGCGCGACGCCGAGGCCGACAGCGCCGAAGGTCAACAACGCGGCGTACGCGGCTCCGCGCGGCTTCGAGTCGGCCCACAGACGGTGTTCCAGCCGGCCCGCGGCAGTACCGAACAAGGCGACCGGATGCCCCGTTCGGGGGTCGCCGAACAGAGCGTCGGTGACGTATCCGGTCACGAGTCCGGCTGTGGTTGTCCCTAGACGGAGTGGCACGTGGCGCACGGTAGCGCGTGCACCAGAATGCCGGTATGACTGTGTCCGATGCCGCCTCCGCTGGAACACGTACGTCGGCGCGGCTGACCCACCGGCTCGCCGGGTATCTGGAAACCCTGGCCCGTGCCCTCCGCCGGTACGGGCGCGACGAAGGCAAGGTGCTGGTCCTCGGCGGCGTCCGCTCGGGGAAGTCACGGCACGCCGAGCGGCTCGTCGCCCGCCACGCGCGCCTCGTCTACGTGGCGCCCGGCCTGCCCGCGGGCGAGGACGACCCCGAGTGGGCCGCCCGGGTGGCCGCCCACCAGGCCCGGCGGCCGGCGAACTGGAAGACCGTCGAGACCACGGACCTCGCGGGCACCCTCCGCAGCGCGACCGAGCCGCTGCTGATCGACTGCCTCGGCACCTGGCTGTCCCGCGTCCTGGACGACGTCGGCGCGTGGCGGCAGAAGCCGGGCTGGGAGCACCGCCTGGACGACCGGCTCGAGGATTTCCTCGCCGCGTGGGCGGCGGCGCGGGTGCCGGTGGTCGCGGTCAGCAACGAGGTCGGCAGCGGTGTGGTGCCCGCAACGTCGTCCGGACGGCTGTTCCGTGATGTGCTGGGCGCACTCAACAACCGGGTGTCCGCCGACGCCGACCGGGTCGTGCTGGTCGTCGCGGGCCGGGCGCTCGACCTGTAGCCCCCGGAGGCGCCCGTGTTCGACGTACCCGTGCCCGACCCCGCCGCCCGCGCCGCAGCCTTGGAGCGCCTCGACGGCCTGGTCAAACCCCTCGGCGCGCTGGGCAGGCTCGAGGAGATCGCCGCCTGGCTGTCGGCGGCCCACGGGACGGTGCCGCCACGGCCCCTGGACGACGTCCGCGTGGTGGTCTTCGCGGGCGACCACGGCGTGTCGGCCCTCTCGGCATACCCGCGCGAAGTGACGGCGGCGATGGTCCGCGTGTTCCTGGCCGGCAAGAGCGGCGTCAACGTACTGGCCGCCCAGGTCGGCGCGCGGGTGCGGGTCGCCGACCTCGCCGTGGACTGGGACGGAACGGACATCCCCCCATCGGTGACGGCGCACAAGATCCGCCGCGGCTCGGGTTCGATCGACGTCGAGGACGCGCTGCAGCCGGGCGAGGCACAGGCGGCGTTCGAGGCGGGCCGCGCGATCGCCTTGGAGGAGCGCGACGCGGACGTCCTGATCCCGGGCGACATGGGCATCGGCAACACGGCGATGTGCGCGGCCCTGGTGGCGGCTTCGCTGGGCCTGCCGGCAGCGGAGGTGGTCGGCACGGGCACGGGCGTCGACGCGGCGGGCCTGGACCGCAAGACGGCCGCGGTGGCGGCGGCCCTGTCGAGGACGACGGGCCGCACGGAGGACCCGTTCGAGCGCCTGACGGCCCTGGGCAGCGCCTGCATGGCGGCAACGGCGGGCTTCCTGGTCCAGGCGGCGGTGCTGGGCATCCCGGTCCTGCTGGACGGAGTGTTTTCGGGCGCGGCGGCCCTGGTGGCGCGGGACATCGCCCCGGGCGCGGAGCAGTGGTGGCTGGCCGGCCACCGGTCGACGGAACCCTCGCAGGCGTTCGCGCTGAAGGCCCTCGGGCTGGAGCCGATTTTGGACTTCGGCCTCCGGCTCGGCGAAGGCAGCGGGGCGGTCCAGGCGGTCCCGACGCTGCGTGCGGCGCGCGCGATTCTGGCCGACATGGGCTTGCTGGCCGACCTGGCATGAGGGCAGCCCGCATCGCCACCCCGGACCCGACGCGGGTGCGGGGTGGTGGGCACCCGCCCCGGCTGGCCCGCCGCGAGGGCGGCATGGCCGCGCGGTGCCGCCGGCCGCGGGTCGGCTGCGGCCGGCATCGCGCGTATGCCGGCCGGCCGGGGTGGCGTGTGACCCGCCGGGTCATTCACCATGCCGCGAGTCGACGGCACGAGCACAGCTCGCTCATCGCCACCTCCGGCCCGATGCAGGTCCGTGGCGGGCACCCGCCCCGGCTGGCCCGCCGCGAGGGCGGCATGGCCGTGCGGTGCCGCCGGCCGCGGGGCGGCGGTGGGCGGCATCGCGCGTACCCCGGCCGGCCGGAGTGGCGTGTGACCTGCCGGGTCATTCACCAAGCCGGCGATGGCCAGGCTCGCGCTGACCTGCGCCAGTGCGCCGCCTGCCTGTCGAGCCGGGGGCCGCGGGTGCCTGCGGCTCAAGCGAGCCGACGGCACGAGCACCGCTCGCTCACCGCCGGCTGGACGCCGGCGTGCGTCGCTGGGCTGCCGTGCGCTCAATCTGTGGACAACTTCGCTCCCTTCGCCCGTTCCATGGACGAACCCGCATGAGCCGCTGGGGGGACTCCGTGCGGATGGCCGTCGGGACGTTGACCACCGTTCCCGTCCCGGCGCCGCGGGTTATCGACCGGCGGGTTGCCGGTGGGGCCATGCTGCTTGCGCCTCTCGCCGCCCTTCCGCTGGCCGTGGCCGCCGGGCTCGTTGTTGCCGCCGGGACAGCGCTGGGTGTCCCGGCCCTCGCCACTGCGGCGCTCGCCCTCGGGGCCGTCGCGCTCGGCAGCCGGGGGTTGCACCTCGATGGGCTCGCCGACACCGCCGACGGGCTCGGTGCCTCCTACGACCGCGCCAAAGCCCTCGACGTCATGCGCCGCGGCGACTCCGGGCCCACCGGGGTCGCGACCCTCGTCCTCGTCCTCCTCCTCCAGGTCGGTGCGCTCACCGTCGCCAACCCCTTCACGGCGGCCGCCGCCGTCCTCGTCGGGCGGTGCACCCTCTCGATGGCCTGCGCGCGCGGTGTTCCCTCCGCGCGGCCGGAAGGGCTCGGTGCCACCGTCGCCGGCTCGGTTCCGCGCGTCGCCGCGGGTGCCGTCGGGGTGGCTGCTGCCGGGCTCGCCGTTCTGCTTCCCGGCGTTCCGTGGTGGCGGGGGCCGCTCGCCGTGCTCCTCGCCTACGCGGTTGCCGGTGCCCTTCTCCTCCGGTGCACCAAGCGCCTCGGTGGTGTCACCGGCGACGTCCTCGGCGCCGGTGTCGAAGCCGCCGTCGCGGCCGCGCTACTCGCGCTCGCCTGAAACTGTCGTACCTCCCTCCTACAGTCGGCCGCGTGAACCGGACTGATCGTCTTTACGCCCTCGTCGAGGAACTCCGTGCCGTGTCGCCTCGCCCGCGCAGCGCGCGCTGGCTCGCGACCCGGTTCGAGGTGAGCGTCCGCACCGTCGAACGCGACATCGGCGCGCTCCAGCAGTCCGGCGTGCCCGTCTACGCCGAGACCGGGCGCACCGGCGGCTACTGCCTCGACAAGGCGCACACCATGCCGCCGGTCAACCTGACACCCGCCGAGGCCGTCGCCATGGCGCTTGCCCTCAGGCACCTCGACGGCACCCCCTTCCGGGCGGAAGGGCGCTCGGCGCTGCACAAGCTCGCCGCGGCGATGCGGCACGAGGACGCCGCCATGGCACGGGACCTCGCCACCTGCGTCCACCTGCTCGGCGACGGTCCGATCCCGCCGATGCCGCACGTGCTCGGCATCCGCCGTGTCCTGCGCATCCGGTACGCCGACCGTGGCGGCACCATCACCCGCCGGGAGATCGAGCCGCTGGGCTACGTGGGCAAGCCCGAGCACTGGTACCTCGTGGCGTGGTGCCGGTTGCGCGGGGCGATCCGGGCGTTCCGCACCGACCGGATCGCGTCGTTCACCGCGACCGCCGAGGTGCCTCCGCTGCGCCGGCTGCGGCCCGAGGACCTCGACATCCCGTCCGGTGACGCCGTGCCGCTCGACTTGGCGGGATGAACCGGGAAGTGGTTGCCCGCCGGGTCGGGGGTGCCGATCTCGAACCAGGCGATGTCGTCGAATCCGGGCATGGTGGTCCTTCCGCTGCCTCGCCGGGCGTTTCCCGGTCGACACCCACTCTCGGCCGTGGCAGCGACAACCCCCTGTCGGTGTTTACAAGATTTTCCGCAGCGCGGTCAGGAACCCGTCGGTGACGGCCCGGTCCCGGACGGCCAGGCGCAGGTGGTCCGGCCCGAGCCCGGGGAACGTGTCCCCGCGACGGACCGCATAACCCGCCTCGCGCAGCCGTACCCGGACCGAAGCACCGTCCGGCACCCGGATCAGCACGAACGGCCCGCGCGGGTCGCCCAGTACCGGAACGCCGAGGCGGCCGAGGCCGGACGCCAGGTACTCGCGGTCGGCCTCCGCCGCGACCGCCAGCTTTTCCGCCTCCTCCAAGGCGGACGGACGACAGCAGGCCACCGTCGCCACTCCGGCCAAAGTGGACACCGACCACGGCACCTGCACCGCGCGCAGCCGCTCGACGACGTCCGCCGGACCGAGCACGTACCCCGCTCGCAGCCCGGCCAGCCCCCACGTCTTCGTCAGGCTGCGCAGCACGACGACGCCCGGAAAACCCGAGGCCAGGCTCTCGACCTCGCCGGGTACGGCGTCCAGGAAGGCCTCGTCGACCACCAGCAGCCGTCCGGGCCGCGCCAGCGAGCGCAGCACCGAAGCCGGGTGCAGCACCGACGTCGGATTGGTCGGGTTGCCCACGAACACGAGGGCCGCGTCGGACGGCACCAGCGCCGGGTCGAGCACGAAACCGTCCTCTTCGGACAAAAGAACGCGCGAGACGTCACACCCGGCGGCTCGCAACGCGGCCTCCGGCTCGGTGAACTGCGGGTGCACGACCACTGCCCGCCGCGGCCGCAGCGCCGACGCCAGCAGCGTGAACGCCTCCGCCGCACCCGCCGTGACCAGCACTTCTTCCGGAGGACGGCCATGCCGGGCCGCCACCGCCAGCGTCGCCTCCGCAGCGGACGGATAGGCGGCCAGCGAGTCCACAGCGGACACCAGCTCCCGCCGCAGCCACGCCGGCGGCCGCGGCAGCCGGACGTTCACCGCGAGGTCCACCAGCCCCGGCCCGACCTCGCGGTCGCCGTGGTGGTGCAGGTCGTACTCAGCCATGCGCCCGGACCCGCGCAGCGAACCGGTGGGCCAGCTCGGGGTAACCGGCCCAGTGGACGTGCAGGTAGGACGCGTGCAGCGTCGGCGACGCGAAGCCGTCCAGCTGCCGATCCCAGCCCCAGGCGGCCGACGCGCCGTGCGACGGCGTCACCTCGGTGCGGTGGAATTCGTGCCCGGTGACGCGCTGTCCGGCCGCGGCCAGCAGGTTGTCCTCGACGGCGACCGCGCGCCGGTAGCCCAGCTTGCCGCGGGCGGTCATCTTCGCGTCCGCGGGCACCGCGCCGACCATCGGCACGCCGTCCAGGGACTGGCACAAGTACAGCAGCCCGGCGCATTCGGCGCTGACCGGCATCCCGCGCCCGATCGCCGAAGCCACCGCGGAACGCAACGCCGTGTTCGCCGACAGTTCCGCCGCGTGCACCTCGGGGAACCCGCCGCCGAAGTACAGCCCGGCACACCCCTCGGGCAGCGTTTCGTCCCGCAGCGGGTCGACGTCGACGACCTCGACTCCGCAGGCAGCCAGCAGCTCGAGGTTCTCGGTGTAGCGGAAGGTGAACGCCGGCCCACCGGCGGCCGCGACCGTCACCTGTGGACCATCCACACCGGACGGTTCCCAGGGTGGCGCCGAAAGCCCGGGGGCGGCCGAGGCGATCCGGACGACCGCTTCCAGGTCGACGCCTTCCCGCACCCAGGCGGCGAGCGCGGGCAGCACGTCCTGCGCCTCCGCGGCCCGTTCCGCGGCCGGGACGAGCCCGAGGTGCCGGCTCGGTGCGTGGATCTCTTCGTTGCGGTACAACGCACCCAGCAGCGGGACGCCGGTGGCTTCCAGCGCGGACGCGATCTCGTCGCGGTGCCGTTGCGAACCCAGCTTGTTGAGGATCACCCCGGCGAGCCGCACACGGTTGTCGTAGTGGGCGAAGCCGAGCACGGTCGCGGCAACGCTGCGCGAGGCGGCCGACGCGTCGACGACCAGCACCACCGGCGCGTCCAGCACCCGGGCGACGTGGGCCGTCGAAGCGTAACCCTCGGTGCCGAGCGCCCCGTCGAACAGGCCCATCACGCCTTCGATCACGGCGATGTCGGCGCCGCGGGAACCGTGTCGCAGCAACGGAACCAGCCGGTCCTCGCCCTGGAGGAAGGGGTCGAGGTTGCGCGCCGGACGTCCGGTGGCGAGCGCGTGGTAGCTCGGGTCGATGAAGTCCGGCCCGACCTTGTGCCCGGACACCCGGTGCCCGGCCGCGCGCAGCGCCGCCATCAGCCCGGCGGCGATCGTGGTCTTGCCGTGCCCGGAACCGGGCGCGGCGACGACCACGCGCGCTACCACTCGATCCCCCGCTGGCCCTTCTGGCCGGCGTCCATCGGGTGCTTGACCTTGGTCATCTCGGCGACCAGGTCGGCGGCCTCGACGAGCTCCGGCGGCGCGTACCGGCCGGTGATGACGACGTGCTGGTGCCCGGGCCGGGAGACCAATGTGGACACCACGTCGTCGACCTCCAGCCAGCCCCACTTGAGCAGGTAGGAAAACTCGTCGAGGACGTAGAAGCCGTGCGCCTCGGCGGCGAGGCGGCGCTTGATCTCCGCCCAGCCTTCACGGGCGTTCGAAGCGTGGTCCTCGTCGGTGCCGGACTTGCGCGCCCAGCTCCAGCCTTCGCCCATCTTGTGCCACTCGACCGGCCCGCCCTGGCCGGTCTCGTCGTGCAGCTTGCCGAGCGCCTTGAACGCGGCTTCCTCGCCGACGCGCCACTTCGCCGACTTCACGAACTGGAACACGCCGATCGACCAGCCCTGGTTCCAGGCGCGCAACGCCATCCCGAAGGCGGCCGTCGACTTGCCCTTCATCTCGCCGGTGTGCACGGCGAGCAGCGGCCGGTTGCGGCGCTGGCGCGTGGTCAGGCCGTCGTCCGGTACGACGTCGGGCTTTCCCTGCGGCATCAGGCGGCCTTTCCGGTCCGGGCGCGGACGGCGGCCGCCAGCGATTCGGCGGCGACGTCGGCGAGGGGCACGTGTTCCGCGCCCAGCCGGGCGGCGAGGTCGGCGGCCAGGCCGAGCCGCATCTTGCCGCTCTCGCAGTCCATGACGATCGTCGTGACGCCGGCCAGCAGCCCGGCCGCGGCCTGGGCGCGCGCGACGGCGTCCGGGCCGCTGGTGGCGCGCCCGTCGGTGACGACGACCAGCAGCGGACGGCGTCGCGGATCGCGGATTTCCTCGACCCGCAGCACGCGCGCGGCTTCCAGGAGCCCTTCGGCCAGCGGCGTCCGGCCGCCGGTCGGGAGGCCTTCGAGGCGGGACGCGGCCGCGTCGACGCTGATCGTCGGCGGCAGCGCGAGTTCGGCCGCGGCGCCGCGGAAGGTGACCAGCCCGACCTTGTCGCGGCGCTGGTAGGCGTCCAGCAGCAGCGACAGCACCGCGGACTTGACCTCGCGCATGCGCGCCTTGGCGCCCATCGAGCCGGACGCGTCCACGCAGAACAGCACGAGGTTGCCCTCGCGGCCTTCGCGCAGCGCGTAGCGGACGTCTTCGGGCCGGAGCTTCAGCCCGGCGCCGTCTCGGCCACGCGCTTTTTGGTGCGGCGCCGCGGCTTTGACGGTCGCGACCAGGTGCGGCCGTCCTTCGTGGACACTCGCGGGCTGCACGCCGATGGTCCGGCCGCTGTCGGTGATCGCCCGCGAACGGCGTCCGCGCTCGCCTTCACCCATGCCCTTGACGCGGAAGACGCGAGCTTTGAACGTCTCGCCGGCGCCGACGGTCTTCTGTTGCCCACCACTCTGGTTCGGCTCGGCTTGCGGCGCGTTTTCGCTGCTCTGCGGCGGTTCGGGCGCTTCCGGCGGCGTCGATCCCGAGCCGGGGCCGTCGTCCTCGGGCCCCGGGTCCGGTTGCGCGTCCTGAAGGGCTTGCTCCAGCTGCTCTTCCGAGATGCCGGGGGCGTCGAACGGGTTGCGGCGGCGGCGGTGCGGCAGCGCGAGGCGGGCGGCGACGCGGACGTCGTCGGTCGTCACCTCGTCGCGGCCGGCCCAGGCCGCGTGCGCGACCGCGGCACGGGCGGTGACGATGTCCGCGCGCATGCCGTCGACCTCGAAGGACGCGCAGATCTCGGCGATCTGACGCAGAGCTTCGTCGGGGAGCTTGACGGCGGGCAGGAGGCGTTGCGCGGCTTCGATGTCCGCCGCGAGCTGGGCGTCTTCGTCGGCGTACTGCGCGGCGAAGGCGTCCGGGTCGGCTTCGTAGGCCAAACGGCGCCGGACGACCTCGACGCGCTGCTCCGGGTCGCGGCTGGAGGCGACCTCGACGGTCAGCCCGAACCGGTCCAGCAGCTGCGGCCGCAGCTCGCCCTCTTCGGGGTTCATGGTGCCGATCAACACGAACCGCGCCGCGTGCGAGACCGAGACGCCCTCGCGTTCCACGGTCGCGCGGCCCATCGCGGCGGCATCCAGGAGCGTGTCGACGAGGTGGTCGTGCAGCAGGTTGACCTCGTCGACGTAGAGCAGCCCGCGGTGCGCGGCGGCGAGGAGGCCGGGCTGGAAGTCCGTGACGCCTTCGGCGAGCGCGCGTTCCAGGTGCAGCGAGCCGATGACGCGGTCTTCGGCCGCGCCGACGGGGAGTTCGACGAGCTTGGCCGGGCGCCGGTGGGCCTTCGCACCGTCGTGCGGGCCGTCCGGGCAGAGCGGGTCGGGAGCGGCGGGATCGCAGGAGAACCGGCAGCCGTCGACGACGTCGACCCCGGGCAGCAGGCCGGCGAGCGCGCGGACCATGGTCGACTTCGCGGTGCCCTTCTCGCCGCGCACCAGCACCCCGCCGACGGCGGGCGAGATCGAGGACAGGACCAGCGCCAGGCGCAGGTCCGGGAGCCCGACGACGGCGGTGAACGGGTACGGCTTCAACAGCGCTCCTCCAGCTCGGCGACCGGCCGATCATCGCACAGCGCCCGGCTCGCTTAGGGTGGGAAATCGTGCGCGAAAAATCACCCCTGACGGTCGTCGGGATCGGGGCCGACGGCTGGTCCGGGCTGTCGGAGCAGGCCAGGGCCGCGGTGCTCGCCGCCGACGTCGTGCTGGGCGCGCCGCGGCAGCTGGGGTACCTCCCGGAGGGGGTCCCGGCGCAGGCGTGGCCGACGCCGTTGCTGCCGGGTCTCGATGCGGTGATCGCCGAGCACGAAGGGGCCCGGATCTGCGTCCTGGCCAGCGGCGATCCGTTTTTGTCGGGGGTGGGTGCCACACTGGTGGCCCATGGATACGAGGTCGAGGCGCTGCCCGCGCTCTCGTCGGTGACACTGGCCCGGGCACGGCTGGGCTGGTCCGCCGAGGAGACCGAGGTGGTCACCATCGTCGGCCGGTCGTCGGCCCGCGTCGCCCGGGTACTGGCGCCGCGCCGGCGGGTGCTCGTCCTGGGTGCCGACGCGACGGCTCTGCGCTCCCTGCTCACCGTGCGGGGTTATGGCGAGAGTGAGCTGATCGCGCTGGAGAACCTGGGCGGGCCCGACGAGCGCGTTTCCGACGGCTGGGCCGGCGATCCCGGTCCGCTGACGGTGTTCGCGCTGGCGTGCGCGGGTCCGGCGTTGCCGCTGATCGGCATCCCGGACGACGTGTACGCCCACGACGGGCAGCTGACCAAACGCGACCTCCGCGTGTCGGCGCTGGCCCGCCTCGCGCCGAGTCCCGGCGAGCTGTTGTGGGACGTCGGCGCGGGCGCGGGCAGCGTCGGCATCGAATGGTCGCGGCTGAACGGCCTGAACCGCGCGGTCGCGATCGAGCGCTCGGCGGAGCGCGCCGAGCGGATCGGCCGGAACGCACTGGACCTGGGAGTACCGGAACTGGAGGTGGTGACGGGGGAAGCACCGGAGGCGCTGAGCGCGCTGCCGGCACCGGACGCGGTCTTCATCGGAGGCGGCGTGACGGCGCCCGGCGTACTGGACGCGTGCCTGGCGACGGGCGCGCGGGTGGTGGCTCACGGGGTGACGCTGGAGGCCGAGCAGGTCCTGGCGCGCGCGTACGAGGAACACGGAGGGGAGCTGCTGCGGATCGGCGTGGAGAAGGCGGCGCCGCTGGGCGGGTTCACGGGCTGGACGCCGGCCCGGGTGGTGACCCAGTGGAGCAACCGGTGACGGGCAGCCGAGCGGTGCCCGGGGAAGGCGTGGGGCACGCGGCGACGGCGGCCTCACGCCTGGCCGGCGACCGCGCCGCGGCCCGCCGAGGCCGGGCACCTCGCCGAGGGCCGCGGGCCACGGCTGGGACCGCGGAGCGGCTGGCGACCGCGCGCCCGACGCCTCGCCGACGCGCCGGTGCGAGCTCGTGGTCGCCGCCGGTGATGAGCGTGACATCGACGGCCGGTCGGCGGTTGTGGCAGCCTGCCTGCGCGGGTCCCACCACCGTCACCTGGAGCAGCCGATGACCGTGCACTTCATCGGTGCCGGGCCCGGGGCCGCCGACCTCATCACCGTGCGCGGGCGGGACCTGCTCGCGCGCTGCGGGGTCTGCCTCTACCCCGGCAGCATGACCCCGCCCGATCTGCTCGCCTACTGCGCGCCCGGTACCGAGCTCGTCGACACGGCGAACCTCAGCCTCGAGCAGATCGTCGAGAAGCTCGTCGACGCCCACCGGGCCGGACACGAGGTTGCGCGGCTGTGCTCCGGGGATCCGTCGCTCTACAGCGCCGTCGCCGAGCAGGTGCGGCGGCTCGACGCGGCCGGCGTTCCCTACGACGTCGTTCCCGGGGTGCCCGCCTTCGCCGCTTCGGCCGCCGTGCTGAAGCGGGAACTCACCGTGCCCGAAATCGGGCAGAGCCTCGTCGTCACCCGGGTTCAGGCGCGCTCCACCAAGATGCCGCCCGGTGAGACCCTCGCCGCCTTCGCCGCGAGCGGGGCCACCCTGGCGCTGCACCTCGCGATCAACCACGTCGAGCGGGTGACCGCGGAACTGACGCCGCACTACGGCGAGGACTGCCCGGTCGCCGTCGTCGCGCTCGCGAGCCAGCCCGGGGAAACCGTCGTGCGCGGGGTGCTCGGCGAGCTCCCGGCCCTGGTCCGCGGAGCCGGGATGACGCGCGCCGCCACCATCTTCGTCGGGCGGGTGCTCGCCGCGACGAACTTTCCCGACAGCTTCCTCTACTCGAGTGCCCGTGACCGGGCGAACCAACCGGAGTCGTTGTGACGGAACTGCGCTGGGGCCTGCTGGCCGCCGGGACCATCGCCGCCCACTTCGCCGCGGGCGTCGACGAAAGCAAGCACGGCGTGCTCGGCGCCGTCGCCGCGCGGGACGGTGAGCGGGCCCGGGAGTTCGCCACGCGCTTCGACATCCCGAAGGCCTACGGCAGCTACGAAGACCTCCTCGCCGACCCGGACGTCGACGCCGTCTACGTCTCGACGCCGCACGCGCTGCACAAAGAATGGGCCATCGCCGCCGTCGAGGCCGGCAAGCACGTGCTCTGCGAGAAGCCGTTGACGCTCACCGCCGCCGACGCCGAGGAGGTGATCGACGCCGCCCGCGCGCACGACGTCTTCCTGATGGAGGCGTTCATGTACCGGCTGCACCCGCAGACACGGCGGCTGGCGGAGCTGATCTCCTCCGGCGCGATCGGCGAGGTCCGCGCGGTCGACACGACCTTCTCCTTCGACAGCAACCCCGAAGAGACCGCCCGCCTCAGCGACCCCGCGCTCGGCGGCGGCGGGATCCTCGACGTCGGCTGCTACTGCACGTCGCTGGCGCGGCTGGTCGCGCAGGCGGCCACCGGGCAGGACGTCGTCGAACCGGCCGAGGTCAGCGGAATGGCGCACCTGTCCGCCACCGGCGTCGACGAGTGGGCGACCGGCCTGCTGCGCCTGCCCGGCGACATCCTCGCCACGATCTCGTGCGGGATCCGGCTGACCCGGGAGGACGGCATCCGCGTGTTCGGCTCACGTGGGCAGATCCACATCCCGCGGCCCGCGTGGATCCACCCGCTGCGGCACCCCGGCGTCTCGCAGATCATCCTGACCCCGGCCGACGGCGAGCCGGAGGTCATCGAGGTCGAAGCGACCCAGGGCGTCTTCGCGCGCGAAGCGGACCACGTCGCCGCGCACGTCGAAGACCGGCAGGCGCCCGAGCTGACCTGGGCCGAGACCCTCGCCAACATGCGGACGCTGGACCGCTGGCGGGAAGCCGTCGGCTACGGACGTCGTTCGTGATCCTCATCCTCGGCGGGACCGGCGAAGCCCGGCAGCTCGCCGAAGCGCTCGCCGAGCGCGAAGTACGCGTTGTCTCTTCGCTGGCGGGACGCGTCGCACGGCCGCGACTCCCCGTCGGCGAAGTACGCGTAGGCGGCTTCGGTGGCCCGGAAGGTCTCGCGCGGTACCTGCTCGAGAACCGGGTCGAAGCCGTAGTCGACGCCACGCACCCCTTCGCCGAGCGCATCGGCACGAACGCGGCGACGGCGGCCGAACGAACACGAACACCCCTGCTCAGGCTCGCGCGGCCGGGTTGGCAGGCGGGTCCGCAGGACGACTGGCACTGGGCCGACGACCTCGCCGACGCCGCACGAAAGCTTCCTGAACTGGGCAAACGCGTGTTCCTGACCAGCGGCCGCCAGGGCCTGCCCGCCTTCGCGCACCTCGACGACCTGTGGTTCCTGATCCGCTGCGTCGACCCGCCCGAGCCACCGCTGCCGCGTCACCACGAGCTGATCCTGGCCCGCGGGCCGTACGAGGTCGCCGCGGAACGGGAGCTGCTCGGCCGGGTGGACGTCCTGGTCACCAAGGACTCCGGCGGCGCGCAGACCAGCGCCAAGCTGACCGCCGCCCGCGAGCTCGGCAAGCCCGTCCTGCTCGTCAGGCGGCCGGCACGCCCCGGGACCGAGACCGCCGAAACCGTCCCCGAAGCCGTCGAATGGGTTCTGCACCGATGATCGAAGAGTTCTACGAAGTCCTGCGCAAGCGGCGGGACGTCCGCGGCGAGTTCACCGGCGCGCCCGTCCCCGAGGCCACGCTGCTGCGGGTGCTCGGGGCCGCGCACGCCGCCCCGAGCGTCGGGCTCACCCAGCCGTGGGACTTCGTGCTGGTCGACGACGTCGTGACGCGCGAAAAGTTCGCCAAGCACGTCCACGAGGAGCGCGAGGTGTTCGCCGGGCAGCTGGGCGAAGACCGTGTGAGCACCTTCGCGAACATCAAGATCGAGGGCATCCTCGAGGCGAGCCTCGGCATCGTCGTCACCTACGACCCCGCGCGCGGCGCGCCCGACGTGCTCGGCCGGCACGCCATCGCCGACGCCGGCCTGTACTCGGTGTGCCTGGCGATCCAGAACCTCTGGCTCGCCGCGACCGCGGAGGGCCTGGGCGTCGGCTGGGTGAGCTTCTACCGCGAACCGTTCCTCGGCGAGCTGCTCGGCATCCCCGACGGCGTCCGGCCGGTCGCGTGGCTCTGCGTCGGCCCGGTCAGCAGGCTGGAGACCGTGCCCGACCTGGAACGCCACGGTTGGCGGAGCCGCCGTCCCCTGACCGCGGCGATACACCACGGCAGGTTCACCCCGCGTGACCCGGGGGCTGCGTCAACCGCCGGCGTCTGACCCGTTAGCGTTGCGCCGATGCGTCTGATTGCCGTAGCGCTGGGGTTGCTCTCGGCCTTGTGCGCGCTGGCTTTCCCCTTCCTGCCGGTGGTGCAGGACACGGCGGAGGTCGTCTGGCCGACCGGCAGCGACACCCGCTCCGTCAACGCGCCCTTGACCGGGTACTGGGCCCAGGACCTCCGGGCCGAGCTGCCGTGCGCGGCCATCCGCTCGGTCGACGCCCGCACGAACGGCCCCGGCCTGCTGTTCGCCACCGTGCCGGACGGCCGGACCGACCCGAAGGCCGGCAACGGCGTCGGCATGCAGCTGCGCGTCGACAACGGCGTGCTGCTCGCCTCCAGCCAGGGCCAGCAGATCGCCCAGCAGCCGCTGCCGGCCGAAAAGTGCGACGTCGAGCTGGACGTCGACGCGACGCAGATGACCCTCGCCGTGGCCGGGACGCCGATCTTCCACGCCGGCGGCGACGTCCGGCCCCGCGTGGTCGGCATCTACTCCTCGATCAACTCGAGCAAGGACCCGATCGCCGGCCTGCACGTCTCGGTCGTGCCGGACACGCGGTACCAGACGTCGCCGACCGCGCTGAAGATCGTCGTCGGCGTGCTCGCGATCCTGTCGCTGGTCGGCTGCATGATCGCGGTCTGGCGCCGCGACTCCGGCTCGGCGAGACGCGCGCCGCGCTGGGCGCCGGTCGGCTGGTGGCGGCTGACGCTGCGGGACGCGACGGTGATCGTCGCACTCGGCGCGTGGGTCTTCATCGGGCCGGTGACCTCGGACGACGGCTACATCCTGACGATGGCCCGGGTCACCGAGCAGACCGGGTTCCTCACCAACTACCACCGCTGGTTCGGGGTCGCCGAGGCGCCGTTCGGCTGGTTCTACCACGTGTTCGAGCTGATGGCGCACGTCAGCGTGGTGCCGCCGTGGATCCGGCTGCCCTCGTTCCTGCTCGGCGTGCTCAGCTGGCTGCTCATCAGCCGCGAGGTGATGCCGCGCCTGGGCAGCCAGATCCGCACCAGCCGCCCGGCCAGCTGGGCCGCCGCGACGGTGTTCCTGATCTGGTGGATGCCCTACAACAACGGCGTCCGCCCGGAACCGGTGGCCGCCCTGGGCTCGCTGCTGGCGATCTGCGCGGTCGAGCGCACGCTGGTGACGCGGCGGCTGCTGCCCCTGTGCCTGGGCCTGACCGCGGCCGGGTTCACCCTGGCCGCGACGCCGACCGGGCTGATCGCGGTGGCGCCGTTCCTGGTCGCCGCGCGCCCGCTGTTCAAGCTGGTGCGCCAGCGCGCGAACGAGAGCGGCTGGCTGCCGGTGCTCGCGCCGGTCGCCGCCGCCGGGCTGCTCGTGCTGGTCGTCGTGTTCGCCGACCAGACGTTCGCGACCGTCCAGGAGGCGACGCGGATCCGGACCCAGGTCGGCCCGAACCTGTCGTGGTTCCAGGAGCTCGCGCGCTACCAGCTGTTGTTCGCCGACCTGCCGGACGGCTCGGCACCGCGCCGGTTCCCGGTGCTGCTGGTCGTCCTGTGCACCGCGACCTGCCTGGTGGTGCTGCTGCGCCGCAGCCGGATCCCCGGCGCGGCGCTGGGCCCGGCGCGCCGCCTGATCGGCACGACGGCACTGTTCTTCCTGCTCCTGGCCCTGACACCGACGAAGTGGACGCACCACTTCGGCGCGTTCGCCGCGGTCGGCGCGTCGATGGCGGCGCTGGCCGCGCTCGCGACCAGCTCGACGGTGCTGCGGTCCCAGCGCAACCGCGCGGCCTTCCTCGCGGCGCTGCTGGTGGTCGCCGCGCTCGCCGCGACCGGGCCGAACACCTACTGGTTCGTCTCGCGCCTCGGCGTCCAGTGGACGAACGTGGCGCCGTCGATCGGCGGCATCCCGCTGTCGACGATCCTGCTGGTCGCGGCGGCCGTCGCGGGGATCTACGCGTTCGTCGAGAACGTCCGCGCGCACCGGCCCGGCCTGCCGGACCAGCCGCAGGAAGGCCGGCTGCGCGCGCTGCGGCTCGGATCGCTGTCGCTGGTGGTCGTCTGCGGCCTGGTGGCGGCGGGCGAGTTCGTCACGATGGCGTGGGCGATCCACAACCAGTCCGGCAGCTACAGCCTGGGCGCGGCGAACGTCGGGCACCTGTTCGGCAAGAGCTGCAACCTCTCCGACCACGTGATGGTCGAACGCGACGCGGCGACGAGCATCCTGCACGCGCAGGCCGAGCAGCGGACCGTGGCGGAGAAACCCAAGGAGACCGACTCGCCGCTGCCGAACCCGGACCAGGACAACGGCCGCGTCCAGACCGGCTTCCACACCCGTCCGATCGACGACAAGGACCCCCTGGCCGAGCCGCCGCACGGGTTCACGCCGGACAAGGTGCCGATGTGGTCGAGCTACCTCGACCCGGAGACGCGCGCCGGCCGGCTGCGCAGCGACTGGTACGCGCTGACGGAGAAGCCGGCGGACGGCCAGGTCGTGGTGGCGACCGCGGGCGCCGCGCGCCGGCCGACGTCGGTCAGCCTCGACTACGGCGTCAACACGCCGGAGGGCGTGAAGGTCCTGCGCAGCCAGTTCATGCTGCCGCCGGGCTCGGGCACGGGCGGCTGGAACGACACCCGCATCAACCTGCGCGACCTGCCGCCGGAGACGAACGCGGTCCGCATCAACATCGTCGACAACGACCTGACCGAGGACGGCTGGATCGCGGCGTCGGCCCCGCGCGTCCCGACGTTCACGACGCTGACCGACCGCATCGGCTCGAAGCCGGTGTACGTGGACTGGCCGGCTTCGTTCGTGTACCCGTGCGTCCAGCCGGTGACGTCTCACGACGGGATTTCGCAGGTCCCGGACTACCGCATCACGGCGGGCGGCCTGGCGGACGAGGCCCAGTGGGCGTCCTCGACGAACGGCGGGCCGATCGGCTGGCTGGAGGAGCTGGCGGAGGAGCCGGAGGTGCCGAGTTACCTGATCGGCCAGCCGAGCCAGTCGTGGGGACAGCTGCTGCAGATCGAGCCGTTCACCGAGGGTATCGCCCCGACGGTGATCCACGGCGAGAAGACCGTGCCGGGCTGGTGGTCACCGGGTCCGGGCCCGAGCCAGCCCAACGGCAAGGACCCGACGCGCTGACCCGTGGGGGGGGGGGAAAAACTTATTGGAACAGTGTGTGAAAAAAAACCAACACGGGGAGGACAAAATAGATCGCGGGGGGGTGACCGAGGCCGAGTAGGCGC
>NZ_JBEXKX010000005.1:222722-299266 GCF_040609695.1 Amycolatopsis sp. NPDC004625
CGCTCCCGCGTGGTGTTTAATAAACAGTGTTAGAACACTGTTTCTCACTCACGACCAGCCGCGGCAGACTCAGTAGCTGCGGGGGGTCCAGACGATGCCGTTTTCGGCGCGGGTGCGGGACGAGCCCACGATCAGCAGGCAGCGCATGTCCACTGTGGACGGGTCGAGGTCGCCGAGTGTGGTGATGCGGATGTCCTCCTCCGGGCCGCCCACGTCACGCGCCACCACGACCGGGGTCGAAGCAGCGCGGTGGCGGAGCAGCACGGCACGGGCGTCCGCGAGCTGGGTCGTCCGGGTCCGGGACGCCGGGTTGTACAGCGCCAGCACCAGGTCCGCCGCGCCCGCCGCGTCGAGGCGCTTTTCGATGATCTCCCACGGCTTCAGCCGATCCGACAGCGAGAGCACGCAGTAGTCGTGCCCCAGCGGCGCTCCCACCCGGGACGCCGCCGCCTGGGCCGCCGTCACACCGGGCACGATCCGGACGCGGACGCCCGTGCCGTGGCCCGCGGACACCTGCTCCAGCACCGCCGACGCCATCGCGAACACCCCCGGGTCCCCCGAGGACACGACCGCGACCCGGGCGCCGGAAGCAGCCAGGTCCAGCGCCTCGCGCGCCCGGTCCGCCTCGACCCGGTTGCCCGACGCGTGCCGCTGCTGGCCCGCCTTCTGCGGCACCCGCGCCACGTACGGCCCGTACCCGACGACGTGCTCGGCGGCCGAAAGTTCCGCAGCCGCTTCGGGCGTCAGCCACTCCGGACCCGCCGGGCCGAGGCCCACGACGACGACTTCGCCGCCCGCAGAAGGCGCGGGAACCGAGGCCGCGGGCGAAACCCGGGACGCATAACCCGGCGAAGGCAGCAGCGCCAGGGAGAAGTACGGCACCGTGGCGGGATCCACCGAACCCAGGGGCTCGATCCGCTGCTGCCCCCAGGTCGCGCGCTCGACGTACACGGCGTCGTCCAGCTTCCCGGCCTCCGCGAAGGCCTCGCGCACCGACGAGAACGTCCGGCCCAGCTTCAGGACCGCCGCCGCGTCGGTGTCCGCCAGGCGGCGGGCCAGCTCCGGGGCCGGGAGGGTGCCTGGGAGCACCGTCAGGACCTCGTCGCGCTGGACCAGCGGGCGGCCGACGACCGACGACGCCGCGCTCACCGACGTCACGCCGGGGACGACCACCGTCCCGAAGCGGTCGGCCAGCCGTTCGTGCATGTACATGTACGAGCCGTAGAAGAACGGGTCGCCTTCGCAGAGCAGGACCACGTCACGGCCCGCGTCGAGGTGCTCGGCCAGCCGCTTCGCGCTCAATTCGTAGAAGTCGGCGATCGCGCCTTCGTAACCGCCCGGGTGGTCGGTCGTCTCCGTCGTGACCGGGTAGACGAGCTTCTCCTCGATCTGCCCCTCGCGCAGGTACGGCTCCGCGACCGACCGCGCGATGCTGCGCCCGTGCCGCGCGCAGTGGTAGGCGATCACCGCCGCCTCGGAAATCAGGCGCGCTGCCTTGACCGTCATCAGTTCCGGGTCGCCGGGGCCGAGCCCGACGCCGTACAGCGTGCCGGTCATTCTTCGGCGCTCGCGAGTGCGTTGATCGCCGCGACGGCCATCGCGCTGCCACCCCGGCGCCCGTGTACCACCAGGTAGGGCGCGGGCGCCCGCTGGGCGAGCTCCACTTTGGACTCGGCCGCGCCGACGAACCCGACCGGGACGCCGATGATCGCCGCGGGCGCGCCGACGCCTTCGTCGAGGATCTCCAGCAGGCGGAACAGCGCCGTCGGCGCGTTGCCGATCGCCACCACCGAGCCGGGCAGCTTGTCGCGCCACAGTTCCAGCGCCGCCGCCGACCGCGTGGTGCCCATGCGCTCGGCGAGACCGGGCACCGAAGGGTCCGAAAGCGTGCAGAGCACCTCGTTGGCCGCGGGCAGCCGACGCCGGGTGACGCCGCTGGCGATCATCTGCGCGTCGCACAGGATCGGCGCGCCGGCTTCCAGCGCCGCGCGGCCCGACTCGACGACGTCGAGCGTGTAGCGCAGGTCGTCGACCAGATCGACCATGCCGCAGGCGTGGATCATCCGGACCGCGCATCCGGCCACGTCGTCGGGCAGGATCGCCAGGTCCGCCTCCTCGCGGATCGTGGCGAACGAGTGCCGGTAGATCTCGGCACCGTCCCGCAGGTAGTCGATCACAGATTTCCCTTCAGCTCGTCGAGCGGCACCCAGCGGCCGTCGATGCGGTAGCCCCCCGCTTCGGCGACAACGTCCACATGGGACTGCGACGGCTTCCCGCACCGCCGTTCGCAGCCCGAGAAGTGCGCGCGCAGGCCCGGCCGGAATACCGCGTCGGCCCGGACGTCGGCGCGCGACTTCGCGCAGCCCGGCCGGCCGATGCACGCGGTCGTCCCCCAGGCGGACTCGCCGAAGCCCAGCCGCGCGAAGACGTCGGCGGGCACGTCCGGCAGGACCACGGACTTCCACGGCGTGACCAGCACCGTCCCGAACTCCGCCAGGGCCCGCGCTTGCGCCGCGGACAGCTGCCCGAAGCGCGGCACAACCCCGGCGGCGAAGCCACCGTCCCGCTCGATCAGCCCCGCCGGGACTTCGAGCGAGGTCCGCGAAACCGGCGTCCCGCGCCAGGCCGGGTCGTCGAGTTCGGCGACGCGCCAGGCGGACCCGCGCGCCCGGCCGAACGCCAGCGCGACCTCGGCCAGCACCGCGACGGCGTCGGCGCGAGCCACCCGCCGTCCCGTGTCGCCGCCCGCGAACAGCAGCGTGCCCTCGGAGGGGCCCACCGCGAGCCAGCAGACGTCGGCGCCTTCGCCGGCGACGTCACCGCGGCCGTCGTCGAAGGCGAACAGGAACCGCCCGGGCAGCGACGCCAGTTCCGGCGTCGCGCACAGCACCTCGTCCAGCGCAGCCGCCAGGCCGCGGACGTCGGCGAGACCGCCGCGCACCCCGCTCAACGGCGACGCGAGGACGTTCCGGACCCGCTCGTGCGACGGCGACGGCAGCAGGCCGGCGTCGGTCAGCCGCGCGGCGAGGCCGGGCCGGGTGACGCCGCGCAGCTGGACGTTGCCGCGCGAGGTGAGGTGGAGGTCGCCGTCTCCGCACGCTTCGGCCGCTTCGGCCAGCGCGTGCAGCTGCGCTGCGGAAATCGTGCCGCCGGGCAGGCGCACCCGCGCGAGTGGGCCGTCGGCGGCGTCGTGGGGTGCGAAAACACCGGGGCACGCGTCGGCTCGCACACGTGCTGGGGTCGGCATGAGGTCACTGTAGCTGGCGGTTTTCCGGCTCTCGCGGCTCCGGACGCGGCCGGAGCCGGGCCGTTCCGGCGTCCAGGTCCACGTCACGCCGGGGTGGCGCGCCGTCGGCGTCCTGCTCGACGAGCATCGACACCGTTTCCCGGTGTTCCAGCTCACGCCGCTTGGTCCCGTAGAGGAACGCGGTGGTCTCTTCCAGGTAGGTCGAGGACAGCCGCGCCTTGAAGCGCGAGCCGTCCCTGCGCGGGCGCAGCTCGATCGCCGCCATGACCAGCAGGATCACCACGCCGCCCGGGAGGGCCAGGCCCAGCCAAGTTCCCATGCCCGGCGAACCGGGTGACCGGCGGTCAAGTTCCCGGCGCAGCAGAAGTCTCATTGAATGTAGTAGATGTGCTACATTCGATCGCATCAGTCAGATGGGGGTAACCGAGATGAGAGATCCTGACGATCCCGTCGTCCGCGTGCGCGGGCTGCGGATGCGGTACGGCGCGAACGACGTGCTCCACGGCGTCGAATTCGAGGCGTACCGCGGGGAGGTCGTCGGCCTGCTCGGGCCGAACGGCGCGGGCAAGACGACGACGATCGAGATCCTCGAGGGCTTCCGCATGCGATCGGCCGGCGAGGTGAGCGTGCTGGGCACCGACCCGGCACACGGCGGCGAGGACTGGCGGGCACGCCTGGGGGTCGTGCTCCAGTCCTGGCGGGACCACGGGAAGTGGCGCGTCCGCGAGCTGCTCGGCCACCTCGGCCGGTACTACGGGCCGTACTCGACGGCGTCGCACCCGCGGCCGTGGGACACCGACGAACTGATCGAAACGGTCGGGCTCACCGAGCACGCGCACAAGAAGCTCAAGCAGCTCTCCGGCGGCCAGCGGCGGCGGCTCGACGTCGCGATCGGCATCGTCGGCCGGCCCGAGGTGCTGTTCCTCGACGAGCCGACCGCGGGCTTCGACCCCGAGGCCCGGCGCGAGTTCCACGACCTGGTGCACCGGCTGTCCGACGAGCTGGACACCACGATCCTGCTGACCACGCACGACCTCGACGAGGCCGAGAAGCTGGCCGACCGGATCCTCGTCCTCAACGGCGGCCGGATCATCGCCGACGGCTCGGCCGACGAGCTCAGCCGGCGGATCTCCGGGGAGGCCGAGGTCCGCTGGAGCGTCGGCGGGCAGCGGTTCGTCCACTTGACGACCGAAGCGACGAAGTACGTGTACGACCTGTTCAAGCAGCACGGCGACGCCGTCGAAGACCTCGAAGTCCGGCGGGCGTCGCTGGAGGACACCTACATGACGCTGGTCCGCCGCGCGGAGACCGGCGGCGAAACGGAGCTCGGCCTCCAGGAAGCGGGTGCGCGATGAACCCCGTCGCGCTGCGGGCCGGGCTGGCCCGCGGCTGGATCGAGTTCAAGCAGACGTGGACCAACCTCGACGACGTGATCGGCCAGGTCGTCTTCGTCCTGCTCTTCCTCGGTACGTTGTTCTTCATGCGCAACGCCACGCTGCCCGGCACGTCGTTCTCGCTCGGCGCGGCGACCGTGCCCGGCGTGCTCGGCGCCGGCATCGTGTTCCAGGGCCTGACCGGCGCGGCCGGCTACCTGGCCGTCGACCGCGAGGACGGCACGCTCCTGCGGGCGAAGGCGACGCCGAACGGGATGCTCGGCTACCTGGTCGGGAAGACGACGGCGCTGTCGCTCGCCCAGCTCGCGGCCATGGCCGCGGTCCTGGTGCCGTGCCTGTTCGCCTTCTCCGCGCTGGCTCCCGACGGCGTCTGGTCGTACCTGCACCTGCTCGGGGTGCTGGTGATCGGCATGGCCGCGACGATGCCGATCGGCGCGGCGCTGGGGTCGCTGGCCACCAGCCCGCGGGCGATCGGGCTGATCACCCTGCCGGTCATGGGCATGGGCGCGATCTCGGGCATCTTCTACCCGATCACGGCGCTGCCGGGCTGGCTCCAGGACGTCGCGCAGGTGTTCCCGATGTACTGGCTGGGCCTCGGGATGCGCTCGGCACTGCTGCCGGACGCCGCCGTCGTCGTCGAGATCGGCCAGTCGTGGCGGCCGGTGGCGACGGTCGCGGTGCTCCTCGCCTGGGCGGTGCTCGGCTTCGCGCTGGCCCCGGTCCTGCTCCGCCGCATGGCGCGGCGCGAGGCGGGCTCGTCGGTGGCGCAGCGGCGGCAGAAGGCCATGCAGCGTGTGGGGTAGTGATGAGTGAGGTCGTCTACAACCGGATCGCGATGCTGCGCGCGGAGCGGTCCATTTCGCGGCGGCAGCTGGCCGAGGCGCTCGGCGTGCACTACCAGACGATCGGCTACCTGGAGCGCGGCGAGTACAGCCCTTCGCTGTACCTGGCGCTGCGGATCGCGGACTTCTTCGAGGTGTCCGTCGAGGTGCTGTTCTCGACGAAGCCGTTCCCGCGGCTGGGCGAGCGGTCCGCCTAGGGTTTGCGCAGGTCGGCTTCGGCGAGCGCGTCGACGACGGCGTCGCGGCGGGTCTCGCGGGTGGTCCGGTTGAGCTCGACGTGCAGGAACGGCGTCCCGGCGGCGGCCTGGCTCTGGACGTTCGTCGTCCCGGCCAGGCCGCGGCAGGGCTCGGCCCAGGCCCGGCAGACGCGGAACCCGGCGGCTTCGAGCCGGTCCGCCGCGCGGCGGGCCGCGTCCCCGACGTCCGCCGCCCCGGCCGAGAGCACGACGTCGGCTCCGGGCAGGGTGCGGTCGTTGAAGCCGTGCAGCTGGACCTGCGGCAGGCCGCGCCGGGCCAGCAGCGTGGTGACGACGTGGAAGACGGTCCGCGGGTCGTGCGCGGGATCCTCCCGCCGCCGGTGAGCGCCGTTGACCGCGAGGACGGCACCCGGCGTCCGCCGGTACAGGGCCAGGCCGACCAGCTCGGTCCGCAGGTCGGAGGCGGCGTGCGGCACCTCGACGACCAGGGACGGCGGCGCGGATCTGTCGATCGCGTAGAGCCCCCAGGCGCGTTCGGTACCGGGTTCCTGGACGATCGCGTCGCCGTCGGCGGAAAAGCCCAGGTCGGCGAGGCGGTGGGGCCGGCCGTCGAGCAGGGCGGCGAAGCCGGTCCGGGCGGTTTCGAGCTCGGCGGCCGTCGGGCGGCGGTACGGCTGCCGGGTCGACTGCGCGGCGGTGAAGCTCCGGAGAAGGGATTCCAAGCCGTCAGGTTACCCGGGGCAACGTCACCTTGACGCGCCTCGACCGGCACCGGAGAGTGGGTGCGATACCCACGCGTCGGCAGGTGGAGGAACCCGGTGAGAGTCCGGGGCGGTCCCGCCACTGTCATCGGGGAGCGATCCCCGGGAGCCAGGAACTCCGGCCGGCGCGCCCGTCGACCCGGGGCGCGGACCCCGAGGAGGAACCTCGTGATCCTGCTTCTGTCCACTTCGGACACCGACCTGCTCAGCGCCCGGTCGAGCGACCGGGAGTACCGGCTCGGCAACCCCGCCCGGCTCGACGTCGCCGAGCTGCCGGGCCTGCTCGACGGCGTGCGCATCGTGATCGCGCGGATCCTCGGCACCCCGCGCAGCTGGCAGGACGGCCTCGACACGCTGCGGGCGTCGGGCGCGCACGTCGTCGTCCTCGGTGGGGAGCAGACGCCGGACGCCGAGCTGATGAAGCTCTCCACCGTCCCGGCCGGCATCGCCGCCGAGGCCCACGCCTACCTCGCGCAGGGCGGCCCGGCCAACCTCACCCAGCTGCACCGGTTCCTCTCCGACACGCTGCTGCTCACCGGCGACGGCTTCGAGCCGCCCGCTCGGCAGCCCGCGTGGGGCGTCCTCGATCGGCCCGTCACCAGCAACGACGGCCCGGTCATCGGGATCCTGTACTACCGCGCGCACCACCTGTCCGGGAACACCGCGTTCGTGCACGCCCTCGCCGACGAGATCGAAGCCGCCGGCGGGCGCGCGTTGCCGATCCACTGCGCGTCGCTGCGTACGCGCGAGCCCGAGATGATGGCCGAGCTGGGGTCCGTGGACTCCCTGCTGGTCACGGTGCTCGCGGCCGGTGGCACGCGGCCGTCCGAGGTCGGCGCGGGCGGGGACGACGAGGCCTGGGACGTCGCCGAGATGGCCGCGCTCGACGTCCCGATCCTGCAGGCGCTGTGCCTGACCAGCGACCGCGAGACGTGGGCAGCCAACGACGATGGCCTTTCGCCGCTCGACGCCGGGAACCAGATGGCCGTCCCGGAGTTCGACGGGCGGCTCATCACGGTGCCGTTCTCGTTCAAGGAGCTCGACGAGGACGGCCTCCCCCGGTACGTGCCGGACGCCGAACGCGCGTCCCGCGTCGCCCGCATCGCGCTGGCGCACGCCCGGCTGCGGCACACGCCCACGTCGGAACGCCGCATCGCGCTGATGCTGTCCGCGTACCCGACGAAGCACTCTCGCGTCGGCAACGCGGTCGGCCTGGACACGCCCGCGTCGGCCGTCGAGCTGCTGCGGCGGATGCGCGACCTGGGCTACGACCTGGGGCCGGACGCCTTCCCGGGCGTCGACCCGACCGGCACCGACCAGCCCGACGGCGACGCGCTGATCCACGCGCTGATCGCCGCCGGCGGACAGGACCCGGAGTGGCTGACCGAGGAGCAGCTGGCCGGGAACCCGATCCGCGTCCCGGCCGCGCGGTACCAGGAGTGGTTCGACGCGCTCCCGGCCGAGCTGCGCGAGGGCGTCGAGGAGCACTGGGGCCCGGCGCCGGGCGAGCTGTACGTCGACAACGGCGACATCGTGCTGGCGTCGCTGCAGAGCGGCAACGTCATCATCATGATCCAGCCGCCGCGCGGGTTCGGCGAGAACCCGGTCGCGATCTACCACAACCCGGACCTGCCGCCGAGCCACCACTACCTGGCCGCCTACCGGTGGCTGGAGGAGGAGTACGGCGCGCACGCCGTCGTCCACCTGGGCAAGCACGGGTCCCTGGAGTGGCTGCCGGGCAAGACCGCAGGCCTTTCGGCGTCCTGCGCGCCGGACGCCGTGCTCGGGAACCTGCCGCTGGTGTACCCGTTCCTGATCAACGACCCCGGCGAAGGCGCGCAGGCCAAGCGGCGGGCGCACGCCACGATCGTCGACCACCTGATCCCGCCGATGGCGCGCGCGGAGTCCTACGGCGACATGGCGCGGCTGGAGCAGCTGCTCGACGAGCACGCGAACATCGCGGCGATGGACCCGGCGAAGCTGCCGGCCGTGCGCCAGCAGATCTGGACGCTGATCCAGGCCGCGAAGCTGGACCACGACCTCGGCGTCGAGGAACGCCCGCACGACGCGGAGTTCGACGACTTCCTGCTGCACATCGACGGCTGGCTCTGCGAGGTCAAGGACGCGCAGATCCGCGACGGGCTGCACATCCTCGGTGCGGCGCCGACCGGCGAGGCGCGCGTCAACCTGGTACTGGCGATGCTGCGCGCGTCGCAGATGTGGGGCGGCAAGCAGGGCGCGGTGCCGGGTCTGCGGTCGGCACTGGGGCTCAAGGAAGACGCCCCGATGTCCGAAGTGGACGCGGTCGAGAAGACGGCACGCGAGCTCGTCCAGACGATGGAAATGCGGGGCTGGGACGCGACCGCCGTCGAGTCGGTCGCCCCGGACGCGCAGGTGGCGAAGGTGCTTTCGTTCGCGGCCACGGAAATCGTGCCCCGGCTGGCGGGGACGACCGCCGAACTGGACGCCGTGCTGCACGCCCTCGACGGCGGGTACATCCCAGCGGGGCCGAGCGGGTCGCCGTTGCGCGGGCTGGTCAACGTGCTGCCGACCGGGCGGAACTTCTACACCGTCGACCCGAAGGCCATCCCGAGCCGGCTGGCCTGGGAAACCGGGCAGGCGCTGGCGGACTCGCTGCTGAAGCGCTATCGCGAGGACACCGGCGACTGGCCGCGGTCGGTCGGGCTCTCGGTGTGGGGCACGTCGGCGATGCGGACGTCCGGCGACGACGCGGCGGAAGTCCTGGCGCTGCTGGGCGTCCAGCCGGTGTGGGACGAGGCGTCCCGGCGCGTCACCGGCATCGAGGCGATCCCCCTGGAGGAGCTGGGCCGGCCGCGGATCGACGTCACGATCCGGATCAGCGGCTTCTTCCGGGACGCTTTCCCGCACGTGATCACGTTGATGGACGACGCCGTACGGCTGGTGGCCGCTTTGGACGAACCAGCCGAGGAGAACTTCGTCCGGGCACACGTCTCCGCGGATTTGGCCGCGCACGGCGATTCCCGGCGCGCGACGACCCGGATCTTCGGGTCGAAGCCGGGCGCGTACGGCGCGGGCCTGCTGCCGCTGATGGACAGCGGGAACTGGCGCGACGACAAGGACCTCGCGGAGGTGTACGCGGTGTGGGGCGGCTTCGCGTACGGCCGTGACCTGGACGGCCGCCCGGCGCGCGAGGACATGGAGAGTTCGTACAAGCGGATCGTGGTGGCAGCGAAGAACACCGACACGCGCGAGCACGACATCGCCGACTCCGACGACTACTTCCAGTACCACGGCGGGATGATCGCGACGGTCCGCGCCCTGACCGGCTCGGCCCCGGCGTCCTACGTGGGCGACAGCACCTCCCCGGACGCGGTCCGCACGCGGACCTTGGGCGAGGAGACGGCCCGGGTGTTCCGCGCCCGCGTGGTGAACCCGCGGTGGCTGGCGGCGATGCGGCGGCACGGCTACAAGGGCGCGTTCGAGCTGGCGGCGACGGTGGACTACCTGTTCGGCTTCGACGCCACGGCGGGTGTCGTCGGCGACTGGATGTACGAGAAGCTGACCGAGTCGTACGTGCTGGACGAGGTGAACCAGGAGTTCCTGCGGCAGGCCAATCCGTGGGCGTTGCGCGGGATCGTGGAGCGGCTGAACGAGGCGGCGGACCGGGGGCTGTGGGAGGAGCCGGATCCGGACCTGCTGGCGAAGATGCGCGAGGTGTACCTGTCGCTGGAGGGCGACCTCGAGTCGGAGTGAGGCTGCAGCCGGCGGGAAAGAGGGCCGCGGGTCTCCCCCGCGGCCCTCTTCGGCCTTGCTCAGGTGGCGGTGTGCTCAGTTGTGGACCGTGTTGCAGGCACCTTCGTGGCCGCCGCCGACGTAAGCCGTGGCGCAGTAGTACCCGGCGGTGACGTAGTCCTGGGGCCACCAGTACCAGTAGTGGTGGCCCGCGCTCGCGGTGAACCAGCCGCTGTCGGTGATGACGCCGCCGGGCCCGTTGATCTGCAGGTCGATACCGCCCGCACGGCTGATGTAGGTGTCGTTTTCCATGTGGTCGACGTAAAGCCCGCTGCCCTGGATGGTGAGGCAGACGCTGGGGTTGGAACCGGCGCAGCCGTGGGACGAAAACGGTCTCACGCCCGCCGGCTGACGCGGTGCGGCGCCCTCGAAGACTTCGAGCGTCCCGCCGGCCGTGGCGACTCGCTTGACGAGCACCGCACCGTCGGCGGCCTCCTGGCCCGGGCGGGCCTGCACCGCGGTGGCGGCGTTCGCGTTCCCGAACGTCGCCCCGGTCAGGGCGAGCGCGGCGATGCCGATGGCGGCCGCGGCCCGGCGTGCGAACACGGAAATGTTCTTCATTGACTCCCCAAATTTCTCGGCAGAAGATCGGCTCGTGTCGGCCGACATCCGTCAGCGTTTCAGCGCCCGGTTCCCGGCCGGTACCTCGCCGATACCCCGCCGGTACCCTGCGGCCTGCCCGAACGCGGATCGGTGACGGCGGGCTGCTCCCGCGGCCGGCCGGCAGCCCGGACGGAGAACGCGACCCCGCCTCGTCGCAGCTCGTCCCGTGGACAAATTTCGGATATTCTGGCGCTTTTCGCCCACGGAATCCCCCGAACCGACCTTCGTGCCTTGACTTCGTCAATGGTCTAGTCCAATGATCTGTCCACCTCGATCCCCACCGGGAGGACAGATCATGCGCAGGAGCAGACTGGCCGCCGCCGGGCTCGCCGCCGCCACCTTTGCCGCCACCGCCGTCAGCCTCGTGCTCGGCGCACCGTCGGCGACCGCGGCGTTGAGCAACAACTGGTACGCCGCGGCGCCGTACCTGATGCCCCAGAGCAACAACCCGCCCGACCCGGTCACCGTGATGAACGCGACCGGGCTCAAGGCCTTCCAGCTCGCGTTCATCCTCGCCCCGAACGGCGGCGGCTGCAGCCCGACCTGGGACGGCACGTCGGCGGTCTCCTCCGACACGGCGGTCGCGAACGTCATCTCGCGGATCCGCGGCGCGGGCGGCGACGTCTCGGTGTCCGTCGGCGGGTACGGCGGCACGAAACTCGGCCAGACCTGCGGCACGGTGGCCGCGACCGCCGCCGCCTACCAGCAGGTCATCACGAAGTACTCGCTCAAGGCGATCGACTTCGACCTCGAAGAACCCGAGTACGAAAACACCGCGGCGATCGCGAACGAACTCGGCGCGGCGAAGACGCTGCAGGCCGCCAACCCCGGCCTGTTCGTGTCGGTGACCATGCCGGGCACCGCGGCCGGCACCGGCTGGTTCGGCACGCAGCTGCTCGACCAGGCGAAGTCGATCGGCTTCACGCCGAACAACTTCTCGATCATGCCGTTCGACGGCGGCTTCAACGGCGGCTCGTCGCAGGTGTCGGCGCTGGAGGCGCTGCACGGCCTGCTCATGTCGCACATGGGCTGGGACAGCGCGACCGCGTACTCGCACGAGGGCTTCTCGGGCATGAACGGCAAGTCCGACGCGGCGGAGATGTTCTACACCTCGGACTTCCAGACGGTGTACGACTACGCGACCAGCCACGGTCTCGGCCGCTTCACGTTCTGGTCGGTCAACCGCGACCGCGCGTGCGTCGGCACCACGGACAACGGCGTCTGCAGCAACGTCCCGCAGAACGACTGGGACTTCACGAAGTTCAGCGTCCGGTTCGCCGGCGCGACCCCGCCGCAGACGACGCCGCCGGTGACGACGACCCCGACCACCCCGGGCGGCGGCACCTGCACCGCGGCGGAGTGGGACCGGACGAAGGTCTACGTCAAGGACAACGTCGTCTCGCACAACAGCCACAAGTGGACGGCCAAGTGGTGGACGCAGGGCGAAGAGCCCGGCACCACCGGCGAGTGGGGCGTCTGGCAGGACAACGGCGCCTGCTGAGGTTCAGAAGGTGAGGTGGGTGTTCTCGCGCTGGACCTCTGGCGTCAGCGCGGGAACCTCCACGACGTGCCGCCCGGCTTCGCGCAGCAGCTCGGTCCCCCGGGCGTCGACGAAGACGGGCGGCTCGCGCCACGCGAAGACGACCCGCGGGATCCCGGCGTCGAGGACCAGCCGGGTGCAGCTGCGCGGGTGCGAACTGCGGTGGCTGCACGGTTCCAGTGAGCTGTAGATGGTCGCGCCGGCCAGGCGCGGGTCGCCGGTGCACTTGGCGAGGGCGGCCTCCTCGGCGTGGTTGGCGGGGTCGCCTTCACCGGAGTGCCCGGTGGCGACGACCTCGCCGTCGGCGTCGGTGATCACGGCCCCGACCCGGAAGGTGTGGCTGGGCGGGCACAGCGCGGCGAGCGCGATGGCCTCCTTGAGGCGCTGGACGTCCCGGCCGGTCGGTTCGGCGGCGGCGCGGTATTCGAGGATCGCCATGCCCTGCAGTTCCTTCGCGCTGGCGAGGGTCAGGGGCCGCGGGTAGAGGCCGGGCCCGACGAACCGCGGCGCGTCCGGCTGCCCGACGAAGAACGGCGCGATCGCGAGCCGCAGTTCGTCGGCGAGCCCTTCGGTGAGGAACCGGGTGTGGATCCCACCGCCGCCCTCGACCAGCAGGGTGCCGATCCCGCGCGCCCCGAGGTCGTCGAGCACGCAGCCGAAGTCGGGCGGGTCCCCGGCGTCGACGACGGTGGCGACGTGCTTCAGCGCGTCGGCGGCCCCGGGTGGCGCGTAGACGATCTTTTCGGTGTCCCCGACGGTGAAGAACTGCGCGTCCGGGTCGAGGCCGCGGGTGGTGACGGTGACTTTGACGGGTTGTTCGGGCTTGCCCCGCGCCAGCCTGTCCCGCCGCAGCTGCGGGGACCGGACGAGCAGCCGCGGGTTGTCGGCCCGGACGGTCCCGGCCCCGACGAAGACGGCATCGGCCTCGGCACGCAACCTGTCCACGACGGCGAAGTCGTCCTCAGTGGACAGCACCAGCCGTTCGGGTGAGGTGTCGTCGAGGAAGCCGTCGAGCGACTGCGCGGCGGACAGCAGGACGTGCGGCCGGGAGATCACCGGACCCAGTATGCCGTAACGCCGCGGCCGATCCGGGCGTCCTACGACGTATCCCTGTCGAGCCCATCCCCCGGAGCTTTCTGAACATGACGACGCGAGGCTGGTACAAGGAGCGGACGCTCACGACGGTCGACACGGTCGGCCGGGAGGTGTCGGTGACCACCGGACTCACCCGCGACCCCGAAGGCCGCCTGGTCGCGGCCATCGCGATCAGCGACGGCCCGACGGCCATCTACCGCTACGCCGGCGACCCCGGAGAGGGCACCGAGCTGGTGACCAACGCGGCGGACACGGTGAAGGAGCTGCGAAAACTCGCCGACTTGCCACCGACGCGGTGATCGGTCTGTGCCGGGCCGCGGCTTTGCGGAAGCTCGCCGTTCTATCGCCGACGCCGTGATCGGTCTGTGCCGGGCCGCGGCGTTCTGGCTGCGGCCCGGCCTACCGGCAGCTTCTGGCCGCCGGCCGCGCCGCAGGCGGTCAGGCCGGCAGAACCGCGTACTGGCGGACGTAGAGGTCCGTGTACGTCACCGGGCCGCGGGGGCCGGGGACCTTGTCGAGGTTGATGCCGGTTTCCGGGACGGCGAGCAGCTTGAAGCCGTCGAGGAGGCGGGTCGGGGCGTTCCAGAAGACGCCGGTTCCGGTGTAGCCGTCGAAGAACGCGTCGGCGGCGGACTCGTCCTCGGTGGCGATGCCGGCGGCGAGGCCCGAGGTCTGCTCGTTGGCGATCTGGACGGCGTCGGCGAGCGAGCCGACCTTGGCCACCGTGACGGTCGCCTCGCGGTCGGAGTCCAGGGCCCACTCGTACCCGATGGGGTGCTCGTGCGGCGCGAGCGAGGGCGTGACCCCGCGCTCGGCGAGCGCCTCCGAGAGCGCGGGCCAAGCCTCGTCGTGGAGGTCTTCGTGGATGAGCAGCAGGTTGAGCCGGTTGCAGACGCCCAGCCGGTCGAGGCTCGCGTGGACGAGGTCCCGGGTCTTGGTGACGTCCGCGCCGCGGTCGACGTAGAGGACACCGCCGCCGTCGGCGTGGGCGAGCGTGCGCACGCCGTGGACGGCCGCCTCGGTGGCGAGGGCCCGGGTGCTGTCGCCGCTGCCCCGCAGGATGACCAGCGGCACGAGGCCGGGCAGCCGCACGAGCGCGGACGCGGCCTCCCGTTCGACCCGCGGCACGAGCTGGATGCAGTCGGCGTCGATGCCCGCCTCGCTGAGCGCGGGGGCGATGACGACGTCACGCAGCCGCTGGGCCGACCCGAGCGCGGCGGAGCCGGTCCGCAGGACACCACCGTTGCGCGACTTGACCAGCTGCGACGCCACGTCGACGGTCACGTTCGGCCGAGCCTCGTAGTTCGCCCCGATGACCCCGACGGGCCGCCGCCGCTCGACGAGCCGCAGCCCGCCGTCCAGGGTGGACACGTCGACGGAGCGTTCCTGGTGCGGCGCGCCGGCGAGCAGCCGCAGCTGTTCGGCCATGCCGGTCAGCCGCTCGGGGGTGATGGTGAGCCGGTCGAGCAGGCCCGCGCTCATCCCGTCGGCCGTGGCCCGTTCGACGTCGGCCCGGTTCGCCTCGAGGATCGCGTCCCGGTGCGCGAGCAGCCGCTCGGCCATCCCGGTGAGAGCGGCGTCAACGGCTTCGGCACGGGCGGCAGCAAGCGACGGAGCGGCGAGCTTTGCCGCCCGCGCGCACGCTTCCACGGCCTTCGCGACCTCGTCCATCGTTCGTCTCCCTCCGCGCGGACCAGCGAGCGCCCAGTCTGCCGCATGCACCACCCCACCCCGGCGACGCCCCTGACGGCGGCCTCTTAGGTCGCGACCGGCTCCAGCAGCCACAGCCCGCCGGCGAAGAGGCAGCTGACCGTCGCCACGGCGAAGACGAGCACCCACAGCACCGGCGGGACCGCGGTGAGGCGGCCCAGCTGGTCGGCGTCGGAGTCGCGGGCCTGGCCGCGGCGCCGCTTGGCCTGCAGTTCGACCACCGGCCGGACGCCGCCGAAGAGCAGGAACCACGTCAGCAGGTAGCTGAACGGCGCCTGCACCTCGACCGGCGCGACGAACGCGACCAGCGCGAGCACCACCGCGCTCGCCACCACGGTGAACACCCCGTAGGCGTTGCGCACCAGCACGAGTACGCCGAGCAGCAGCAGCGCGATCAGGACGAGCACCGTGCCGACCAGGTCGGCGCCCAGCAGGCTGGCGAACAGCAGCCCGAGCACCGAGGGTGCGAGGTACCCGGCCATCGCGGTGAACGCCATGCCCGGCCCCTCGGGCTTGCCGCGCGAGACGGTGACGCCCGAGGTGTCCGAGTGCAGCTTGATGCCCTGCAGACGCCGTCCGACCAGCAGCGCGGCCAGCGCGTGCCCGGCTTCGTGCACCATCGTGACGACGTTGCGCGCCCGGCGCCACGGCGTCCCGCCGACGAGCACGACCAGGAGCGCCACCCCGCCGGCGACCAGGGTGATCACCGCGGGGGTCTGGGCCTGTTCGAGCAGGGAACCGGCCGGCGAGGTGCCGGCGGCGGCCGCACGGAGGGTTTCCCCGGCCGGGCCGCCGAGCGCGAGAGGAACGGGCGAGCTCACCCGAACACCTCACCACAGGCGACATCTGGCTACTGTGAGTCCCCACCGGTTGGTGGTTTGCGGGTTCCGGTATCGGTCGATGCGGGCTCCTCTCGTTTCGGTGGACTCGGCGTGGCGGGGTGGGTTCGGAGGCATCGGGTGGCCCCGACGGCCGGCCGCGGTTGGCTCGCGGTGGGGGTGGCTCGCCACGGGGGTGACCGCGCCGCAGGGCCGGCCGCCGCGGGTTGGCCCGCGCAGGGCTGGCCGCAGCTGGGTTGGCCCGCGCGGGGTTGGCTCGCCGCTGGGCTGGCTCGCCACGGGATTCGCCCGCCACAGGGGTGACCGCGCCGCAGGGCTGGCCGCCGCCGGGTTGGCCCGCGCGGGGTCGGCTCGCCGCCGGGCTGGCTCGCCCGGACGCCTGCGGGCGCGAGACGGGCCGATCGGCAGCGCTGCCGCCTGCGCCGCCGGCGGCGCAGGGGCCTCACCGAGCGAGCTGCGCTTCCCCGGCAGCCAGCGACAGGCAGTCCAGCCCCGACCGGGGCCTCCCCTCCCCGGGCAACCGGCCCCGGGCTCTCACGTCATCGCGACTCCCGCATCCGGGCCTCGCCCTCCACGCGGAACAGGAACGACACCCAGCTCCGGAACGGTGCCCACGCCTCCGCGATCTCCGTCAGCTCCGCCTCTCCCGCGTCCGGGCAGTGGTAGGCGTCGCGCATGATCTCGTGGAGGCGGGTTTCGGCGCGGGGGAAGATGTCCGGGTGGCCGGCTCCGCGGATCAGGATCAGCTCCGCGCTGAACCGGCCGATGCCCGGCAGGCTTTGCAGCTGCTTCAGCGCCTCCTCGGCCGGCATGGCCCGCAGCGCTGCCGCCTCCAGCACGCCCTCGGCCGCCGCCTCGGCGATGGCGCGCAGGCGGGGCAGCTTCGGGCCCGGCAACCCCGGCAGGTAGTCCACCTTCGCCAACGCCGCCGGGGCCGGGAACGTCCTCAGGCTCGTTCCCCCCACGTCGACCTCCGTGCCGTGGCGCTCGGTCAGGCGACGGCGGAGGCGGACCGCCTGGGTCATCCAGATGCGGTGGCTCAGCACCGCCCAGCACGCCGCCTCGTACGGTGACGCGAACAAGACCGGGCGCAGGCCCGGGTGGATCACCTGCAGCAGCGACACCACCGGATCGCGGGCGCCCGCCCCGGCGAACGCGGTGCCGTCGATGTCCAGCGAACACATGCGCCGCACCTGCGCCACCACCGCCTCGGTGTGCTCGGGCGGGCCGTGGACCTCGACCGTGACCGCGCCGGGCGATCTCTGCCGCAGCACCGCTCCCACCGGCGTCCAGGCACCTTCGAGCGGGAACGCCACGCGGAGTGCGCCCGGCTCCGCCTCCGGTTGGCCGGCCGGGGCGAACCCGGTCAGGAACCGGGCCGCCGCGGCCAGGTCGAACTCTCCGCGGACCTCGATCTCGCCGCACCGGCGGGAAACCTCCGTCGTCGTCATCTTTTCCTCCTCGGATCGCCGTTCGGGATCTCGCCTGCGACGTTAGGAAGGACCACCGACAATTCCGGGGCTCGAACGCCTGATCCCGGTTTTCTTCACTCGATCGGGTGGCCGCCACCTTGACATACTGCCGGTATCCGAACCGGAGGGAGAGTCCGTGCCATCCAGCACCACCGCACTCCAGCGCCTCGGCGCCCTGCTCGAAACACCCGCGGCGGCCGGCGACGGCTACCTCGACCTGCTGGGTACCGCGAACCAGGCCGGGCCGCCGACCGGGCTCACGCAGCGCCTGATGCGCACGACGCTCCTGCCCCTGGTCTACGAGCAGTACTGGCGCCCAGCCCTCGGCCGGGCCCTGAAGGGACCGTTCGGGCCGAGCATGGCCGGAGAAATCCGGCTCGCGACGAAACTCCTCGAACTGCAACCCGGGTACACGGTCCTCGACGTGGCCTGCGGTACCGGGCGGTTCACCCGCGCGTTCGGTTCGGCCGTGAGCCCGGACGGCCTCGCGATCGGGCTCGACGGCGCTCGCGGCATGCTCGCCAAGGCCGTCGCCGAAGGCGGCCCCGACACCGTTGCCCACCTGCGGGCCGACGCCGTCCGCCTCCCGCTCAAGACGTCCACTGTGGACGGCGTCTGCTGCTTCGCCGCCCTCCACATGTTCGCCGAGCCGGAGACCGCGCTGGACTCCTTCGCGCGCGTCCTCAAGCCCGGCGGCCGGATCGTGCTGCTCACCAGCGCGCGGCGCGGCTGGCAACCCGCGCGAATCGCGGAGTCCGTCGGCGGGCTCCTGAGCGGCCAGAAGATGTTCGACCGCGGCGAAATCGCGGCGAGCCTGCAAGCACGCGGCTTCACGAAAATCACCGAACGGTACGCCGGCGTCACGCAGATCGTGGCGGGCCGGCTCGGCTGACCGGCCCGAACTGTCAGGGGTGCCGGTTAGCATCGCCCCATGACCCACGCCGAACCCGTCCCGCCCGACGACAGCTACCTGCGTTCCCTGGTCGAGGCCACCGCCGACGCCGTCGCGGCCGCCGAACCGCTGTCCTCGCCGCACGCCGGCGCGGACGAGGCGACGCGGGCCGAAGTGACCTCCGCGGTCGAGCGCGTTTCACCCGATCTGGTGGCGTTGAGCCAAGATCTGCACGCCCACCCCGAGGAGGGTTTCGCCGAGCACCGGTCGGTGCGCGCACTGGCCGATCTGCTGGAACGCCACGGACACGAACCGGAGATCGGCGTCGGCGGCCTCGAGACCGCGTTGCGGGTGAGCACGAAGGCGCAGGACGGCCCGCACATCGCCGTCCTGGCCGAGTACGACGCGCTGCCCGGGCTCGGGCACGCCTGCGGCCACAACGTCATCTGCACCACCGCCGCGGGCGGCTTCCTCGGCGCCGCCACCGTCGCGGCGCGGCTCGGCGGCCGCGTCAGCCTGATCGGCACTCCCGCCGAGGAGGGCGGAGGTGGCAAGGAGATCCTCGCCCGGGCCGGGGTGTTCGACGACGTCGACGCGGCGATCATGCTGCACCCGTTCAGCCACGACATCGCGCTGCACCCGTTCCTCGGCCGCCGTCAGCTGGAGATGGTCTTCCACGGCGTCGGCGCGCACGCGAGCGCCCAGCCGTTCATGGGCCGCAACGCGCTCGACGCCGCCGTCGCCGCGTACCAGGGCGTCTCGGCCCTGCGCCAGCAGCTCCCGCAGAGCGACCGCGTCCACGGCGTGTTCACCGACGGCGGTGCCCGCCCCAACGTCATCCCGGCCCGCGCCGCGCTGCTGTTCTACCTCCGGTCCCAGACCCCGGAGACGCTGCGCGACCTCGCCACCCGGATGACGTCGATCGCCGAGGGCGCGGCGGCGATGACCGGCTGCGGCGTCGAGCTGATCTGGGACGCCCAGGCGGCCTACCTGCCGATCCGGTTCAACACGGCGCTGGCCGGCCGCTGGACGGCCAACCAGGTGATCACCGGCCGCAAGCCGCTCCCGCCGGGCATCGTGCCGGAGTCGCTCACCGGCTCCACGGACCTCGGCAACATCTCCTACCGCGTCCCGTCGCTGCACCCGATGCTGGCGATCTCGGGGCCGACGGTGGCGTTGCACACCAAGGAATTCGCGGCCGCGGCCGGTTCGGGCACCGGTGACGCGGGCGTCCGCGACGGCGCGCTCGGCCTGGCCCTGACCGCCGCCGACTACCTCGGGGACGCCGGACTGCGGACGGCGGTGCACGACGAGTTCGAGGCGGCGGGAGGAGCACTGGACGTCCCGTCGTTCTTCGCCTGACGCCTGAGGATTCGCTGAGTTTTCTCAGCTGATTCTTCTCAGCAAAGCCTGAGGTGTTTCCACAGGCTGCTCACAACCACGGGCGCGAACCTTGAGCCATGACCGAGAACGAGAGTCGGCCCGGCCCCGCCTCACCCGGTGGGCACCAGCCGCACCACAGCACCCAGCAGTACGGGCCGTACGCGCAGTACGCCTACCAGCAGCAGGCCGCGCCGAACCCTCTGTTCACCCCGCAGCCGCCGCCCCCGCAGGCGCCCACGGCCCTGAAGACCAAGCCGCGCAAGGGCGGCCGGGTCGCGATGATCGTCAGCGCGACCGCACTCGGCGCCGCACTGGTCGGCGGCGTCGGCGGCGCGGCGATCGTCGGGCTCACGACGACCTCGGCGGACGGCGCCACGACGTCGGTGAGCACGCCGGCCGCGAACGGGCAGACGGTCGCCAACTCGACCACCGGTGACGTCAGCGCCGTCGCGGCGAAGGTGACGCCGAGCGTCGTCCAGATCAACGTGACGACCGCCCAAGGCGAAGCGATCGGCTCCGGCGTCATCCTCACCGCGGACGGCCGGGTCCTGACCAACGCCCACGTCGTCGACGGCGCCCAGAACGTCGTGATCACGACGTCCGACGGCAAGAAGTACCAGGCCAGCGTGGTCGGCGCGGACACCAAGGCGGACATCGCGGTGGTCCAGGCGCAGAACGCGAGCGGCTTGACGGCGGCGTCGCTGGGTGACTCGAGCAAGCTCGTCGTCGGCCAGGAAGTGGTCGCGATCGGCTCGCCGGGCGGCCTGCAGAACACCGTCACCACCGGCATCGTCAGCGCGCTGAACCGGAACCTGTCCGACATCGGGCAGGGCGAGCAGCAGCAGCGCTCGCCGTTCAGCCGTACGTCGAACCAGAGCAGCGACTCGCCCAGCTACACCGCGATCCAGACCGACGCCGCGATCAACCAGGGCAACTCCGGCGGCGCGCTGGTCGACGCGCAGGGCAACGTGATCGGCATCAACTCCGCGCTGTACAGCCCGGCGGCGTCGGCCAACGGCTCGGCGGGCAGCGTCGGGATCGGCTTCGCCATCCCGATCAACGACGCCAAGAAGATCGTCGACCAGATCGTGAACAACTAGGACGCGGACGGGCCGTGGTCGGGGCGGTCCGTCCCCCGCTTCGGGGAGCGGGAGAACACGCGAAGGCCGTTTCGAGAGTCTATCGGGGGCTCTCGAAACGGCCTTCGCGCTGCTCAGAGGCTGTAGGTGAGGGTGAAGAGGTGGTTCTTCTCCTCGTCGATCTCGATGCTCGCCGTCCCGGAGATCCCGGCCAGCTCGCCGAAGCCCGAGCCGGTGAGGATCTTCAGCGTCAGGCCGGTGTCGTCGGCCGAGTGGTGCAGGACAAAGCCACCCTTGTGGCCGTCGACCGAGACCTCGAGACGTTCGAAGGCGACGTACGCGCGCGAAGTCGCGTTGGACGCCGTCAGCATCTCGACGGTGCTCGTCCCCTCGACCGCGCCGCTGAACGTCTTGGCGATCGCCACCCGGGCGAACTCGGAGCCCCCGGCCTCGTCGGTCGCCTGCGGCTCCCACTTGTCGAGGACGAACGACGCGGTGGCAGTGCTGGTCATGACTGGTTTCCTTTCGCAGGTGGCGCCAGCCTGCCAGCCATACCTGACAGCTCGCGTCAGGTTTTTCAGCGCCTCCGGTTGCCGAACAGCCCGCGCGTGATCTCCCGGCCCAGCGCGCTCGCCGCGGACCGCATGAACGACTTCACGGCCGGGTTCTTCATGGCGGACTCGATGAACCCCGGCTCGTCCTTCCCCGGAGGCGGCGGCGCCGGAGCCGGAGCCTCGGGAGCAGCTTCCGGAGCCGGCGCGGCGGCGACCTTCGCGGCCAGCTTCTCGTAGGCCGACTCGCGGTCGATCGTCTCCCCGTACTTCGCGTGCAGGTCGGACGACACGACCGCGGCGGCGACGGCCTCGGCGCCGATCGAGCCCATCTTCGACCGCGGCGCCCGCAGCCGCGTCCACGCCACCGGCGTCGGCGCCCCGCGTTCCGACAGCACCGTCACGATGGCCTCGCCGATGCCCAGCGACGTCAACGCGGTGTCGAGCTCGTAGAACTTCGTCTTCGGGTAGGTCTTCACCGTCTTGGCCAGCGCCGCCTGGTCGTCCGGGGTGAACGCGCGCAGCGCGTGCTGAATCCGGGCGCCGAGCTGCGAAAGCACGTTGTTCGGGATGTCCGTGGGCAGCTGCGTGCAGAAGAACACGCCGACACCCTTCGAGCGGATCAGCTTCACAGTCTGCTCGATGCGCTCGAGGAACGCCTTCGACGCGTCGTTGAACAGCAGGTGGGCCTCGTCGAAGAAGAACACGAGCTTCGGCTGGTCGAGATCGCCCTCCTCGGGCAGCTCCTCGAACAGCTCGGCCAGCAGCCACATCAGGAACGTCGAGAACAACGCCGGCTTCGCCTGGAGGTTGTCCAGCTCGAGCAGCGTGACGACGCCCTTGCCGTCGGCCTGGCGCATGAGGTCGTGGACGTCCAGCTCCGGCTCACCGAAGAAGTCCTCACCACCCTGAGCCTCCAGGTTGGACAGCGACCGCAGGATCACGCCGGCCGTCGCCGCCGAGACCCCGCCGATGCCCTTGAGGTCCTCCTTGCCTTCGTCGCTGGTCAGGTGCGTGATCACCGACCGGAGGTCCTTCGTGTCCAGCAGCGCCAGGCCGCGCTGGTCGGCCCAGTGGAAGATCAGCCCGAGCGTCGACTCCTGCGTCTCGTTCAGCCCGAGCACCTTCGACAGCAGCACCGGCCCGAAACTCGTGATCGTCGCCCGGATCGGCGCGCCCTTCCCGCCGGTGCCCAGGGACAGGAACTGCACCGGAAACGCCGCCCCCGCCCAGTCGTCGCCGAGCTCCTGAGCCCGCTTCGCGACCTTGTCGTTCGCCTCCCCAGCCGCGGCCAGCCCGGACAGATCACCCTTGACGTCGGCGAGCACCACCGGCACCCCGGCCGCCGACAGCTGCTCCGAGATCAGCTGCAACGTCTTCGTCTTGCCCGTGCCGGTCGCCCCCGCCACCAGCCCGTGCCGGTTCAACGTCGCCAACGGCAACCGCACGGCCGCCGCCGCGTCCACCTGCCCGTCGACGACGACCGCACCCAGCTCCAGCGCGGCACCCTCACTCGCGTACCCAGCGGCGATCTCCCGCGCCGGCGGCTCCTGCTCGGTCACTCGCAGCTCCCCGATCGTGTGTCCTGGACCACACCGCGAGCGTAACGCGCCGTACGCGCAGGTAACGCCCTTCACATCCCCGTGTCGGGTTAGGGTCACCAGGTGACCGACCGCCTAGTCTGGATCGACTGCGAAATGACGGGGCTCGACCTCGGCAAGGAAGCGTTGATCGAAATCGCCGCCCTCGTCACCGACGCGGAACTGAACGTGCTCGGCGAAGGAGTCGACATCGTCATCCACGCCGACGAGGAAAAACTCGCCGGGATGCCCGAAGTCGTCCGCGAGATGCACGCCCACTCCGGCCTCACCGAAGAAGTCCGCCGCTCCACCGTGACCCTCGAAGAAGCCGAACGCCGCGTCCTCGACTACATCCGCGAGCACGTCCCCGAGTCGGGCACCGCCCCCCTCGCCGGCAACTCCATCGCCACCGACCGCGGCTTCATCGCCCGCGACATGCCGGCCCTCGACGCCCACCTGCACTACCGCATGGTCGACGTCTCCTCCGTCAAGGAACTCGTCCGCCGCTGGTACCCGCGCATCTACTACGCCAAGCCGGAGAAGGGCCTCGCCCACCGCGCCCTGGCCGACATCCGCGAGTCCATCGGCGAACTCGACTACTACCGGCGCGTCGCCTTCGTCCCCCAGCCCGGCCCGACCAGCGAAGAAGCCAAGGCCGCCGCCGCTGAAGTGCAGGAACACCACCAGAGGTGACCCCCTGAAAACCAGTCGAGGGCACCCGCTACGATTACTCCCAGCGAGGTGATCGCAAGCGGATCCCCTCGGCGATGGTGGGCGTAGCTCAGCTGGTAGAGCACCTGGTTGTGGTCCAGGAGGTCGCGGGTTCGAAACCCGTCGCTCACCCCAATTGCCCCAGGCTGGTCGGTTGCTTCGCAACCTTCCCTTGCCTGGGGTTTCGCCTTTTTGTGGGGGTCGAACCCCCACGCCCCCGCCGGGGGCTAGCCCCCGGACCCCCGTCCGTGTGGTCGGCCTGCGTTGCCGGGTGCGGGTTGGGGGGCGGGGTGGGGGGGGGTTGGGTTGGTCCGTTGGTGGTAACGCTCACGACTGGATGGCTCAGCGTGCGAGGTTCTCGGATGCGTTGCACCGTTTAGGGCGTGGAACGTTCAGCACCGAAGGTTCGGGGTCGTAAGAAGAAGCTGCGGTATGAGGACATCACCGTTGTCGATCGGTCGTTGCTCAAACGGGCGGTGGGGGCCGCCGCGCTGGGGAACGCCATGGAGTGGTTCGACTTCGGCGTGTATGCCTATATTGCCGACACCATTGCCGAGGTGTTCTTTCCGGCCAGTGTGTCGCCGGGGGTTCGGCTCATCGGGACCTTCGGGGCCTTCACCGCCGCCTTTTTGATGCGACCCCTTGGCGGCCTCGTGTTCGGGCCGCTGGGAGATCGGATCGGGCGGCAGAAGGTTCTCGCCGTCACCATGATCATGATGGCCATCGGCACCCTCTGTATCGGGTTGATTCCGTCGTACAGCTCGATCGGGGTCTGGTCACCCATCCTGCTGGTGGTTGCCCGGATGGTGCAGGGGTTCTCCACCGGTGGGGAGTACGGGGGCGCGACCACCTTCATCGCCGAGTACTCGCCCGACAAGCGGCGGGGATTCATGGGGTCCTGGCTCGAGTTCGGGACACTTTCGGGGTACGTGCTCGGGGCGTCCGTCGTCACCGGGATGAAGGCGTGGGTGCCGCACGAGACCCTGCTCGACTGGGGATGGCGGGTTCCGTTCCTCGTCGCCGGACCGCTCGGCGTCATCGGGCTCTACATGCGGCTCAAGCTCGAGGAGACGCCCGCGTTCCAGAAGCACGCCGAGGAGGCCGAGAAGCGGGGACGGTCCGGCGAGCCGTTCTGGAAGATGTTCACCGAGTACTGGCCGGCGCTGCTGATCTGCGTCGGGCTCGTGCTCGTGTTCAACGTCACCGACTACATGCTGCTTTCCTACATGCCGACGTACCTGTCCGAGCAGCTGCACCTCGACGCCACCCACGGGCTGCTGCTGATCATCGTCGTCATGGTCGTGATGATGCTGATCATCATGGTCGGCGGGCGCATCACCGACCACGTCGGGCGCAAGCCCGTCATGATGGCCGGCTGCATCGGGTTCCTCGTGCTGTCCTGGCCGCTGATGCTGCTCGTGCACGACGGCGGGCTCGTGCTCACCTTTCTCGGCCTGATGGGGCTCGGGTTGCTGCTGCTCTGCTTCGAGGTTTCGATGCCGGCGGCGCTGCCCGCGCTGTTCCCGACCGCCATCCGGTACGGCGCGCTGTCCATCGCGTTCAACATCTCGGTGTCGCTCTTCGGCGGCACGACACCGCTGGTCATGCAGTCGCTGATCTCCGCCACCGGGCACGACTTCTGGCCGGCCTGGTACCTGATGGCCGCCGGGGCGATCGGGGCCGTGGCCGTCTTCTTCAGCCGGGAGACCGCCAACAAGCCGCTGTGGGGGTCGGGGCCCGCGGTGGCGACGGAGGCCGAAGCGCGGGAACTCGTGCGCGACTCGGGCTAGTTCGGGGCCGTCCGCCACTCGTCCCAGGACAGCTGCCAGACGCTCCAGCCGTCGGTCGGCTCGAGCTTCGGGCCGCCGCTGTTCTGCACCGTGACGACGTCACCCTTTTTGGACGTGTCCATCAGCCACTTCGTGTTCTCGGTGGACAGGTTCAGGCAGCCGTGGCTGACGTTGCTGTGCCCCTGCTGCCGCACCGACCACGGCGCCGAGTGGTAGAAGATGCCGCTGTAGGACAGGCGGACGGCGTACTGGACGAAGGTGCTGTAGCCGCCGGGCGCGTCCTCGGGCACGCCGTAGGTGGCGGAGTTCATCGTGTAGCCGGTGTGCTCGCTCATCACGGTGTAGGTGCCGGCGGGCGTGTTGTGCCCCGGCTTGCCCATGGAGGTCGGCATGGTCCTGACCTCCTTGTCGTTGATCGTCACGGTCATCTGGTGGGTCTGGCCGTCGGCGACGGCGACGAGCTTGTCGCCGACGGTCGCGCTCGCGCCCTTGTCCTCCCGGCCGTAGCTGCCGTTGCCGAGCGCCTTGCCGTAGACGGCGGCGTCGACCTTGATCTTGGTGCCGCTCTTCCAGTAGTCCTTCGGCCGCCAGGTCACCTGCTTGTCGCCGAACCAGCGGAAGCCGCCCTCGGTGGCCGGCTCGGCGGTGACCTTCAGCGCCTTCTCGGCGGCGGCCTTGTCGGCGACGTTGCCGGTGAAGGTGAAGATCAGCGGCATCCCGACCCCGACCGTCTCGCCGTCGACGAGGTTCACGGAGACCCCGAGCTGCCGCGCGGGCTTGGCGGTGCTGAAGCTCGACTCGGCGGTGACGGGCTTGCCGTCGGAGCCGGTCGCGGTCGCGGTCAGCTTGTAGGTCTTGTTGTAACCGAGCGGCTCGGCGGAGTCCCACCCGGAGCCGTCGGCACGAGCCTTCCCGGCCACGACCTTGCCGTCGGCCCCGGTGAGGCTGACCTCGCCGACCTTCCCGTCCGCAACGGTGACACTCACCGGCTCCCCTGGCGCGACGTCCTTGGCGTCCTTACCGGGCGCAAAGGCGAGCACGGCAGGCTTCGGCGCGGGCTTGGCCACGCTGCTGGACGGAGCGGGTTGCCGCGGCGGTTCACCCGAAGGGCTACTGCTGCAGCCACCCACCGTGAGCCCGATCACCACAGCGGCCCCCAGCAGCCGCGCCCCCACGTTGGCCGAACCCCGCATGCCCACCCGCCTGTTTCGTCGTCGATGTCCAGCTCCAGTGTGCCCGACCAGCCCGGACACCGGCGCGGCAACACCGCAACCCGGGGAAGGGGACCCCCCTGAAACGGGCCTCCGAGGCGGGTGCTAATGTTTTCCACGTCGCCGAGGGAAACCTCCGGCAGACACCGGCGCCATTAGCTCAATTGGCAGAGCAGCTGGCTCTTAACCAGCGGGTTCGGGGTTCGAGTCCCTGATGGCGCACAGTCGGAAAGCAAAGCCCACCAACGGTGACCCAGGAACTGCAGGCAAACCGTTGGTGGGCTTTGCTCGTGTGTGCAGCCCGGGTGCAGTCGATGTGTCACCCCGGTTCAGTGACTGCACGTAACCAGCCGTGCCCGTGGCGAGCCACTGCGTTGCCGGGGCACCACGACCTTGTGGATCTTGGCCCCGCGCTGGTACCCGGCGCGCCGGACGAGTTCCGCCGTGGCATCCGCCGCCTGCTGCGCCAGGCAGGGCAGGACGCTGGTGTAGGTGTCCGCGGTGAGCACGATGCTGGAATGCCCGAGCAATGCCTGCACCACCCGCAGCTCGGAACCGGCCGCCAGCGACAGGGTCGCCGCACCATGCCGCAAGTCATGGAACCGGATCGGCGGCAGGCCGGCCTCGTCCACCACGACCCGGAAGGTGCGGGAGACGTAACTCGGGCTCCACGACCGGCCCTGATCATGAGAGAACACCCAATCACCGGCCGGATCATGCCGGGCGAGCCGGCGCAGTAGGGCGGTCGTTCCCCGGTCCAACGCGACGGTCCGGCAGCTGGCGTCGGTCTTCGGCAGGCACACGCCGCGGCCATCACGTTCAACCAGCTGCCGCACGACCGCCAGTGTCCGGTTCGCCAGATCGACATCGCACCACCGCAGACCGACCGCCTCTCCGCGTCGCAATCCCAGCAGGGCCGCCACGTGATACAGCGGGTATAGCTGATGATCGCAGACCTGCTCGAGGAATCTCGCGGTCTGCTCGGCCGTCCACACCGCGACAGCAGGACGTTCCCCGGTCCTGCTCCACAGCTCGACCCGGGCTTCGGTCCACACCACCGCTCGAAGCCGACGCGCCGAGGGCAACTCCACCACCGCGCCGGATTGTGCGTGATCAATCCACGCCGGATCGCGCTGTTGAGCGCGGCCCGCAGCACCTCACGAATCCGCTGCACCGTGGTCGACGACAACGGCCACGACCGCATCGCGTTCGCTCGCAACAGGGCCGTGAACGCCGCCTGCACCGTCCCAATCGTCAGCTCCGACAGCGCGAGCCCACCCAACCGAGGCTGCAGATAGTCACGGATCAGTTGCTCATACAGCCGCCGTATCGACGGTCGGAGGGCGTTCCTCTTCGCCAGCCACACATCCAGCCACTGGCCCACCGTCACCAGGGCCCGCCCGAGATCCACATCGTCACCCAGCCCCCGCGCACGTTCCGCCGCGGCTCGCGACGCAAACCCGCCGCGCTGCACCCGCCGACGACCACCGTCCCGGCCGACCGCCAGTTCAACCGCGAAATACCACCGCCCGTGACCACGCTCACCCAGCCGCGGACAACGCAACCTCACCGGCGACCATCATCCGGATTGACACAACCACACCTTTGAACACCCGCCCACCTGATCGCTTCGTCATTCTTCCTCCGGCCACAGAGCACACCAACGCATCAACGATGCGCGTGTCATGAGCGACTCTCTAGTTGGACGACGAGACGAACTGCGCGAAAGCGTCCAGCACCTGCGAGCCCGGACATCCGAGGCAAGGCGAAATGAGGTGTACCCGATACTGTCGGCCTACACCCACTCACTCGTTGCACCTGCTCGACCGGCCCAGGACGCACAGACTGTGTAATCGCCCGAGCTGCACACGGTGACTACTGTCGACGTTAGTTACGCATCAGAGCCGAGATCGCCACGCGCGATCTGGTTCGCAGGTCAGAGGCGGTCTGTCGTGACGGTCAGTCGTCACGGGTGCGGGCAAGCCCGGCTCTTCGGGGCGTCGTAGCCAAAGGGCGGATCGAAGACGCGAAAGGCGAGTTGCGGGTCAGCGAGCTGTTGATCACTGCCGGAGAATCGCCGCCAGCCGAAGATTTCTCACCTGGACCGTCGCACTTGCCTAGCATCAATCCTCGGCGATCCCAGCCTGGCCGGGTGCGGGATGCATCGAGTCGGCCACCAGGACAGCAGCCGACCCGGCGCATACCGCTGCTTCTCAAACGGTCCGGCAGCTCCGGAACGACGTCGTGGGCTTGGGGCGTGCCGGGGTCGTCGGGCGGCCGGGGCGCTGGCCCTTACGCGGCGGCCAGGACGGCCGGCGGTCGCCCAGTCGGCCGACCACACCTTGGAAATGACGGACCTTCTGCACTTGGTTCTCCTTGATCTTCAATATCCTGATCTTCCTGCTGGGGTTCTGGCAGGTCACGTCATCGTTGCAGGTGTGCGGCGCCGGGTATTCGCCGCGGTCGTGGGGCGAACATGGGTCGGACGTGGGCCGACGCGCTAGCCACCGGATGCGAAGTGGTGCGAGGATCTGGCATCGGTTCGGTCGCACCCAGTCGCCGAACAAATCTTCCCGATTGTCAAGAGGGGTAGATGGAAATCCGCCTTTTGGGCCCCTTGGTGGTCTGTGTCGACGGCCGCCAGGTCGTCATATCGTCGCCGATCGCCAAAGGCCTGCTCACTGTTCTCGTCCTCGCCCCGAACCGCACGATGCGCCACACCGAGATCGTGACCAGGCTCTGGCCGCATGACCGGGCTCCGCTCGATCGGGTCCGCGAGGCGCGGCGAGCGCTCGGCGAACGGCTGCCGGCGGTCAAGCCCAGGAACAAGAACCAGCAGTGCATGATCGACCTTTCGGATTGGTCAGTCGACTTCATCCGGTTCACGAGCGGACTGACGGAGGCGAAACGGCTCGAGGGTCACGACCGGGTGGAACGTCTGCGGAAGACCCTTGCCGAATGGCGGTCTGAGCCGCTCATGGAGGCGGATCTCGAGAAGTTCGACCTGAGTCGGGAACGCGAATACCTGGACGACCTGCACCGAGCGGCCTCTTGCGAACTCCTTCAAGCGATGTCGGACTGCGGCGATATGAAAGGGTTTCGGAACACGGCGCACGACATCGTCCGTCGTTGGCCTCATGACGTCCCGTTGCTGAGTCTGGCCACCGACGTCCTGGCCGATGCGGAATCTGGCGCCCGGGCAGGAACCTTCCTGGACAGGCACATCCAGGAGCACGGCGACCCGCACGGCCGCCTAGCCGAACTCCGGCCCCGGTTCGGGCCGCGGCCACCGACCTCGGCACCGCTCGCCGCGGTTCCGCATCAACTCCCCGGCTGCGACCCGGTGCTGGTCGGGCGGCAGGCGGAACTGGACGCCCTGAGCGAAGCACTCGTCTCGACCGACGACGGCGACACTCGTATCGCCGTGGTCTCCGGCATGGCGGGTGTGGGCAAAACCAGCCTGGTCCGCACTTGGGCCAAGGGTGTCGAGGACACCGCGTTCCCGGGAGGGACGTTGTACGCGGACCTCAACGGATTCGGTGCGCTCTTACCAGAAAACCCCGAGCAGATCCTGGCGAGGTTCCTCAGGGACCTCGACGTCGAGGCACCGACGAGCACTCTCGACGGGTTGATCACGACTTTCCGAACGGCGACCGCGGGCCGGGCGGTCCTCGTCGTGCTCGACAACGCCCGGGATTCCGCCCAGGCCAGGCCCTTGCTGCCTGGAGCCGGCTGCTCCGTCGTCGTCACCAGCCGGCTCCGGTTGGAGAGCCTGATCGCCCGAGAGGGAGCACGGCCGCTCGTTGTGCGGCCCTTGGCGCGGCCCGAAGGGGTCACCATGTTGTCCGGGTCACTGGGTGCGGACAGGATGCGCCACGCCGGGCACCTGGTCGGCGAAATCGCGGAGCTGGTGGGTGGGCTCCCTTTAGCCCTGGCCGTGGTGGCCGCGCGCCTGGCCAGGCACCCCGCCGACGCGGTTCGCTCCATCCGCGACGCACTCCGCGAGACCAAGACCAGGCTCGACGCACTTTCCCTGGGGCGCGAGCCGGACCTGGACGTCCGGGTCGCGTTGTCCTACTCCCACGACGGGCTGACCAGCGCGGCCGCCGAATTGTGGGCCGTGCTCGCGCTGCACCCCGGCCCGACGATCAGCCTGGACGCGGCCGCGGACCTGGTGGGCAGGACCTGTACCGCCGAGATCGCGGAGCTCGTCGCGGCACATCTGCTCGACGAGCCGGTCTATGAGCGGTACGCGATGCACGACCTCGTCCGTGACTACGGGCTCGAGCTCGCCGGCCTCCTTGAGCCACGTCGCATCGAGGAGGTCGCTTCGGCCGCCTTCGAGTACCTCCTTCACCACGCTTGGGCTTGCGACCGGGCGCTCGTGCCCGACCGGGAGCTGCCCATACCGACGCCGGCCAAGGGCGAGGTGGCGGTGCCGCCGAGTGCGCAGGACGCCATGAGCTGGCTGGATGCTGAGTATTCGACGATCACCGCTGCCCTGCGCGCAGCGGTCGAGAGCGGGGCCGACCAGTACACCTGGCTCTTGGCGATGACGCTGGTGACCTACCAGTGGCGCCGAAGCAAGTTCGCCGACGCCGACCGCTATCTGCGCGAAGCGGCCGAAGCGGCAGGGCGGGTCGCCGGCCCGGCTGACCAGGCAATGGTCTACCGCATGCTCGGTGGATCTCGCTGGAATATGAAGCAGTACACGCTGGCCGAAGGCGCGCAACGGCACGCCGTCCGGCTGAGCGAGCAGGCCGGCGATGAGCGCGGCCTCGCCTACGGACACCTCGGACTAGCGACCGTCTATTTGGCGCGCGGCGAGCACCCAAGTGCCCACTTCGAGTTCGAGAAGGCCCACATGCTGTTCCGACGGCTGGCCGACGAGACCGGCGAAGCCGACGCGCTCAGCGGCCTCGCGCGGGTCGCACTGGCCGAAGGCGAGCACGATCGTGCGGCGCAGGCATGTTCAGAAGCCCGGCAGCGGTTCGCCCAGGTCGGCGATGTGAACGCCGAAGCCGCCGTGATGGTGGTGCTCGGCGACGTGCACGCGGACCGCGGAGACCTGCCACGGGCCGCCGCGACCTATGACGTCGCGATCTCCGCCTACCGGTCCTTGACCCGGCGAAGCCACGAAGCTCGGACGTTGGTTCGCCTGGCCGAAGTTCTCCGGCTCGACGGCCGCCAAGACGAAGAGGAACAGGCCTTGCGCCGCGCCCGCGCGCTCTACGACGAACTCGGCGACACCGCTGCCTTCGAGCGGATCGACAACGTCCTGGCGAAGGCTCAGGAGGCGTTCCGATGACGCGCCAGCCAGTACCTGAGCACGGGGTCGGGTTCGCGGGCCGGCCGGGGTGGTTCAGCGGGGCCTGGGAGCAGCCTGGCCAGCTCTCGGGCGACTTCGTCCGCGCTCTGCGGGCGATCGGCGGGATCCCACTCGATCATGCGGAACCCCACCGCGCGCAACTCTGGCGTGAGCGCCGCGATGTCGGCGCTCAGCCGGTCCGGGAACGGCTGGCTCGGGCCGGGGAGCAGACCTGTCCTGTTGACATAGGGAAGATTCATGATCGCCAGTCTGAACAGTAGGCAACCCAGCGAAAACACATCCGACGCCTCAGTCGCCGGAGCGCCGTGCAGGACTTCCGGAGCGAGGTACCCGACGGTACCCCGAGGGTGGGCATCCACATCGCACCGAACGGTGCTGCCGAGATCGATGAGCCAGACCTGGCCGTCGGGAGCGATAAGCGTGTTCTCCGCCTTGATGTCCCGGTGGACCCACCCGCGCACATGCAACTCGCCGAGGGGGCCGCAGAGCTGGGCGATGATCGCAGCCGTACGTATGGACGAAACAGCACCCTCATTGTCCGCGAAATCCACGAGGTCGCGACCGCCGACATCCGGCATGACCAGATACTGCCGATTGGCGTGGTCACCGCCGGATCGAGCCCGGACCAGGCCCGGTACATCGTTCAACTGCTCCGCAACAGACGCCTCTTCGAGGATCTCGCTGCTGTATTCCTCGTACCCCGCCGTGCCTTCGAGGAACCGGGGCATCTGGATCTTGAGTACCAGCGCCGCCCCGGTCTCCAAGTCGCTGACCCGGTAGACCTCACCCGAGTTCCCATAACCGAGTACGCCGTCCACAACGTAGCGGCCGTCGACTACTTCGCCCGGATGAAACACCCCGGAATACTCTCACGGAAGAAGGAAGAAATGACGTCATGGCGCCCCCCGGCCGGGGTGTCCGGTGATTCCGGCCTGATCAAGGTCTCGGTCGGGATGCTCGGGCCAGCGCGGTATCGCTGCCCGGCGCGCGACGCACTGGCGGCCCGGCCGCGCTACCGGGCCGACACACCGGTGCCGCGCAAGCCAGAGGTGCTGGAGACCTTCGCGAATGGCCCGTTCATGGACGTGCTCGACCTCGTCGAGCACCAAGGAGCCACCGTCGAGGACGCCCTCGCGAGGGTTGCCAGGCGCTCGATGCACGATTCGGTACGGCAGTGGACCAACCATGCCGTCGACGGTTACCGCAAGGCGTTCCCGCCAGGTGAGGACGACGCGCTGAAGCCTCTGCGTGAGCGATGGGTCTACGAGACGGTGCTCACCCAGCCTGACCAGCGTGGAGCGCGGCAGTACCGGATCACCGTCTGGGGTCGCTGCTACCGATCCGCCGACGGCACCCTGCGTGAGGTGCGGCTGCCAGCGAACCGCCTCGACGGCCGGGCGAGGACCGACGCCGAGATCGCGGTCGCCGCGCTCGTCTTGGCGGCCGGCGGCCTGGGCACACCACCAGAGCACGTTACGATCCGTCAGTTCGGCATGCTCGACGGCCGTTCGGCCATCCTGTTCGACGGCTCGCGACAGGCCGCACTCGATCTGTACGCGGTGTCGGGCCGGACGGCGCTCGCCCAGCTCGTCGACGCCGGAGACCCCGTCGTCTACCGGCCGGGTGCTGCGTGTACGGATTGCCCGTTCGCCGCGGTGTGCCCGGAACTTCGCCGGACCCCGGGCCTCCTCGGCGTCCGAAACCGCCGGCGTCCCCGTCGGAGCTGGTCCGCCACTTCGGCGCGCAACCACGCCACCTGCCCGGCTCGTGACTACGGCCGCAGACAGCGTCTGCCCGTCGACCAGCAGGTCGAGCGCGGGCCGGCCGCCGAACGCGGGCGAGCCGTGCACCGGTACCTCGAGAACAGGCACGCTGGAACCGCGTGCCGTTGCGACACCCGGATCCCCGTGGACTGGGTACCTCCCGGTTTCAGCCTGACCGAAGAAGACCAGAAACTCGGCGCGGTGCTCCTTCGCCACCACGCGGTCGTTTGCCCGGTCCGCCACACGAGCAAGCCCGCGGACCTCCGGGTGGAACCCGACCTCGTCTTCGACGACACCGACGCCGACACGGTCGTCCTGGCCAAGCCCGACCTCCTCTATCACGACGGGACCGCCTGGGTCTGGCGCGAAGTCAAGACCTCCGCCTCGGGGCGCCGTGGGACACGACCATGGATCGAGCAGTACCCACAGCTCGCCCTCGCCACGGTCCTCGCCGCCCGCGCCGAATTCGGGCTGGGGATCGGCCGGGTCGAGCTGGAGGTGCTCCGTCCGGCGGGCGCCGACCTCTACACGCTCGACCCGAGAACGCCGGAGGTGCTCGCGCATGCCGAGGCCGTGGTACGCAAGTCCTTTAGCAGTTGGCAGAACGACGACAGCTTCGTCCCCGTGCCAGGACGCCACTGTTCCGGATGTGAAGTGGCCCAGTGGTGCACCGCAAAGGAAACGACCGAAGGTGCAGGATGACGGACGTGACGACCTTGCTCCACCACGTCGCCCGCGGCGTAAACGCTCTGTCCGATCGCGACAGTGCGGGGCCGTCGGTCCCGCCGTACCCGGACGAGAGCCAGTACGCGCTGGACTTGGTCGTCAGGGATTGCCTCGACCACGAACGCACGCCCCCGGCCGGAATACCGGAGCTCATCCGGTGGTGCACGGACCTCACGGCGCAGCACTGGCCCGCTCCATTCGGGCCTGCGTACGGAGGTCTCGCCCTAGTCGATCCGGTCCACCGCACCCGGACCCGGGCTTGCGCCGAGCTTGCCGGGCTGGCGGCCGTCGCCGACGAGATCATGACGGAGACGCTCGCCGATCTTTCCGACGGTGAGGCTGCAGAAAGGCTTCGATTCCTGCAGTCACATGTACTCGTCGGACCGGACACCCAGCGGAAGCTGTTCATGGAGAATCCCAGGGAAGCGCAGGTCGTGAAATTCGTCAAACCCCTCTACCGGCCGGCCTCGGCAGCGTGGATCGTCCGGGGCCGGGTCGCCCTGTGCGACTGTGGACTCCCCGCACGGACGGACGATCTTGCGGGTGAAGACGTGAGGTGGTGCGAGCGGGAGACCTGCCCACCAGGTGGCCGGACAGCGCAGCGATTCCCCGCTGCCCGAGTGCTTCTGCTCCATCCCGCACTCCGACTCTTTGTCACGTTACCATCCACATTGGACATTCGAGTTCTCGACGGCTTCACATCGACGGGAGTCCCGGTGCGGACGGTGGATCGCCCCACGCAACGCCGTGAAGTCTGCTTTCCCGGCAAGGATCCACTGACTTTTCGTAGCTACGACCGGCTTGTTCCGTCCGCGTTGGCCCTCGATGCCACAGCCGACGGCGTAGACGTCGCAGTGATCCCGGATGGTTCCGCGATGGCCGCGCCGGCTGCTCGTCAGGCCTTCGCGGACAACCTCCCGCCCGGTTCGCGGGTCGTTCTCGCAACCGAGAGCGAACTGCTGGCCGGCGCGCTCGAAAGGAACCCTGATGCGTGACCCCGGAGTCGTGCTCGCGCCTGTCTTGCGCGACCTCGAAGAAGCAGGCCTCCGCAAAGAGCAGGCGGCTTTGCTGTGCGATGTCGAACTGGGCCTGCTGCTCCACCAAAGAATGAATCCCGACGAGGCTGTGGGCGGGGCCTGGGTCTTGTTCTGCGGCATCCCGTACGCGCGTGGCCGTGGGCTCGCGAGCACCGAGGAGGCGATGACCGCACTTCGCTCGGCGCGCTTCACGCTCTGGACGGTGCGCCGGCGCACCGCCTGGCACGATGCCTTGGCCGCCTATCAAGAACTGGCCCGGAAGTTCCGAGCCTTCGACGTGCCGCGGCCGGACGTCCGGATCGTCCGGCTGCCAACCGAAGGCATCGCCGATGACCGGTTCGCCTCGTACGGCCGGCTGCTGGCCGCGGCGCCGCCGTTCGAGGGGCGCCCGGCGACCTTCGCCCGACGCGGGCCACACCGTTTCCAGGCCGGGCGGGCGACGGTACGCGTCGACCTGCCCGACACCGGGCACCTCCCCCGGCCTGCCGCTCACGACGTCGACCTCCGCCCGACGGGCAACGGCGAACCGATAACCGTGGTCTGGAACGACTTGATCACGACGGCGGAGAGCATGGACGCCGTCGAGTGCCACCACTGGGCGCGCCGTCTGCGTTCGGTCCGGCTCCGCACGAAGGGCGACTCGACCTTCCGCCCTGACGGCGCATTCACGATCGCGGGCATCGAGCATCTCCTCGGCATCGTCGGTGCGGGGAAGAGCACGCTGCGGGACGTGCTGACGGTGCACCTCGCCCGGCAAGGACGCCGGATCACCGTCGTGGTCGGGGATGTCGCCGAAACCCTGGCGCTGGTCAGGCTCTACAACGTGTACACCGGCGGCAAGGCGGCACCTGTCCTCGGCGCGTCCGGAAAGGAACGGCACGCGCAGCGCATGCACCGCAGGCTCACCGGTCGCGGTGAGGCGAACGTCCTCGCCCACGACGACGCCGGGTTCGGGTACCTCAGCACCTCGTGCACGGTGAACGCCCTCATCGGCGACCCGGACGACGTCCTCGCGTTCAACCAGGCGCCATGTACTCGCCTGCACCGTCGCACCGTTCGGTCCGACGCCAAACGGGAGTGGTCGACGGTGCCGGTGACGTGCCCGTACTGGGCGGGGTGCCCGCGGCACCGCGGTGCGCACGAGCTGGTCTCGGCCACCATCTGGGTTTCGACCCCGGCCGGTCTGGTGGACGCCTCGGTGCCGCGGCCGCAGAACGCCGAGAAGATCCGCTACCTCGAGGCCGCCTGCCGGCGCAGCGACTTGGTGATCATCGACGAAGCCGACCGCGTGCAGATGCAGCTCGACCGGATGTTCGCCCCCGCGGTCGCCCTCGTCGGCGGCTCGGACAGCAGGTCGCTGCTCGACGATCTGGTCAGCCACAAGAACCGGGAGTTGTTCGAGGGCGCCCGCACGCAGCTGTCCCACCACGACGTCGAGGACTGGACTGCTGCGGTGAACACGATCACGACGACGACCGACAGGTTGTACGCGATGCTGGTCGCCGACCGAGGCCTCCGCGACTGGGTACGCACGGGCTACTTCAGCGCCTGGACCTTGCAGCTCCGGTTGATCGAGGAACGCTACCCCGACGATATGGTCGACGCGAACGAGCCCCGTCGACAGCTCACGGAACTGCTCGACGACTTCCGTGACAACCCGTTCGGGGATCGCGCGGGAGCCACCAACCAGGAGCTCACGGCGCTGGTCAACGAACTGCTCACCACCGGGCGCCAGCCTGCGACCCGGCGGAAACTAAGCGACTTCCTGGTGAAGTTGTTCGACCTGCCCTCGAAGCTGTCCGAGTTGCAACTGGCCTACGACGAGGATCAAGGGCGACCCGGGCCGGCAGGACGCCGACACAAGCCAGCACCGGATCCCGCGGATTGGCTGGACGAGAAACGGCGCCAGTTCGAGTTTACCCTGCTGCTCTCTGCGCTAGAACCGAAGTTGGCCCTGATGAACGCGATGTGGCCGCGGGTGGAATCAGTTCTGAAACTGGGCTTCAACGACATGTACCAGCGGCCGCCGGACTACGGCCCGATCGTCCCGGAAGCGCCGATGGGGAACGTGCTGGGCTTCCAGTTCATCGTGGACGGACCGCCGAGGCACGGAGTTCAGAGCGGAGAGCTGCGCTACTTCCGGTGCAGCGGGATCGGACGGGAGCTGCTCCGTGCGCTGCCAGAGCTTCCCCTGGTGGACGGCCGTCCTGGTACCAACGTGCTCTTGATGTCGGGGAGCAGCTGGGCGGGCAGCTCCAGCCGCTACCACGTGCCGGTGCCCGTCGGCACCATCCTGCTCCCGGAGGAAGAACACGTCGAAGCCGTGGTCGACGGTACCGAAATGCGCTTCGAATTCCTCCGGAGCGGACGCGGCACCGAAGCGCTGCAGCTGTCCGGCGCCGGTCTCGACCAGCGACCGGACGTCCTGAGCCGGATGGTGACGCGTCTGGGTGAGCACGACCACGACGGCAGCATTTTGGAGCGTGAGCTTCGCCGCTGGCCGGATGCCCGGCGGAGGATCCTCCTGCTGGTCGGCAGCTATGAGGAAGCCGAACGGGCGGCCAACGCACTGCACACCCTGAGCCCGCGGTGGCGGGGGCGGGTACTGCGGCTCGTGTCGGACGACGTCGACGTCACCATCGGAAGCGACGACGAAATGCAGGCGCCTGTTCTGCGCCGCGGCGATGTCGACACCCTTCGCCACACCGATGCGGAAGTGCTCGTGGCACCGCTGCTCGCCGTCGAGCGCGGGCACAACATCCTGAACGACGACAAGGTCGCCGCCATCGGCAGCGTCTTCTTCCTGGCTCGGCCCAACCCCCGACCCGACGATCTGGGGCTCGCCGTCCACACGGTGAACGACTGGCTGGTGCGGTTCGCCGATACCGCCGAGTTCGCCGAACGGCTGAGCGAAGCGGCAGATCTGGACGAAGGTGCCCTCGCACTCCGCAAAGAGGCACGAAGTCGCTGGTACCGGGCCCTCGCCCGATCGCTCGCCTGGACCTCGCTGGGGTCTGACCGCGATTCGGTGACGTGGGACTTGCTGGTGCTCATCTGGCAGGTCATCGGCAGGCTGGTGCGCGGCGGGGTGCCCGCCCGGGTCGTGTTCGTCGACGCCGCGTTCGCCCCGGAAACAGCCGCGGGAAGGCCCGCCGACGAGACGCCCGAGACCAGCCTGCTGCACAACATCCACGCCGTGTTGACGCCCTACCTGACACCGGACTCCGCTGTGCCAGCCCACGACCGCTACATCGTCGACGCACTCTATCGGCCGCTCTGGGCGGCGCTGGACCGTCTCCTCAACGACAGGAACCCGGAATGCACTCCTTGATCACGCCATGCGCGTACGAGCCCGATCCCAGCGCCGGCCCGTGGGTTGAAGACTTCCACGTAACGACATTCGCCGAGCAGTGGCGAAGCGAGCTGACCGACCTGTGCGCGCTGGGCTGGCGCAGCCGGGATCCGTTCGCCGGGCTGCCCATCCGGAAACTCGACGGCCTTCTTCGCGCCGTGGCGCCGGGAGTACTCGCGACCGGACGCGGCGCCGCTGCCGACAGCACCGTGCCGTGGCTCTACGCACGCGAGCCGCTCCCGGCTGACGTCGTCCTCCCCGCGTTCCTGAGCTGGGTCGCCGCGCTCCGGCCCGAGACCGAGCACCAAGCCGCTACCCGCCGCGTGCTCGACGCCGTCCGGCAGAACGAACCGGAGTGGTCAACGTCTGCGGTGGACCTGTCCGGCACCGACATCTCCCCGGGCGGGACGGCGTCACCCCATCAACGGCTCTACGCACTGCTGCCGGAACTGCTGGCGCTGCGCCTGGCAGAACGTCCTTTCCGTGCCGAGGGGCAGGATACGGACATGTGGTTTCGGGCGGTCCGGCTCGAGCACGGGGCCGAGCTCGTGTCGTGGCCTCCTCAGGCATTCCGGAATAACGGCCAGGACCACCACTACTCGGCTCGGTTGCGGATCACGCTCCACACAGTCCCGTTCGCGCCCTCGTTCCGGGTGCACGTGTCGTCGGGAATCCGCCGGTGGGCGACCCGCACCCCGGTCTGGATTCCGCGCGGTCGCGGCGCCACTGTCCTGTTCGACCTGCCGTTCCCCTGGGACGAAGAGACCGGGAAGCGCCGTGTCCGGCTCGTCGGCAATGCGATGAAGTTCTCCCCTTCCGACGGGCGCTGTATGTGGCGAGGCCAGAGCCCCATGGAGATCATCGACGATCTCGACATCGTCCGGCGGTTCCCGAAACCCGACGACCTCATCGCGAACCCGCGCGCCTGGTTGGACGGACAAGGTGACGTCACCGCGGCGGTGGTCCACAGCACCATGATGGGAAAGCACACGATCGGTTCCGGCCTGATGCCCGGGGAACGGGCTCACCTCGACAAGTGGGTCGAGGCCGGGCTTCGTCCGTGGCTCCGCCGGGTGCCATCGCTGACCCGCGCGTTCCGCGTCACCAAGCCAGTCATGCTCCCGAAGGTGCCAAGAAAGGACACTGCTCGACGTGCGACGGTCGAAATGCGAGCGGTATCCGCACGGAGGGCCACGCTGCGCGCTGCGTTGGCGGGAGCGCCACTGCACGTCGACATCGTCACCGTCTACCCGGAGACCCGCGAGCATCTGCTGCGTCAGCTTGCCGAGTTGCTCGGGGTGACTGATCTCGGCGAAGGCAACCTACGCCGCTGGTCCGTGGATGGCCTCGACGTCGACCTCGTGCTGTCCGAGTCCGGTTCTCTCGCCACGGCGCTGAAAGCCCCGCCGGACGCGCAGGACAAAGGCACCGGAGCCGATGAGGCCCACCGCGCACGACGAGCGTCCGTCGCCGCGCGGTTTCCTCTTCGCACGGGACGGCCAGGCCTCGCCTTGGTCGAGATCCCCGGTCCCGATCGATTCACCAGCCCCGGAACAGACCCGAAGTTCGCCTTGCGCCTCGGGTTCGCGGACACCGGGCGGCTCTCCCAGTTCATCAAGATCGCCGAGGACGATGCCGACGATCAAGCGATCCGTGCCGACGCCGCGTGCCGAGACGGGCTCCGCCAGCTCGGCGCCTCGTCCGCGCCAGCGCACCGGGCAGGAACGGGAGTTCCGCAGCAACTCCAGTACGTCGCATTGTGGGTGGCGCGCAAACAGGCCACCGCACAGACGAAGCGCGCCAGTCGGCACCTCGTCGCGGTGCGAATCCGGCCCGCCGACCCGGAACATCCGGTCCGGGCCTGGGACGACCGAACGCAGGACTGGATTCCCTACGCTGATTTCCTCGTCTCGCTCGCGGCCGGCTCAGATGCCGAAACCAACGATCTGTGGCGGCCTCCGACGGCCGAGGACGAGCGCGCCGACGTGGAACGGCGCGTGCGCGCCATTCTCTTCCAGGTCCGGGACCGGCCGACACTCCTGATGGCAAACGCCGGAAACATGCGGGACTCGTGGCGGTGGCTGAGCAATCGCACCCTGGTGCGGGACATGCTCGGCTTCGCGAGAGAACCGGATCAACGATTGGGCACTTTCGGCGAGCACCTGCGGATTGTCCTGCTACGCGACCGCAACGGCAGGGACGAGGTCCCGCAGTGGTATGCGCCGGGGAAGGACAACGACACGCCCGGCTTCGGCACCGGTCTCTGGGCGTCGCCGGATGCTTTGCCGGACAATCGGGTATTCGCGAGCACGGCCGACGTTCCCAGCACCTTTCCCAAGATTGCCCGTGGGCTCCGCAAGCTCGGCCGGGAGCCTGGCCGGGCTCCCTCGGCCAGGGTGACGGCGTGGAACCCGCAGTACCTTGAATTGACCGTCCTGGGTTGCACATCGCAGGACACCCCAGTGACGTGGGCAGCGATCACCCACCAAATGAGGTTCCATGACGACTACGTCCCGCTGTCACGTCCACTGCCGCTGCATCTGGCAAAGCTCGCAGCAGAGCAGTACCTGAATCCGCAGTCTGCGGAAAGAGATTCGCCAGAATGACGACGTGTGGTTGTCGCCGGTCAGCACTGCGGCGACAACCACACAGGCAAAGTCGAATTGCTACCCTTTCTTAATTGCGGCGGGCACCTGGCCTCCGACACCACCTTGTCCATCAGGTGATGATCATGCAAGCACGCACACTTACCCTCGATACTGCCGTTCTCGGATAACTGAACCGCCGCGATCACCACGTTCCCGACCTCCATGCCGGACGCGAAAGGGTTACAGGCGCGAACTTCAGCGGCGAAAGCCGCGATTCGGGTCGCGCTGCTCGCCATCATAAAATGGTTCGAACAGGAAATCCAACTCGCCGGGCGCATTGGGGCCATTCTTCGCGGACAACAAGCCAATGTGGTCCATGTCTTCAAAAAGCGCATCGTAGAGGCTGTTGAAATCGTAGTCGTACCGCGTCTCCGGCAAGCCCTGAACAAAGCTATCGATCACGTCCGGGTCCTCGAACAGGACCTCCGCCTCCTGAATCATCAGGTCCAGAGCAATCTGCTCTGACATGTCTAGCGGACGTGGCTCAACCCCGTCTTGCAGGTCGTCGGCCAGGTCATCGAAGATACGTGCCATGCGACGAAAGAACTCGACTGGCTGCTTGCGCATGATGGCAGGCACAATTTCAGTAAAGGTCGACGAATGACCGGCGTTCAACTCTTCAGCATGGTCAAAATACTGGTCTGCAAGTATCGATCCCGCCGCGGCCAGCACCCTCGCAGTGCGGGGAGTCAGATCAGGCCGGACACAGTCCGCACACGCACCTTCCTCGCATATTTCGCAATCCTGGCAGTCGTCGACACAGTTTCCGCAATTGACGCACTCACCGGACGCGCAAGACGTGGTCGGGAACATCAGGATCCCATCAATGGGGTCGCCATGCAGGTGGTCCGCCAGCCGTGCCCGTCCCAGATGTGCGCTCTGAGCAGGCTTAATCGGTAGTTGACGCACCGCCGCGACGACACTCTCAGGCAGGCCGATCAACGACTCATCGAGACGTTCAACGTGATTGCGACGACCAAGCAGATGAGAGTTGAGAGCGTCCGCCAGACGCCGCGCAGCGGTAGCATTAGAGACGGTGGCCAAGGCAAGTAACTGAGGGTGACCAGGGAAGCCGGTGATCGCCATAATGCGGTGCTTGCTGGCCGTATGGTGAGGTAAAAATGCCTCGTACCGATCGTTGTCAAGGGACATGGAGGTCTCCGATAGCGCAGGCCGACTAAGCCTTCCGCCAGCACGCGCCAACAGAAAGCCCATCAACAAAGGTCATGGTATGCACTGATGGTCCGGGTGCTTCCGCAGACCTCGTGGCGCAAAGCCACGCTAGCACAGTTCACCCGCGTCCGCACCGAACTTGGTCGACGCCCATGACCGAGGCGAACCACGACCGACTGCTGTGATCAACCTCCACGATAGTAGGAGGCTCCGGCAGTAGAGGGGTTACCGGAGGTGGCGGGTGACGGGGCAGGTGTCCCAGCGGTTGGCGTGGCGGGCTGCTTGTATGAGGCATCGGACGGCGACGAAGGCGGCGGCGATGTGCAGGTAGAAGTCGACGATGACGCCGTCGTGGTCAGTGCAGCGGCCGAGTTGCCGTAGTTGTTCATCCACGAGGCGCCACCCAGGTCGGCGCACGAAGTCGGAACGCAAGCGCGAAGACGTTTCCGAGGCGAAAGGAACGTCAACCCCACGATGACGCCCACAATCACCGTCACAATCGCAACAGCGGGATCGCGGACCCGATCCGAGGTATTCATCGCGACCACCCAACTGAGCCGACCTGACCTGCGACTCCCGGGCAGGGCCCAAGAGATCCGCCGCAACGAGCAACTGCCGCCAGCCCCTCCACAGACCGGCCCAACCTCGGCGAACCTCGCGACAGAATCCGGCACGGGCGAGCCGAGACGAGCCCGAGAGCTCCGAAACAGGAGGACATCGAACGGTATTTGCCGACACTCGCGTTCAACGACAGACGGCCCCGAGCAAACGAAAAGGTCTTGTCCGGCATCACTCGGCACCACCTGACACCCCGAAACGCGTTCTCTTAACCAGCGGTTCGGGGTTCGAGTCCCTGATGGCGCACCCCCACTCCCCAGGCCTGATCGTCTTCGGCCTGGGGTTTTGTGGTTTCCGACGCTTCCGCTCTGTCCTTTGTGATCCCCTGCAGGTGCGAAGCGCGGGATGCCTCCCGGCGACGTTGGCGGAGGTCTCATCATGAGCCTATCGACGCGGACCGGAGCGCGTGCTGGCTCTCGGCGCTGAGAGCCAGCGTGACGGGGAAGGGCAGGGTGCGGCCTGACGAGCCAGACGGGCCCGTGGCACCGATACCGACCAGCCCGGCGATCGATTCCGGCCGCCTCCAAACGAACAAGTATCTCCTCGCATCCGTTTCATCCGGCGGAGTCGCCGAGACAATAGGCGGGACACGGTCTCCCCGCTCATTCACGAGAACCTGAGCGACGCCGCCGCGCGGCTGTCTTCCATGGCGCTCATGGGCCAGCGGGCTCGCCCGCCGCGCCCCGGGCTGGCCGGGGATCCGGAGTGGGCGGCCACGGTGACGTTGCGCGGGCTCAGTTCACTGCCGGTCGCCGTGGCCTGAGCGCCGCTTCGCTGGAACGCCTACGCGGCGACCGCCGACAGTCATGACGGGCTGAGCCGAGGCGCCCGCATCACCGGACGAGGCGGAAGAACCCGCGTATCTGCTCGACCAGCGACTCCGGTTGCTCCAGCGCGGCGAAATGGCCACCCCGTGGCAGTTCCTCGAACCAGCGCAGGTCGGTGAAACGCAGCTCGGCCTCCCGCCGTGACGGGCGGGTTATGTCGCGTGGGTAGACCGACAGGCCCGATGGCGCAGTCACGCGGTCGCGGAAGTGGGCGAAACTCTCCCAGTACAACCGGGCCGACGATGTGGCCGACGCGGTGAACCAGTAGACCGAGATCTCGTCGAGGATCTTCTGGCGCGACACCGCGGCCTCGGGATGGCCGTCGTGGTCTGTCCAGGCCCAGAACTTCTCCGCGATCCAGGCGGCCTGGCCCGCCGGGGAGTCGGTGAGGCCGTAGCCGAGCGTCTGCGGCCGGGTTGCCTGCAGCGCCGAGTAGCCGCGGCCGGTGCGCTGGAACTCCTTCTCGGCCGCGAGGTTCGCCAGCTCGGACGGGGTCGGGTCGTCGAACGTGCCCGCCGCCACCGAGCCCAGGTTCAGGTGGACGCCGGCGACCCGGCCCGGTGCCACCTCGCCCAGCGCGCCCGACACCGCCGAACCCCAGTCGCCGCCCTGGGCGCCGTACCGGTCGTAGCCCAGCGAACCCATCAACGTGTCCCAGGCCCGCGCGATGCGGGTGACACCCCAGCCGGTCGTCGACGGCTTGTCGCTCCAGCCGTAGCCGGGCAACGACGGCGCGACCACGTGGAACGCGTCCGCCGGGTCGCCGCCGTGGGTGCGCGGGTCGGTCAGGGGGCCGAGGACGTCCAGGAATTCGAGCACCGAACCCGGCCACCCGTGCGTGAGCACCAGCGGGAACGCGTCCGGCTCCGGCGAGCGGACGTGCAGGAAGTGGATACCGAGGCCGTCGACGGTGTCGCGGTACTGCGGGAAGACGTTCAGCCGCCCGGGGAAACCGAAGTCGTAGTCCTCGGCCCAGCTGCGGCAGAGTTCCTGCGTGTAGGCCAGCGGAATCCCCTGTGACCAGTCGTCCACCGGCTCGGGTTCGGGCCACCGGGTCCGGCGCAACCGGTCGCGCAGCTCCGCGATCTCCTCGTCGGTGATGCCGACCTCGAACGGCTCGGCGGTCACCGCAGGTCCCGGAAGAAGGCGGTGACGTCGTCGGCGAGCAGTCCGGGCTCTTCCCAGGCGGCGAAGTGGCCGCCGCGGGGCATCGTCGTGTACCTCGTCACGTGGTACGTGCGCTCGGCCCAGCTACGCGGGGGCTGCGCGAGGTCGGCCGGGAACAGCGCGACGGCGGTCGGGACCTCGACCCGCTCGACCCGGCGGGTCAGGTTCTCGCCGTATTCGTAGTACGGCTGGAACGACGAAGAAATGGTGTTGGTGAACCAGTAGAGCGACGCCTGCGTCAGGAGGAAGTCGTCGCTGAACCGCGACGACACGTCGCCGCCGCAGTCGCTCCACGCGCGGTACTTCTCGAGCATCCAGGCGAGCAACCCGGCCGGCGAGTCGGCCAGGCCGTAGGCCAAGGTGACCGGCCGGGTGCTCTGCTGGTGCTGGTAGGCACCTTCCTTCGCCGACCAGTCCGCCACCGCATCGAGGTGGGCGCGCTCCGCCGGGGTGAGGCTCTCGTCGTCGTAGGAGACCGGCCCGGCGACGGCGAGCAGGTGGATCCCGGCCAGGGCCTCGGGGTGGGCTTCGGCCAGCCGGGAGGTGATGCCCGCGCCGAGGTCGCCGCCGTGCGCGGCGTACCGGGAGAAGCCCAGTTCCTCGTGCATGAGCCGGTGCCACAGTTCGTGCGTCGGCAAGGGATCGGTGAGCGACGGACGTTGCGGCGAGAAGGCGAACCCGGGCAGCGACGGGACGATGACGGTGAACGAGTCCGCCGCGGAACCACCGTGCTCCGACGGCGTGGCCAGCCGCCGGGCGAAGGCGGTCAGCTCCAGGAACGAGCTGGGCCACCCGTTAATCAGGACGATCGGCAGGGCGTCCGGGGCTTCGCCGTCGAACCGCAGGTAGTGCACCGGCGTTCCCGCGATGTCCGCGAAATGGTGCGGCAGGGCGTTGATGGCGGCTTCGTGCGCCCGCCAGTCGTAGCCGGACGCCCAGTGGGCGACCAGGCGCCGCAGCTCCCCGGGATCGGTGCCCGCCGACCAGCCGGGCACCGGCCACGGGGCCGGCCACCGCGTGCCGGCCAGCCGGTTCCGCAGCTCGCCGAGTTCGGCGTCAGAGACCGTGAGCACGGACATGACCACCTCCTCGCCCGGCCGGCTCGACGGCTCTTTCGATGGTCGCCCGCACCGCCTCCCGGGACCGCGGGCCGGCGGCCAGCAACGCGTGCATGATCATCCCTTCGAGTAGTTCGTCCAGGTCCACGGCGGCTTCCGCGCCGACGAAGCGGGCCAGCACCGCCTGGCTGCTCCTCGTCCACGCCTCGGCCAGCACGCGCAGCTCCGGGTTGCGCAGGGCCGCCAGGTGCAGTTCGAAACCGAGGACCGCGCTGCGCCGGCGGGCCGGGCTCGCGTGGACGAGGTCGACGAGCACCGCGACGAACTCGTCACGGGTGCCGATGCCGTCGAAGAGCGACTCGAACGCCGCGTCCTGCAGCTCGACGAAACGCGCGAACGCCTGCGCCCGCAGCTCGGCCAGGCCGGCGAAGTGGTACGTGACCGACCCGAGCGGCACGTCGGCCCGGGCGGCCACCTGCCGGTGCGTCATCCCGGCCAGCCCGTGCTCCACCAGGACGTCCAGCGCGGCGTCGAGGATGCGGGTCCGGCGGCCGGGATCGTGCCGGCGGGGCCGGCGACGGGTGTCACCGGCGGGTGACCCGGGAAGAGTCATGAGAACGAATGTACACTCCGATAAGAACGGATGTACACATCGATCCACCCGGGCGAGGGAGCTGACACGTGGCACGTCTTCACGTCGGGTGCGCCATGTGGACCCACAAGGCGTGGCCCGGGCGGTTCCTGCCGCCGTCGCTGCCGGCCAAGGAACGGCTGCACGCCTACGCCGGCTGGTGCAACGCCGTCGAGGGCAACACCACCTTCTACGCCACGCCCGCGCGCGAAACCGTGGCGAGCTGGGCGCAGCAGACCAATGACGGCTTCCGGTTCGTCGTCAAGGTGCCCAAGGTCGTCACGCACGAACGGCGGTTCGCCGGGGTCGAGCGGGAGATGCGGGCGTTCCTCGACGCCGTCGAGCCGCTCGGGGACCGGGCCGTTCTGTGGACCCAGCTGCCCGGCTCCTTCGGGCCTTCGGACGTCGATTCGCTCGGCCGGTTCCTGCGGCGGCTGCCCGGCGGGCTGCGGCGGGCCGTGGAGGTGCGGCACCCCGAGTTCTTCACCGATGCCGGCTCGGCGTCGCTGGAGGACGCCCTGGCCGTCGCGGATGCCGAATGGGTGCCGTTCGACACCACCGTTTTCTTCGGGCGGCCGCCGTCCAGCCCGGCCGAGGAGGACGCCTGGGGCAAGAAGCCGCGGCTGCCGCGGCGGATGCGGGCGCTGACCGACCGGCCCGTCGTGCGCTACCTGGGGCGGGACTCCGTCGAGGAGACCGTTGCGGGGTGGCAGCCGTGGACGACCGTCGTCGCCGGGTGGCTGCGGGAGGGGCGGTCGCCGACCGTTTTCGTGCACACGCCCGACAACGACGACGCCCCGGCGCTGGCCCGGCGCTTCCACGACGACGTGCGTGCGCTCGTGCCCGGCCTCGACCCGCTGCCCGAGCCGGCGCCCGTCGAGCCCGCGACCCTGTTCTGAGCGGTCGGCGGCACCCGTCTCCTCCACGCTGAGGGACAAGGATCGCGCGCGCAGACACAAGCCGCGGGGTGCGGGCCGTCCCATACTTCCGGTCCAGGCCGGGCGTGGTGGTCCGGTGGAGCGAGGAGCAGCCATGAGCCGAACCGATTCCGCGCCGGACAGCACTTCCCTTGCCGAGAACGTTCTCGGCGTGCCGGGCATCGTCTTCCTGGTGCTGGCCGCGGTCGCGCCGCTGACCGGGATGGTGGTGATCGCGGCCATCGGCATCGCCGTCGGGAACGGGGGCGGGATGGTCGCCGCGTTCGTCGTCGCCACGGTCGTGCTGCTGCTGTTCGCGGTCGGCTACGCGCAGATGTCGAAGGTCCTCACCAGCGCGGGCGGGTTCTACGCCTTCGTGGTCAAGGGCCTGGGCCGGACCCTGGGCCTGGTCGCGGGGTTCGTCGCGATGCTCGGCTACAACTGCTTCGTCGCCGGGGCCATCGGGACCAGCGGGTTCTTCACCGGCACCGTGCTCAAGGACGTCTTCGGGCTGGACCTCGACTGGGTCGTCTGGAGCGCGGTCTCCGTCGTGCTGGTCTTCCTGCTCAGCCGCCGCGGCATCGACGTCAGCGCGAAGGTGCTGGGCGTCTCCCTCGTCCTCGAAGTGTCGATCCTGCTGGTCATGGACTTCGCCGTGCTGTTCCGGCACGGCTTCTCGTTCGACGTCTTCCGGCCGTCGGTGATGCTCCAGGGCGCCGGTGGGCTCGCGTTGCTGTTCGCCGCCAACGCCTTCATCGGGTTCGAGGCGACCGCGCTGTTCGGGGAGGAGGCGAAGAACCCGAAGCGGACGATCCCGCGGGCGACCTACCTCGCCATCGGGTTCATCGGGGTGTTCGCCGCCTTCACCACCTGGGCCGTGGTCACTGCGATCGGGGTGGCGCAGGCCCAGGACGTCGCCGCCGCGCACCTGTCCACCGGGGACCTGGTGTTCTCCGTGTCGCAGGACTACCTCGGCGGCGCGCTGACCAAGGTGATGATGCTGCTGCTCGTGGTCAGCCTGTTCGCCGCGCTGCTGGCCCTGCACAACTCGGCCACGCGCTACCTCTACGCCCTCGGGCGGGTCGGTGTCCTGCCGCGCGTGCTCGGCCGGACCCGCGCCCGCAACGGCGCCCCGCAGCACGCCGCGATCGTCCAGCTGGTCTTCGGGTCGGTGGTGGCGGTGGTGTTCCGGCTCGCCGGCCTCGACCCGGTCGCCGACCTGACGGCCAGCATGACCGGCTTCGGCACGCTCGGCATCCTCGCCCTGCAGCTGCTCGCGGCGCTGGCGATCCTGGTCCACTTCCGCCGGGCCCGCGACCCGCGGCTGGTGCGGACCCTGATCGCCCCCGGGCTGGGCGCGGTGGGCCTCGGGCTCATCGTGACACTGGCGATCCTCAACTTCCCGACTCTGGCCGGCTCCAGCAACGGGGTCGTCCCGCAGCTGCCGTGGCTGCTCCTGGTCGTCGCGCTGGGCGGGCTGGTGGTCGCGGTGTGGCTGCGCCGGCGCCGCCCGGCCGTGTACGACGCGCTGGACGCCGATCTGGAGGCTGCGACGGAAAAGGTGGACACCTCGCCCGCCGGGCATTGAACGGCCCGTTGTCGGTAGATTTGCGGAACCGGTTTCACCGCAAATGTGCCACGCTGGTGCGATGGGGAGAACGGGACCGCTCGGCTTTCTCGGCGCCGACGTGCTGGTGAAGGTGATCGGGGCGCTGTGCCTGCGGCCGCGGTTCGGGGATCGGCCGCGGAAACTCGACGAACAGGGCGACTGGACCGATTACCAGGACGAACGGTCCGAACGGCGTGGGCTGCCCATGGTGTGCCTCGTCCGGCCGGCCGAAAACGCGGACGTGCTCGCCGCCGTCGCGGAACGGCTGCGGAACGCCAAACCGCAGGGCAGCATCCGGTACGCGCGGCCCGACCTCGCCGGGCACGAAGGGCGGGACGAGGCCGGGCCCGCGACCGCCGATTCCGTCACCGTCGTGCGGGACGTCCTGCGGGAAGCGCGGAAAGAACTCGGGGACAGCGCCTCGACGCACACGAGCCGGCTGCCGTTCCCGCTGTTCGACCTCGTCTACTGGCTCATGCTGCAGGACTACGACGGCCGGGACGATCCCGACGGGGTGCTGCGGCGGGCCATCCGGCGGATCAGCCTGGCCGAACGGTTCAGCTCGTCGGCCGAAGACGCCGTCAAGCAGCTGCCCGAAAACCAGGGCATCTGGAAGGTCTTTTCGCTGCTCGTGCGCGGGCTGACCCTGCTGACCTTCCGGATCGCCGTCACCGGGCGGGTGCCCGTGCTGTCCGGGCGGTACCGGTGGTTCCTGCGGCAGCCCCACCTCGCGCCGGAGATGTCGGGCAGCTTCGTGCGGTTCGCCCGGCGGCTCACCGAGGGGCAGTGGCAGGAGGAGGCCCCCGAATACGTCTGCCGCCTGCTGCTCAACGCCTTCCTCGAGGACCTGCGGCGCGCCTACCGGCTGCGGCCGTGGCGGGTGTGGCGGCGGCGCCGGATGACCTACCCCGTCCTGCTGCTGGACGAGGTGAGCGTCGGCAACGGCGGGTACCGGCTGCTGGAGCTGGTCAACTCCGTCCGCAACCAGGTCGGGCGGTTCGACCCGCTGCTCGTGGTCAGCGCCAGTCCCGCGCCGCCGCCGGACGCGGAGCCGACCGCGCACCGGCCGCAGTTCCAGGCCGGGCAGGCGCGCGCCGCGTACGTGGCCTGGCAGAACCAGCTCGAACGCGACCGGCGGGAACGGCGGCCGACCGCCTGGTACCTGCCGATCGGCGTCCGGCCGCCCGTGGACGCCGACGAGCCGAAGGTCCGGCAGATGCTGCAGACCCTCGGCGGCGACTACCGGTTCCGCCGTCAGGTCCGGCCGCCGTGGTGGGCCAGCCGGTGGACGCGGATCGGCGTGCCGGTCGTGGTCGTCGCGCTGGCCGCCGCGTTCGTCGCCTACCGCTCCCACGACACCTACGCCGAGCACTGCGGCTCGGACAACCCCTGGCTGACCTGGACCGGCAGCGAGTGCGTCGGCACCACGGACGGCGCCCAGGACGTCTTCCAGCCCTCGGACGCGACGATCCGGCAGGTCGAAGCGGTCGTGCTGGACCAGAACCACCGCGCGGAACAGCTGCATCAGGCCCATCCGGAACGGCCGTACATCACCCTCGTGGCGCTGGAGGCGCTGACGTCGTCCAACAACCTCGCCGAGGGGCTGACCAGCGAACGCGAATCCCTGGAGGGTTTCGCGGTCGCGCAGCTGCGGCAGCTGAACGCACCGGGCTCGGCCGACCCGATCGTCCGGCTGCTCGTCGCCAACGCCGGGCGCAACATGCGCGAAGGCGAACGGGTGGCGAACGAGCTGCGGCGGCAGGCCGAGCAGGACAAGAGCATCGTCGGGGTGGTCGGGCTGGACCTGAGCAGCGCGCCGACGCAGCAGACCATCGCCGCGCTCACCAACGCCGGGCTGCCGATGGTCGCCTCGACGCTGTCCGCGGACCCCCTGGCCGACCTCAACCCGATGTACTTCCAGGTCACGCCGCAGAACCGGCGGGAGGCGGCGGTGGCGGCCGGGTTCGCCGAGCAGCTGCCGGGCCCGCGCGCGGTGCGCGTCTACTACTCCGACGACGACGCCGACGTGTACAGCACCAACCTCCGCGACGACGTCCTGAAGTCCTTCCGGGACAAGCACTTCCAGGCCGAAGCGCGGGCGTTCACCCCGGACGGCGGCCTCGGCGGGGCGGCTTCGCACGTGCGTTACGGGGAGCCGCTGCTGGGCAACGCGGGCGCGGCGGGCCGGGACACCTGTTCCTACGACGGTCTCGTGTTCTTCGCCGGCCGGGGCGTGCCCGACTTCGGCCAGTTCCTCGGCAGCGCGGCCCAGTGCGGCAGCCGGGCCACCGTGATCGGCGACGACGACGTCACGCGGTTCGTCGCCGACCAGGGCGAACGCCAGCGCAACCGCGCGCTGCCCTACTACTACCTCTCGTTCGCCACCTCGCCGGTCACCGAGCCCAGCGGCGCGGCCCTCGACTTCTACACGACGCTGGAGCAGACGCTGTTCCCGTTCGAGCGGACCCCGGAGGGCCGCTCGTACGACGGCCACGCGGCCCTGGCCTACGACGCCGCGCAGGTGATGATCGTCGCGACGGCGTACCTGCGCGAGACGGCGGCCGAAATCCCGGTGACGCCGGGCGCGATCTGGCGCGAGATCACCGCGATCCACACCTCGCGCCCGGGCGCCGGGCAGGTCAACAAGTACCTCGAAGGTGTCACCGGCACCATCGACTACGGCGGCGACATCGGCCGGAACGTGCCGCAGAACAAGCCGGTCGCGGTGATGGGCGTGTCCGGCGGCGAAGTCGACAAGTCGGTCCACGGCTTCTGCGGCGCGGCCGAGGGGCCCACGTCGGACACCTGGTGCCCGCCCGATCCGTGAGGGTCCGGGCGGGCACCGGGGGCTAGCCGAACGTCCACTGCTGGTTGCTGCCGCCGTTGCACGTCCACAGTTCCACCGGGGCGCCGTCGGCGGTGGACGCACCCGTCACGTCCAGGCACAGTCCGGATTGGACACCCGTGACCGTGCCGGTCGAGTTGACCGTCCACTGCTGGTTGGCCTGGCCGTTGCAGGGCCACGTCACCACCTTCGTGCCCGCACTGGTGCCCTGGCCCGAGGCGTCCAGGCACAGCGTCGCGCCGCCGAGGGTGGCCGTCAGCCTGCCATCCGCCGTGCGGGTCCAGGTCTGGCCCGCCTGGCTCGCGCAGCCGGCGATCTGCAGCTGCGTGCCCTGGGCCGAGTTCGGGGCGGCCAGGCACTTGCCCGCGCCGACCGCGTGCACCGGCCCGGTGCCCGTGTTGCTGCCGCCGGTGCCGTAGCCCGACGCGACGATGTTCGCCTGGACCGCGCTCTCCGTGGCGTCCGACGGGTAGCCCGACGTCATCACGCCTTCGTAGAAGGTGCCCGCCGACCCGATGCTGTTGTCACCGCCGGTGCCGAGGATGATCGCGCCTTCCTTGCGCATCGGGTTGTAGCCCGAGACGTTGGGGCGCACGCCGTCGTAGAACGTCGACACGTCCCCGGACTGCGCGTTGCCGCCGCGGATGGCCCAGCGGTTCGCGCCGCCCTTGACGATCGCCGTCAGGTAGCGGTGGCTGATGCTGGGGTCGTTGGCGTTGTAGTGCTGGTTGACCCCCGAGAACAGGCCGTTCTCCAGGTCCGCCATGATCCACGGGCCGTTCCCGGCGCCGTAACCCCAGACCTTGATGTTGCCGAAGTAGATGGCCTCCATCGTGCCGTTGCCGTTGTCGCGGCTGTTGCGTTCGGCGTTGCCGTAGTCGAAGCAGCAGCCGCCGTTGAAGTGCGTCCCGTCGAAGATCGCGTACATGCCCTCCGGCTGGTCACCGGTCGCGACGCCGTTGGTGTTGTTGTTGCGGTACCCCGTGCCGGGGGCCACGTAGACGCCGTACGCCTTCTGGCCGCCGACCGTGGTCGGGGCGGCGGCCGCGTTGGCCAGGTTGTCGTAGCCGCCCGCGGCCGGGCCCTGGAAGCCGCCCGGCGGCGCCTGGGTGAGGTGGTTGTTGCGGCCCGACTGGTCGTAGATGACCGTGATCAGGCAGGTCGTCCCGGCGCAGAAGCTGTCCTGCGCCGCCGCGTTCGCCACGCCGCCGGCGCTCAGCACGCCGATGTCCCGCGTCGTGTTGTCCGACGCGCGGCGCACTTGGTACAGCGAGCCGCTGTAGGCGCCGTACAGCGCCCGGGTCGTCGAATGCGCGGCGACGCAGGGCGTGCCGCCCGCCGCGTAGAGGTCGCACGGCCCCTGGGTGGCGGCCTGTGACGTCGTCGCCGTGCCGGCCACCGCTCCCGCGGCGATCACCACGGCCGGCCAGAGTCTTCTCCAGCGTGCCTTCATCGTCGAACTCCTTCGTCCGCCGCGGAGGGCGGCTAGCTCCGGGTCCACTTCTGCGCGTTCCCGCCGGTGCACGTCTGCAGCGTCACCGGGGTGCTGTTCGCCGTGCCGTTCCCGCTCGGGGTGAGGCACAGCCCCGACTGGACGCCGGTGATCGTGCCGTCCGCGGCCGCGGTCCACTGCTGGTTCGTGCCGCTGCCGCAGTCCCAGATGATCACCCGGGTGCCCGGGGTGGTGGCGGCGCCCTCGGCGTCGAGGCACTTGCTGCCGTACACCTGGATCTGCTTGCCGGAGGTCACCGTCCACTGCTGGTTGCTGCCGCCGTTGCAGTCCCACAGCGTCACCTGGGTGCCGTTGGTCTGGCTCACGTTCGGGACGTCGAGGCAGCGGCCGGCCGCGGTGTTGCGCAGCACCGACGTCGACCCGCCGCCCGAGCCGGCGACCGAGAGGTTGTCGAACTGCGCGGTCTCGCCCTGGGCCGTGCCGATCCCGACCTGGCCGGCCGGGAAGGTGCCGTCGGTGACCGTGCCGATCACGCTGCCGTCCACGGAGGCGGTGATGGTGCCGCCGGAAAAGCCGAGGGACAGCTTGTGCCAGCTGTTGGTGCCCAGCGCGGTCGTCGTGCCGCTGCGCAGCGTCGTGTTCTGCTGGCTGGTGTTGTTGCGCCGCAGCGACCAGGCCCCGGTGTCACTGACCCGCAGGTAGTAGGCGTTCAGCGCGCCCTGGTTGCCGGTGTCCTGGTTGCCGGCGTGCCCGAGTAGCTCGACGTAGCCGGACTTCTCGAGCAGCACGTCCGTGCTGAGCGTGTAGCTGCTCCAGGCCACGTTGCCCAGCAACGCGTACGGATCGGTCGTCTTCTTCCACGGGATGGCCTTCTGCGGGGCCGACTGGCGCACGCACGTCCCCGCGCGGCCGGCGCCGCACGCCGACGTCTCGAACGCGCCCTCCATGTCCATCAGGTACTTGGCTTCCTTGCCCTTCGCGTACCCCTCGAAGTCGTCGCTGTAGGGCAGGTTCAGGGAGCCCTGGGCCGGGCCGGCCGCGGTGCCCTTGCCCTGCCCGGTGGTCGTCGTGATCGTGTAGAGGTAGCCGGGCTGGACGGTCAGGGAGTACGCCCCGCCGGACGGCGTGACGTCGGTGCTGTGCACGAAGTGGTCGGCGGTGTTGTTCGAGTTCAGGTTGGTCGCCCACACGTGCACCTGGCCGGTGGACAGCCCCCCGGTGACGTTCAGGTTCAGCGTCTGGGCCGAGGTGGCGTCCATCGTCTCGATGACCGTGCTGTAGTCGGAGTTGTTCGGCGACTTCAGGGTGACGTAACTGCCGTTCGAGCGGTTGCCGCCGAGGTAGCCGCTGGAGGCGTCGAGGTACTTCCAGCCCGGCGCGGTGAACTGGGTCGTGTGCGCCAGCGCCCACGCGTCCTTGCCGACCGAGTAGTAGCCCGACCACGGCTGGTTGGCGAGGATCAGGCCGACGGTCGGCCACGGGATGTTCGGCGTGGTGGCGGCGATCAGGTCCCAGTTGAGGTACGCGGTCATCTTGCCGTCGAGGTAGACGCGGTTGATGCCGCGGGCCAGCGGCTTGGCGCCGTCGTTGTAGTCCTGGGAGCCGTTTTCGCTGGACCACAGCGTCTTGCCGGTCGCGGTGACGTTCGACGGCACCCCGCAGGACGTCTGCGCGCTGAGGTAGCCGCAGGTGTAGTGGGCGCTCAGGACGTCGGTCGCGTTGCGGTAGGCGGTGTTCGTCGAGATCGCGCTCGCCGGCCCCCAGTCCCCCGGCCACGAATCACCGGAGATGACCTTGACGCCGCTGTACCCGTTGGCGTTGAGGGCGTTGCGCATGGTGACCGTCCAGTCGGCACTCCACTGCTTCTCGTTCTGGACGGTCGTGAGGTAGTCGATGGTCAGGCCGTGCTGCTTCGCGCAGCCCAGCCACGACAGGTAGTAGTCGGTGAGGTCGTTCGAGAAGAACGTGCCGTTGCCGATCCAGCCGGGCGCGCCCCACGGCAGGCCGACCAGCTTGATCCCCGGGTTGCGCGCCTTGGCCTGCTCCATCAGCCACCACTCGTACCCGCGGTTGCAGTCGAGGTCGCCGCGGAAGTGGGCGTGGCTGGGTTCGGCGCCGCTGGTGGAGTTCGTGTCGCCGCCCATCTCCACCTTGAGGATCTGCAGGGCGGCGCCGTAGCCCGGTTTGAACAGGTAGTCGAGGATCTGGCCGCGCTGCGGCTCCGGGTAGTCGATCAGCAGGCGGCTGTTGCCGCCACCACCGCTGACCGCGCCGACGCCGTCGAAGGTGCGGCCCGCGGAGCTGCCGTTGAGCGTGATGGAGGTGGCCGCCTGGGCGGGCGCGGCGGCGGCCACGACACCGGCGGCCACGACCACCGTGGCGACGGCCGCCGTGCGCAGTCTCCGGAGCAGGGTTCCGGGCATGGGAGCTCTCTCTTCCGACGGAGGGGTCAGGGGGTTCAGCGGTAGCCGGCCGCGACGATGTTCGCCTGCACCGCGGTTTCGGTCGCGTCCGAGGGGTAGCCGGCGACCATGGCGCCTTCGTAGAACGTGCCCGCGCTCAGGTTCGCCCCGCCGCCGGGCTTGCAGCAGTCGCCGCCGCTGCCCAGCACGATCGCGCCCTGCTTCTTCATCGGGCTGTACCCGCCGGGCAGGCCGCCGTCCCACATCGTCGTGAGGCTGCCGGACTGGGCGTTGCTGCCCTTGAGCGCGAACCGGGAGGTGCCGTTGTTCTTCAGCATCGCGGTGACGAACTTGCTCGGCAGCGCCCGCTGGTTCGGGTTCCACTGCTGGCTGCCGCCCGGGTACAGGCCCCACTCGAGGTCGGCCTGCACCCACGGGCCGCCGCCGCTGCAGCCGCCGAACCAGCACTCGGTGCCGAAGTTGATCGCGTCCATCGCGCCGGCCGCGTCGGCCTTCCGCGTCGTTTCGCTGTTGCCGTAGTCGAAGCAGCAGCCGCTGTTGACGTGCGTGCCGCTGGTCACCATGTACATGCCTTCGGGGGCGCTGCCGGTCGGGACGCCGGTGAGGTGGCCGTCACGCCAGTAGCTGTTGCCCGGGTTGATGTACAGCGAATACGCCTTCGTGCCGCCGACCGTCAGCGACTCCGACGTCGCCTTCGCCGGGCTGCTCTGGTTCGAGCCCGGGACGACGCTGGACCCCTGGTACCACAGGTCGTTCCCGCGGCCCGACTGGTCGTAGACGACGGTGACGACGCAGGTGCTGCCCGCGCAGAAGGAGTCCTGCGCGGCGGCGTCGGCGTTGCCGCCCGCCGCCAGCACCCCGACGTTCTTGGTGGTGTTGTCGGAGGAACGCCGGACCTGGTAGAGGTTGCCCGCGTAGGTCCCGTACAGCGCCCGGACGGTGCTGTGCGCGGCGACGCACGGCGTACCGCCCGACGCGTAGATGTCGCACGGCGCGGTGCCGGACGGGGGCGGCGGCGTGGTCCCGCCGGTCCACTGCTGGTTGGTCCCGCCGTGGCAGGTCCACAGGATGACCGCGGTGCCGTTGGCCGTGCCGGCGCCGTTGACGTCCAGGCACAGTCCCGACTGGACACCGGTGATCGTCCCGTCGGCGCCCCGCCGCCACTGCTGGTTCGCCCCGCCGGTGCAGGACCAGCTGATCACCGCGGTGCCGGGGGCGGTCCGGTTGCCGTAGGCGTCGACGCACCGGGTGCCGTTCAGGGTCCGCAGCTCACCGGCGGTGGTGAACTCGAACGCCTGCCCGGCCTGGCCGCCGCAGTCCTGGATCTCCAGCACCGCCCCCGTGGTGTCGGTGTTGCCCCGGACGGTCAGGCAGCGCCCCGACGCCGCGCCCACCAGGGACGCCGGGGCCGCCGAAGCCGGCGTCACCCCGGCCAAGGCCGTCAACAGCAGCGCGGCCAGCAGCACGATCACGCGCACGGATCCTCCTCATTGGACGTCCACAACAGACTGTTCAGGCCGATTCGCGCAGGACCAGCCGGGTGTCGAGCACCGTGCGCTGCCGCGGGGCGGCGCCGGCGATCATGGCCAGCAGTTCGCCCGTCATCCGGGCCCCCATCTCCTCCACCGGCTGGCGCACGGTGGTCAGCGGCGGGTCCGTCCGCCGGCTGATCGGCAGGTCGTCGAAACCGATGACGGCGACGTCGCCGGGCACGTCCCGGCCGGCCCGGCGGAGTGCGCGCAGCGCCCCGACGGCCATCATGTCCGAGGCGGCGAAGATGGCGTCGACGTCCGGGCGGCGGTCCAGCAGCCGGGCCGTGGCGTGCTCGCCGGAGGCCTGCCCGAAGTCGCCGAACACCACGAGCCCGAGGTCGTGGCGCCCGCCGCACACCATCGCCTGCCGGTAGCCGTTCAGCCGGTCCACGCCCGCGGTCATGTCCTGCGGCCCGGCGATGGTCGCGACGGTCCGGCGGCCCGCGTCGAGCAGGTGCCGGGTGGCCAGCCGCGCCCCGCCCTGGTTGTCGACGTCGACGTACGACAGCCGGCCCGATTCGGCCTGCCGGACCGGGCGGCCGCCGAACACCACCGGGATGTCGACCCAGTCCAGGTCGAGCGGGCGGCGGCCGTGCATGCCGACGACCAGTGCCCCGTCGACGTGGCCGCCGTCGAGGTAGCGCAGCACCGGGCCCTGGTAGTTCTCCGTCGCCGGCACGGTGAGCAGCACCAGCTGCATCCCGACCGCGGACAGTTCGCGGTCGGCGCCGGCGGCGATCCGCGGGAAGTAGGGATCGGTGAACAACCGCAGCGCTTCCTCGCACACCACCAGCGCGATCGAGCCGGTCTGCGGCGGGGGCGCCGCCCTCGCCGCGCGCTGCCGGGCGTAACCCAGCGCCAGCATCGCGGACTCGACCTGCTTGCGACGTTCCGGGCTCACCCGGGGAAAACCGTTGAGCACGCGGGACGCGGTGGCGGTCGACACCCCCGCCGCCCTTGCCACATCGGCCAGGGTGGGGCGGAGGTCAGAAGAATCGGCGGACACGATGGCACCTCCCAAGACGACTCTGTCCGGTGGGCACTTCCCAGGATATCCCTTCGCAGCAAGGGAAAGGAGTGCCCGCCGGGAGAAGGTTCCCGGCGGGCACCCCGGACTCAGGCGCGCTGGAGCTGGAACCGCTGGTTGGGGTTGCCGGTGAACGTCCACTGGGAGATCCGGGCGCCGTCGGCGGTCGAGACCCCCCACACGTCCAGGGCCAGGCCGCTCAACCGGTTCACCAGGCTCACCGCGCCGCTGCCCTGGTCGACCACCCGCCACTGCTCGGCGGTCGAGTTCGTGTCGGCCTGCTGGCTGATGTCCGCGCCGCTGTTGGCGTTCGCGGCCTGGAGGACCAGCCCGCTGTTGCGCGCCCGGACGCGGTAGTAGCCGTCACCGGAATCCACGAAGTCGAACTGCTGGCCGAGGCCGCCGTTGGCCGATTCCTGCTCGATGAGCGCCCCGGCCGCGGTCGACGCGCCGGTGATCCCGACGAGCTTGCTGCTGTGCTGGGCCACCAGCTTGTAGTTGACGCCGGTCTGGACCGGCGGGCCCGGCGGCTGGGTGTTCGAGTCGAACTGCGTGATGAACTTCCACACCTCGCCCGAGGTCCAGGTCTGCCAGCCGTCGCAGGTGCAGCCGTCGCGCGGGCCGGGGTCGTGGCCCGCGCCGTCGAAGGCCGCCCAGACCACGGGATAGCCGGCCTTGCAGCCGGAGTACGCGGTCACGATGTGGGTCAGGCTGCCGTTGGCCGGTTCCGGCGGGTTCTGCGGGGTGCAGCCGTTGTTCCGGACGAACTGGTCGCGCAGCGCGCGGCCGGACGCGATCGGCAGGACGTTGTCGCGCAGGCCGTGGAGGCCGATGTACGCGACGGGCTGGGTGCCGCCGCTGCACCCGCTGAGGTTGGCCCCGGAGTAGACCGCGACCGCGCGGAACACCGTCGGCCGGGCGCAGGCGAGGGCGTAGCTCATGGCGGCGCCGTAGCTGAACCCGCCGGCGAAGACCTGGGAGGTGTCGACGCACAGCGCGGACTCGAGCTGGCGCAGCAGGTCGTCGATGAAGGTGACGTCCTGGCCGCCGGGGTTGGCCCAGCCGTTGCCGTTGCCCTGGGGCGCCACGAAGATCGTGCCGTTGCCCGCGTTGTCGGCCAGCCGCCGCAGCCCGTAGTAGGACCAGTTGTAGCCGTCGGTCCCGCCCGAGTCGACGTCGTTGGCCGTGCCGCCGCGCCAGTGCAGCCCGACGAAGAGCCGGTAGTTGTGGTTGTTGTCGTAGTTGTTCGGCACCCGCAGGATGTAGCTGCGGTTCTGGCCGCCGCTGGAGATCGTGTGGCTGCCGCTGGTCAGGCCGGGTGCCTTCCCGCAGCCCGCGGTGCCCGCGGCGGCGGCCGCCGGGGCCTTCGCCGCGGGGGCGGCGGCCTGCGCGGGTACCTGGCCCGCCAGCGCGAGCAGGGCCCCCGCCGCGAAGGCCGCGAACAGGGCCTTATACCTCACCATCACGTGGCTCCCTCTGGTCTTCGAACATCGTCGTTCTCCGGAGTTGGGGTGAATCAGGTGTGGTTCCACTGCTGGTTGGCCCCGTGGTTGCAGGTCCACAGGATCACCTTGGTGCCGTTGGCGGTCCCGGCACCGGAGGCGTCGAGACACAGTCCGCTTTGGACGTTCGTGAGCGTTCCGTCGGTACCGGCGGTCCACTGCTGCGCCGGCCCGGTGCCGCAGTCGCCGATGACCGCCCGGGCGCCCGCCGCCGTGCCGTCGGCGGTCAGGCACCTGCTGCCGTACACCTGCAGCTGCTTGCCGTCGGTGGTCGTCCACTGCTGGTTGGCGCCGTTGTTGCAGTCCCACAGCGCCACCTGCGTGCCGGTGGCCTGGGACAGGCCCGGGACGTCGAGGCACCGGCCGGCGTTGGTGTTGACCAGCCGGGACGTCGCCGGCGGCGGCGGGGTCGTCCCGCCGGGCCCGAGCGGACAGCTCGCCTGGTACTTCGAAATGCCGCTGGTGTTCGACAGCGACGGGCACAGGAACGACGAGTAGCGCGTGTCGGCGTCGACGAACACCTTGAGCCAGACCAGCATCACCCGGGCGAAAGCACCCGAGTTCCCGCCGCCGCCCCCGGCCGCGAAGCCGTGGCCCTCACCGGCGATCTCGGGGTAGGCGCGCGGGACGGTGGCCGGGATGGTGGCGTACGCGCTCGCCAGGTACGCCGGGGTGACCGTGGTGTCGGTCTGGCCGCCGAACAGGATCGTGGGGACCGTGGTGCCGCGCAGGATCCCGTCGGGGACGTAGGGCGCCATGCCGACGGCGGTCCGCAGCGACGGCCGCCGGTTCGCCGCGACGAGGGCGCCCCCGCCGCCCATCGAGTGGCCGCCGACGGCGAGCCGGGTCCGGTCGACGCGGTCGCGCACCGGGCTGCTCGTCACCAGCCAGTCCAGCGCGGCGAGCAGCTGGTCGGCGCGGGCGTCGGCGTAGTCGCTGAGGCTGGTGGTCTCGATCCCGACCACGACGAACCCGAAGGAGGCCAGCCGCGGGCCGAGCCAGCCGTACCACCGCCACTCGGTCCCGTAGCCGGGCGCGATGGCGATCGCGCCGAACGTCCCCTGGCTCGTGTCCGTCGGGTAGTAGACGATCCCGCCGCCGAGCCCGTTGCCCTTCGGGATGGTCGTCTGCGCGGTGGCGAACGTCCCGTGGTCGGCGGCGATGCTCGCCGGCGTCGGGTCCGGGCCGCGCTGGTACGGGTTGTCGGCCGCGGCCGCCGCCGGCCCGGGCGCCAGCCCCAGCACGACTCCGAGGACGGCCAGCGCACCGCGGAAACGTCGCCACATTTCGATGTCCTTCCTCGCGCGGGGGCCGCCTCAGGCGGCCGGGATGGTCCACTTCTGGTTCTGGGCGCCGGTGCAGGTGCCCAGCCGCACCGCCGTGCCGTTGCCGGTCGAGCCGGCCGGGAGTTCCAGGCAGAGCCCCGACTGCGTGCCGGTGACGGTGCCGTCGGCGTTGCCGCGCCACTTCTGGTTGGCCCCGCCGTGGCAGGCCCAGATGATCACCGCGGTACCCGGGGTCGTCGCGCCGCCTTCGGCGTCGAGGCACCGCCTCGAGTCACCGGAGTAGACGGTGAGCTCCCCCGCCGTGGTGGTGGTCCACACCTGGTTGGTCCCGCCGTGGCAGTCCCAGACCTGCAGGCGCGTGCCCTGGGTCGTCGACTGGCCCGGGACGTCCAGGCACCGCCCGGCGGCCACCGAGCGCACCGGGCCGCCGGTCGGCGCCGGGTTGCCGCCGCTGTCGTCGAGGCCGAGGAACGAGATGGCGTAGGCGAGCATCCCGGTCTGCGGCAGGGTGTGGCCGGTGCCGGCGATGGTGATGCCCTCCACCGTGGCGTGCGTGCCGGTGTCGCCGTAGCGGTTGCGCGTCCAGGACGACTGCGGGTGGTCGGTGAAGGACGGCGTCTGCGTCAGGCTGTGCAGGGCGGTCCACTGCTTGATCTCTTCGCCGTAGTTGGGGTACGCCAACGTCGTGTCGGTGTTCCCGTGCCACAGCTGCATCCGCGGGTAGGCGCCGGAGTAGCCGGGGTACATCGCGTGCGCCTGGTCCGCCCACTGCTGCGCCGACTTGATGACGTTCCCGCCCGCGCACTGGCTGTTCCAGAGCGAACCGTCCGTCGTCGCGAAGCACCCGGCGGGTACGCCGGAGTAGGCCGAAGCGGCGGAGAAGACGTCCGGGTACTCGGCGGCCAGGACGTTCGTCATCATGGCTCCGGACGAGAAGCCGCTGACCACGATCCGCGCCGGGTCCACGTTGTAGTGCTGGCGGGTCCAGTTGACCATCGCCATGACCCCGGTCGAGTCGCTGCCGCCGTCGCGGGTCAGCCCCGCCTTCGTGGAGACGTCGAAGCAGTGACCGTCCCGGGTCGCTTCGGGCACGACGACGAGGTACCCGTACCGGTCGGCCGCCGTGGCGTAGTCGTGCCCGTTGCCGTTGAAGATCGCGCTCGCCGAGCCGCTGCAGTAGTGCACCAGCACGAGCAGGGCGGGCTTGGCCGCGAGCTTGTCCGGTGCGTAGAGGTACATGCCGAGGTTGGTCGGGTTGTTCCCGAAGCCGGTCACCTTGGTCAGCGCGGCGGCCGCGGCCGGGCCGGCGGTCAGCAGCGCCGCGAGGGGCAGCACCAGCAGCACCGCGAGCAGGGCGCGGGCGAGGCGGCTCGTCGGGGACTCCGGCGCCGGCGGGGTGTTAGCGCTCACATTTCGCTGCTTTCAGGAGGCGGGGGTGTGCGCGGTGAATTCGTTCAGTTACCGAACTAAACGGACCCAGTCAAGATAGGAGCGACCGGCCGCGGTGGTCAATGAGCAATTTTCCCACCGGTAGCGGGGATCCGGCCCGAAACTTCACGAAAGTCGTTCCTGGACAGGGCAAACACGCGGAGAGACCGGCTGACGAACAACTCGGCTGAAAAGTGAAACTTACCCACCCGCAACGGATCCGGCGATCGGGTCCACAATGGAACGAGCGCAGCACGCAGCGCCGGAGCCGTGCTCCGGGAACCCGCTCACTGGCCGAAGAGCCGCCGCTGGATCTCCCGCCGGTAGTCCTCCAAGGTGTTGTCGAGGTGGGTGGCGGCCGCCCGGGCCGCCGCGTCGGGGTCGCCGTCGCGGATCGCCCGGTAGATCGCGGTGTGCTCCTCGATCGCGCCCGCCGCGTGCCCGCCGATCGAGCCGGACATCCCGATGATGTTCGACTGCCGCTGCAGGCGCCGCACTTCGCGCACGGCGGCGACGAGGAACTGGTTGTGGGACGCGGCGGCGATCCCGAGGTGGAACTCGTCGTCGCCGCGGTCGAACAGCGCGGACTCGCCGCTCACGTGCCCGTGGCGGCAGGTGTCGGCGGCGGCCTCGATCGCGCGCAGCTCGGCCGGGGTGGCGTTGGCCGCCGCCAGCCGGCTGGCGGCGGTCTCCTGGATCCGGCGGAACTCGAAGAGCATGTAGACGTGGTCGAGGTCGGCGGGCAGGAAGAAGGCACCCCAGGGCGAGCCACCGAGCATGCCTTCGTCGTCGGACACATACAGCCCACGCCCCTTGTGCGCTCGCACCCGGCCGAGCGCGGAGAGGATCTTGACGGCCTCCCGCACCACGGTCCGGCTGGTCCCCATCCGCGCCGCCAGCTCGTGCTCCGTCGGCATCCGGTCGCCGGGCCGCAGGGCCAGTTCGGCGATCAGCTGCAGGATCTGCTCGGCCACCACTTCGTAGCCGGGCCGGTACGGGGCAGGCGGTGCGACTTGCTCGTCACGGGTCACCGGATGAGTATGACTTACTGCTCACCGGCTGAGCACCCTACCTCGCGGCCCCGGCCGTCGGTCAAGCCTTGCCGCGGCGGTGTGAAAGTTACATTCGGCAGGCGGCAAGCGGGGCAATGAGCAGGCACATCCTTGACGGCGCCGGACCGTGCTGTTCTCATGGATCACCGAGCCAGGACCGGAAAACCGCCGCACAGCAGTGAAACAGTCGAAACGCGGTCGGGCAGGCAGCGCTCGAATGAGTCGTACTCATCCTTCACCGGAATCGCCTGCCCCCGGCGGGTGCCACGACGAAGTGGGGTAGTTGATGAGGGGCAGGAACCGGGTCGCCGTCCTCAGCGCGGCGCTCGCCGTGGCCGTCGCCGCCGGATGCAGCGGCGGGGGCGGCGTTTCCCCGGCGCAGAACGGCTTCACGCCGGCGCCGCAGACCGCCGGCCCGCTGACGGTGTGGGTCGATTCCACCCGGATGGCCGCCGCCCAGCTGTACCAGAAGCAGCACCCCGAGGTGCCGCTCGACATCGTCAGCTACGACGGGGACGCCAACGGCTCGAACTACCTGCAGACCAAGGTCGGGCTGTTCAACCGGACCGGCAAGGGCTGGCCGGACGTGGCGTTCAGCTCGCAGAACAACGAGGTGTCCTGGGCCCGGCAGGCGGGCTTCACCGCACCGCTGGACAAGGACCTGATCCCGAAGTCCACTTTGGACCAGTGGGCGCCGGGCGCGAACGCCCCGTGCACGGTGGACGGAACGCTCTACTGCCTGCGCAACGACCTCTCCCAGACCGTGCTCTGGTACAACGCGACCCTGCTGAAGCAGTGGAACTACCAGGTGCCCCGGACGTGGCCGGAGTACGAAGCACTCGGCCGGAAGGTCGCCACCGAGCACCCGGGCTACCTGGTGGGCGCGGCGGGCGACACGTTCGCGCCGGAGATCTACCTGTGGGCGAGCAAGTGCGGCGCCAACCGGATCACCGGGCCGAAGGCCGTCACGGTGACCGCCACCGAGCCGAACTGCACCCGGATGGCGCAGCTGCTGGACTCCCTCCTGAAGGCCGGCAGCATGTCGGCCGGCAGCGTGTTCAGCTCCGACTTCGACAAGAACTCCGCCGACAAGATCCTGCTGATGCCCGGCCCGTCGTGGTACGGCGGCGCCCTGTTCCAGGGAACTTTCAAGACCCCGAAGGGCCAGATCGCCGTGGCGCCGATGCCGCAGTGGCCCGGCGATCCGCAGCCGTCGGTGGGCAACGTCGGCGGCGGGACGTGGCTGCTCTCGGCGCACAGCGCCCATCTCAAGGCGGCCACGGACTTCCTGGTCTGGGTGACCACCTCGGACGACTACCAGGGCAAGGTCGCGCCGGGCTACCCGGCGCACCAGGGGGCCGCCAAGACGTGGCTGGCCAACCAGGCGGCCTCCGGCTACTACACCGGCGACATCGCCGGGCCGCTGCAGACCGCGGCCGGTCAGGTGTGGCCCGGCTGGGGCTACGGGCAGTTCAGCCAGGAGGCGATCTGGGCGGCCACGGTCACCCCGGGCCTGACCGCGGGCAAGAGCATCGCGTCACTGCTCCCCGCGTGGCAGGCCGCGATCGTGAACTACGCCCGGTCCACCGGGTACCAGGTCACCGAGCAATGAGCGCGCCGGTCGCCCGGCACCGGGCGGGCTACGGTTTCGTCGCCGCCTACGTCGTGCTGCTGATCGCGTTCGGCGTCGTGCCGACGGTCTACGCGATCTCCTTCGCGGTCACCGACGCGGGCGGCCGGTTCACCGGGCTCACGAACTTCGTCACCGCCGCCGGGGACTTCCGGTTCGGGGACGCCGTGGGGCACGTCGCCCTGTACCTGCTGCTCTGGCTGACGACGCTGGTGGTGTTCGTGGTCGGGCTGGCCCTGCTGCTGCACCGCATCGGCCCGCGCACGACCGGCCGGGCCCTGCGGTTCCTGTACTACCTGCCGGGCGCGCTGGCCGGCGCGGCGAGCGTGCTGGTCTGGCTGTTCATGCTCGACCCCGCGGTCAGCCCGGCCGGGTTCCTGCTGCGCGCCCTGGGTTTCGAAACTTTCGGCGAGGTCGTCGCGCCCGGTCACCTGCCGGTGCTGTTCACCCTGATCGCCTTCTGGACCGGGGCGGGCGGCTGGATCGTCGTCATGTACGGGGCCCTGAACACCATCTCGCCGGACGTCCTCGAGGCGGCCCGGATCGACGGCGCCGGTGCGTGGCAGACCGCGTGGCGGATCCAGGTCCCGCTGCTGCGCAAGTGGATCGTCTACATGGTGATCCTCGCCTTCGCCGGCGGCACCCAGCTGTTCGTCGAGCCGCAGCTGCTGTCGCAGGCCAGCGTCGGGGTGGCCGGGCGGGACTACTCGCCCAACCAGCTGTCCTACGACTTCGCCTTCCAGAACAACGACGTCGGGACCGCCGCCGCGGTTTCGGTCGAACTGCTGGTGGTCGGCCTGGTCGTCGCGGCCGTGTTCGTGACCCGGTCGAGGTTCTTCGATGCGGACTGACGTCGAACGCCCGCCCGTGACGGTTCGCGTGCCGGCCCCGGCGAGGCCGCGGCGCCGGCTGCCCAACCCGGTGCCCGGGGCCGTGCTCGCGCTGTTCTTCCTGTTCTTCGTGCTCCCGGTGCTGTGGCTGGTGCTGGCGGCCACGAAGACCGACGACCAGCTCGTGCACGGCCACCCGCTGTCCGTCGGCTCGTGGCGGGCACTGGCCGCCAACTGGGACGCGCTCACCGCGTACCAGGGCAACGCGATCTTCCGGTGGCTGGGCAATTCGGCGCTGTATTCCTTCTTCGCGCTGGCCATCACGCTGTGCGTGGCGGTCCCCGCCGGGTACGCGCTGGCCAAGACTGAGTTCCGCGGCCGGCGCGCGCTGCTCGTCACCACCCTGGTCGTCATGCTCATGCCGAACGCGACCCTGGTGGTGCCGCTGTTCCTGGAGCTCAACACCGCGCACCTGATCGGCACGATGTGGTCGATCGTGCTGCCGTACGCGTTCTACCCGTTCGGCGTGTACCTGGCCTACATCTACTTCACCACGGCGGTGCCGGACGACCTGCTGGACGCAGCGCGGCTCGACGGCTGCACGGAGTTCGGCGTGTTCCGCCGGGTCGCGCTGCCGCTGGCGACACCCGTGGTCGCGCTGGTCGGGTTCTTCAGCTTCGTGGCCAACTGGACCAACTACTTCCTGCCGTACGTGATGCTGCCGGAGAGCGACCAGTTCCCGGTGCAGGTCGGCCTCGGCACGCTGCTGAACGACGTCCCGCAGTTCAACCCGACGGCCGCCGGCCTCGCGATCGAACGGCCGGTGCTGGCGCTGGCCACGCTGCTGGCGATCACGCCGGTGCTCGTCGTCTTCCTGTTCTCCCAGCCTTTCCTGGTCACCGGAATGCTCGCCGGAGCCACCAAGAACTGACCCCGCACCGCGATCGGAGGACCCCCGGGATGGACCCCGTGATCACGGCTTCGGTGCCGCTGCTCGAACCCCCCGGCTGGGCCGTGGCCCAGCGCGGCCTGTTCGACCTGCTCGACCGGGCCTGGCGCGCGTTCGAGGGCGACTTCACCGGGCCGGACGGCCGGCTGGCCTACGGCGGCCGGCTCACCACCCGCGACGGGGTGGACGACTTCTACGAGACGTTCTTCAACTGGCCGCAGCTCTACCTGCTCGGCGGCGCCGACGACCTGCTCCCGGCGGCCGAACGGCACTGGGAAGGCGTCACCCGCCAGCTGGCCGAGCTCGGCATGCTGGAGGGGGAGTACGAACGCGGGTACGACTGGTTCCACCAGGGCGAAAGCCTGCTGCTGTTCTACTTCCTGTGCCTGGCCGCCCCCGGCCGCTGGACCGGGCGGGCGCGGCGGTTCGCCGACCTCTACGTCGACCCCGCCCACGGCAACTACGACCCGGTGCACCGGATCATCCGGCGGCCGCACAACGGCAGCGACCGGCACCGGGAGGGCCTGTTCGACGGCCCCTCCTACCCGTGGCTGCCCGAAGAGGCCCGGATGTACGGCTTCCCGCTGGAGTGGGTGCTGCCGCCCGGTGCCGGGGAACCGCCGCGGGAGGAGGACCCCCGGCTGGGCGAGCAGCTGCGCCGGCGGGCGGGCGTCGGCGACACCGCGGTCAACCTGGCCGCGGCCGGGCTCGTGCTGAACGCGCTGATCCTGACCGGCGAGCCGCGGTACCGGGACTGGATCGCCGAGTACGTCGGGGCGTGGTGCGCCCGCGCGAGCGCCAACGGCGGGATCGTGCCGGACAACGTCGCTCCCGACGGCACGGTCGGCGGGCTGTTCGAAGGCCGCTGGTACGGCGGGCACTACGGCTGGTCGTGGCCGCACGGCTGGTACAGCGTCGGGCAGGCCGCCACGGTGGCCGCGCTCGCCGCGACCGCGGCCACCGGCGACGAGTCCTTCCTCGACCTGGTCCGCCCGGCCCTGGACGAGGTGATCGCCCAGGGCAAGGTGATGGCCTTCACCGAGGCGGACTCCAGCCTGCAGTCCCGCTGGACCGCCCAGCTCGGCCCGGACACCGGCACGCCGACGCTGCACGTGCCCTACCGGTACGCCGACCGGGGCTGGTTCGACTACAACCCGATGCTGCTGGCCGTGCCGATGGCGCTGTGGCACCACTCCGCCGCGCCCGCCGACCGGCAGCGCATCGAGCGGCTGCGGGCGGCGGCGGGGCACGACTGGCGGACCGTGCGGCCGTTCCGGAGCAAGGAGGAGGCCGGGCACGAGGAGCCGTGGTTCGCCTTCCTGGCCGGTGACGACCCGGCGTACCCCGAGCGCATCCTGGCGGCCGCGCAGGCGCAGGTCCGCCACCGCCTGGCCCGGATGGAACGCCACCGCGGCCAGGACGTGGCCGAGGCCGACATCCACGTGTGGCAGCAGGCCAACCCGGTGGTCACCGAGGCGCTGGTCCAGCTGACCTGGGGCGGCCCGCAGGTGCTCTACAACGGCGGCCTGCAGCAGGCCCGCGTGCGCTACTACGACGCCGAGGCCGCGCGGCCCGGGCTGCCGCCCTCGGTCGCCGCGCTGGTGTCGCGGATCGACCCCGAAGCCACCGTCGTCGACCTGGTCAACCTCGACCCGCGGGCCGACCGCACGGTCATCGTGCAGGCCGGCGCGTTCGGCGAAGACACCATCCGCACGGTGCACCACACCGTGTGCGAAGACCCGTCCTGGATCGGCGGGCTCTACGACTACGGGCATTCCGAGCCCCGGGTGACGTCGGCCGAAACCCGCGTCGACGGGCCCTGGCTGTCCGTGCGCCTGCCCCGCTCCACCAGCGTCCGGCTCACCCTGCACCTCGAGCTGCGCACCCGCCCGCCCTCGTACCGCACCCCCTTCGACGCACCGTAACCCGCTCCCGGAGAGGTCCCCGCCATGCCGCCGAACCGCAGATCCGTGGTCGCCGCGATCGCCACCGCCCTCGCGGTGTCCGCGTTCGCCGCGCCGCCCGCGCACGCCGCCACCGTCACCATCGCCGTCGCCCCCACCGGCAACGACACCAACCCCGGTACCCCCGACCAGCCGGTCGCCACCCCGGCCAGGGCCCAGCAGCTCGCGCGGGCCCAGTCCGCGGCCAACGACGTCGTCGTGCAGCTCGCCGGGGGGACCTACCGGCTGTCCGCGCCCCTGGCCCTGACCAGCGCCGACTCCGGGCAGAACGGCCACACCGTCACCTGGCAGGCCGCCTCCGGCCAGACGCCGGTCCTCTCCGGCGGGAGCCAGGTCACCGGGTGGTCGGTGCAGGACTCCGGCCAGAACATCTGGGTCGCGTCCGTGCCGCAGGGCGCCGACTCGCGTCAGCTGTTCGTCGACGGCTCGCTGGCTCCGCGCGCGTCGATCACGTTGTCGCGCAACGACGTCCAGTTCACCACCAGCGGGATGACGATCACCAACTCCGCGCTGAACTACCTCGCGACGCTGCCGCAGCAGAACCGGATCGAGGTGGAGAGCCAGAACTCGTTCACCGACCGGTACTCCCCCGTCGACCACGTCAGCGGCTCGTCGATCGTGATGCAGCAGCCCGCGTGGAACAACAACAACTGGGGCTACGACACGCTCGCCAAGCCCTTCGGCGGCGGCCAGCTTTTCCTCGAGAACTCCTACTCCTTCCTCAAGACCACCGGCCAGTGGTACCTGGACCCGCAGGCCGGGAAGCTGTACTACAAGGCCCCCGCGGGCTGGGCGCCCGCGAGCCACGACGTCGAGCTGCCGCGGCTGACGTCGCTGCTGCAGATCAGCGGCAGCTACGACAACCCGGTGCGCAACCTCGCGTTCAAGGGCCTGCACTTCGAGCACACGACCTGGCTGACGCCGAGCACGTCGGTCGGCTACGCCAACCAGCAGACCGGCACGTTCCTCCCCGCGGCCGCGTCGATGCCCGGTGACTTCCTGACCTCCTGCCAGTCCGGGTGCCGCCAGTTCGAGGGCGCGCGGGGCAGCTGGGCCCAGGCCCCGGCCGCCGTCCAGGTCTCGGCCGCGAGCGGGATCTCGTTCAGCGACAACACCTTCACCCACCTCGGCCAGGTGGCGCTGGGTATCGGCAACGACGCCAACGCGCACGCCTCGGGCGTCGGGCTGGGCGCGTCGTCGATCACCGTCGACCACAACACGTTCACCGAGGTCTCGGGCGGCGGGGTGATCGTCGGCGGCGTGCGCACCGACGCCCACCACCCGTCGAACGCGGCGATGACGAACAAGGACGTCACCATCTCGAACAACACGGTGACCCGGGTCGCCCTGGACTACCGCGAGATGGCCGGCATCCTGTCGACCTACGCCACGCACACCGTCATCACGCACAACGAGGTCGCCAACCTGACCTACGACGGCATCGACGTCGGCTGGGGCTGGGGCGCCAACGACGCCGGCGGCAGCCAGGACTACCGCAACCGCGGCCTCTACGACTACCAGCCCGTGTACACGACGCCGACCACGCTGCGGGACACCGTCGTCAGCTACAACCGGGTGCACGGCACGAAGAAGCTGATGCACGACGGCGGCAGCATCTACAACCTGTCGGCCAACCCCGGCAGCTCGATCGACCACAACCACGTCTACGACAACAACCGGACGGTCGGGCTGTACCTGGACGAAGGCTCGCGGTACGTGACGCTGTCGGCCAACGTGATCCAGGACTCCGGGGTCTGGGCGTTCACCAACGCCAACGGCAGCAACAACACCAACGACAGCACGTTCAGCGGCAACTGGTACAACGGCGGCGCGACGCAGGTGGCCACCGGGTCGCCGCACAACAACGTGCTGACCGGGAACGTGCAGGTGAGCGGCACGAACTGGCCCTCGGGCGCGCAAGCCGTCATCGCGGCCGCCGGCCCGGGCGGCAGCGGCCCCGGCCCCACGGCCGGCCCGGTGCGCGCGACCGGCGCCGGCCGGTGCCTGGACGTCAGCGGCGTCAGCACCACCCCCGGGGCCGCGGTCCAGATCTGGGACTGCAACGGCGGGACCAACCAGTCCTGGACCCGCAGCAGCGCCCGGGAGCTGACCGTCTACAACGGAACGCGGTGCCTCGACGCCAGCGGCCAGGGCACCACCCCGGGCACCAAGATCGTCATCTGGAACTGCAACGGCCAGGCGAACCAGCAGTGGACGGTCAACAGCAACGGCACCGTCTCCGGTGTCCAGTCCGGACTGTGCCTGGACGTCACCGGCTCGGCCACCGCCAACGGCACGCCGGTCCAGCTCGCCACCTGCACCGCCGCGAACAACCAGAAGTGGACCTTCGGCTGACGCGAATCAGAGAGGTTCTGCCATGAAATCCACGTTGAGAAGGAAACTGTTCACCGCACTCGCGGCGATCCCGCTCGTCGCCGGCACGCTGCTCGGGCTCGGCCCGGCCGCCCAGGCCGCCGGGCAGGAGGCGTGCGACCTCTACGCCGCCGGCGGCACCCCGTGCGTCACCGCGCACAGCACCACCCGGGCGCTCTTCGGCGCCTACGCCGGCCCGCTGTACCAGCTTCAGCGAGCGTCCGACCAGCACTTCCTCGACATCGGGCTGCTCACCGCGGGCGGGGTCGCCGACTCCGCCCCGCAGGTGTCGTTCTGCGCCGGGACCAAGTGCACGGTCACGAAGATCTACGACCAGACCGCCAACCACAACGACCTGCCGATCTCCTGGGGCGGGTTCTGGAAGGGCCCCGGCCCCAACGGGTCCGACATCGGCGCGGACGCGATGGCGCTGCCGGTGACCGTCGGCGGGCACCCCGCCTACGGGATCAAGGTCACCCAGGGCGTCGGCTACCGGGTCGACAACGCCAAGAACGTCCCGGTCGGCGCGCAGCCGGAGGGGATCTACATGATCACCTCGTCGAACTACGTCAACCAGTGGTGCTGCTTCGACTACGGCAGCGGCGAAATCTCCCACAACGACACCGGCAACGCCACCATGAACGCCATCTACTGGGGCACCGCCTGCTGGTTCAACGGCTGCACCGGCACCGGCCCGTGGGTGGAGGCCGACCTGGAGAACGGGATGTACCACACCGGCACCGGGTCCAACAAGGACCCGAACAACCCCGGGGTGCACCACCCGTTCGTCAGCGCGTGGCTGAAGAACAACGGCACCAGCAACTTCACCCTCAAGTACGGCGACGCCACCACCGGCGGCCTCACCACCCCGTACTCCGGCGGGCTGCCGCGGGGCTACTCGCCGATGAAGCTGGAGCCGTCGATCCTGCTGGGCACCGGCGGCGACAACAGCGTCTCCGGCGTCGGCGAGTTCTTCGAAGGCGCGGTGACCAGCGGCTTCCCGACGGACGCCACGGAGAACGCGGTGCAGGCCAGCCTGGCCGCCGCCGGGTACGGCACCGGCGGCCCGGCGAACACCGGCGCGGTGCACGCCGTGGGCGCGAACAAGTGCCTCGACGTCAGCGGCGTCAGCACCACCCCCGGCACCCAGGTCCAGGTCTGGGACTGCAACGGCGGCACCAACCAGACGTGGACCCGGTCCGGCACCGGCGCGCTGACCGTCTACGACGGCACCCGCTGCCTCGACGCCAGCGGGCGGGGCACCACCCCCGGCACCAAGGTGATCATCTGGAACTGCAACGGCCAGAACAACCAGCAGTGGACGGTGAACGCCAACGGGACCGTCTCCGGTGTCCAGTCCGGACTGTGCCTCGACGTCACCGGCTCGGGGACCGCGAACGGCACCCTGGTCCAGCTGGCCTCGTGCACCGCCGCGAACAACCAGAAGTGGACCTTCGGCTGAGAGGTTTCGCCATGTCTTCGTTCGAGCTTTCGCGCCGCAAGCTGCTCGCGGTGACCGGTGTCGCCGTCACGGCCAGTGTGTTCCGCGTCCGGACCGTGTGGGCCACGGAAGGGCCCGGCAGCTACAGCCCGAGCTGGTCGTCGGTCGACCAGCACCCGCCCGCGCCGGAATGGTTCTCCGACGCCAAGTTCGGCATCTACTACCACTGGGGCGTCTTCAGCGTTCCGGCGTTCGGCAACGAGTGGTACCCGCGGAACATGTACATCGGCGGGTCCAACGAGAACAACCACCACAAGGCCGTGTACGGCGATCCGTCGGCCTGGCCGTACCAGAACTTCATCAACGGCGCCCGCGACAAGGCGGGCAACTGGGTCCAGTTCGCCCCGAAGCTCAAGTCCGCGGGCGGGAACTTCGACCCGAACGAATGGGCGCAGCTGTTCGCCGACGCCGGGGCGAAGTTCGCCGGGCCGGTCGCCGAGCACCACGACGGCTACTCGATGTGGAACAGCACCGCCAACGAGTGGAACTCGGCCCGCACCGGCCCGCAGCTCGACCTGCTGCGGCTGCACGCGGACGCCATCCGCGGCAAGGGCCTCAAGCTCGTGACGGCACTGCACCACGCCTACCACTTCAACGGCTACTACGACCACGTGCCGAGCCAGCCGACCGAGTCGCTGCGGCGGCTGTTCGGCCAGAACGGCCGGGCCGCGGAAAACCAGCTGTGGTACGACAAGCTCCGCGAAGTCGTCGACGGCTACCAGCCCGACCTCGTCTACCAGGACTTCGACCTGAGCCTGGTGGACGAAAGCCAGCGGCTGAACTTCCTTTCGCACTACTACAACCAGGCCGTCGCCGGGAACAAGGACGTCGTCGCCTCCTACAAGGACGGGTTCAACAACCGCGGCGAGGTCTTCGACTTCGAACGCGGCGGCCCCGGCGACATCCTGAACCCGTACTGGCTCACCGACGACAGCGTGTCCAGTTCCAGCTGGTGCTACACCGCGGGGATCGGCTACTACTCGGTCAAGGCCATGCTGCACTCCCTGATCGACCGGGTCAGCAAGAACGGCAACATGCTGCTGAACATCGCCCCGATGGCCGACGGCACCATCCCCTCGGGGCAGCGTTCGATCCTGCTCGGCATCGGCGACCACCTCAAGCGGTTCGGCGAGTCGATCTACGCCACCCGGGCGTGGTCGGTGTACGGCGAGGGGCCGACGAAGATGGGCGGCGGCTCGTTCACCACGCCGGTCGAGGGCACCAGGACCGACATCCGGTTCACCCGCAGCAAGGACAACACCGTGCTGTACGCGACCGTGCTGGGCTGGCCCGGGAGCACGTTCACCATCACCACGCTCGGGTCGAACCGCATCAACCTGGCCACCCTGACGTCGGTGCAGCTGCTCGGCCCGGCCGCGGGCGGCGTCACGAACCTGCCCACCCGCACCCAGGACGGCTCGGGGCTGCACATCACGATGCCGTCGGCGAACCCGCCGTTCGACGCGCTGGCGTACGTGGTGAAGCTGACGTTCTCGGGCCCGATCCCCGCCCCGGGGTCCGGTCCCCTGCCGACCGGCTGGGCGCGGATCGCCAACGTGACGACCGGGCTGGTGCTGGACGGCGGCGGGAGCGTCGCCTCCGGGTCCCGGCTCAAGCAGTGGAACTGGGACGGCAGCACGAACCTGCAGTGGCAGCTGGCCGACGCGGGCGGCGGCTACTACCGGCTCGTCAACCGCACCAACGGGCTGGTCGCCGACAGCAACGGCAACGCGGCCAACGGTGCCACCTGCCTGGAGGCGACGTCGAACGGCAGCACCAACCAGCAGTGGCGGCTGAACTCCCTGGGCAACGGCCGGTACCAGATCGTCAACCGCGGCACCGGCACCGCGCTGGACGGCATGGGCAGCACGGCCGCCGGTTCGGACGCCGGCCTGTGGGCACCCAACAACAGCACCAACAACCAGTGGACGATCACCGGCGTCTGAAGGAGAACTGCGATGACATCACGACGACTGCGGTGGCTCGCCGCCGCGGCGGCCCTGGTCGCCGGTGCCTTCCTGCCGGGCACGGCGGCCGCGGAATCCAACGGCGGGGTGCGGGTCATGCCGCTGGGCGACTCGATCACCGACGGCACGCAGGTGCCCGGCGGGTACCGGATCGGGCTCTGGCAGCGCGTCACGGCGGGCGGCTACCAGGTGGACTTCGTCGGCTCGCAGTCCAACGGCCCGGCCACCCTCGGCGACCACGACCACGAGGGCCACCCGGGCTGGCGGATCGACCAGATCGACGCGAACATCGTCTCCTGGCTGCGCACCACCACCCCGCACACGGTGCTGCTGCACATCGGCACCAACGACGTGCTGCAGAACTACAACGTGAGCGGGGCGCCCGGCCGGCTCTCGGCGCTGATCGACCACATCACGGCGACGGCACCGGACGCCGAGGTCTTCGTCGCGACGATCATCCCGATCGCCAACACGAGCCAGGAGGCCACGGCCCGGACGTTCAACGCGGCGGTGCCCGGGATCGTGCAGAGCAAGCAGAACGCCGGCAAGCACGTGCACCTGGTCGACCAGCACGCCGCCCTGACCAGCGCCGACCTGATCGACGGCGTCCACCCGACGGCGACGGGCTACGACAAGATGGCCGCGACCTGGTACGCGGCGCTGCAGGCGGTCCCGGGCAGCATCGGCACACCCGGGACGTCGCAGGCCAAGCAGGTCGTGGGCACGCAGTCGGGCCGGTGCGCGGACGCCGGGAGCGCGGCGAACGGCACCCAGGTGCAGCTGCAGGACTGCGGTACCGGGTCCGGTCAGGCGTGGACGCGGACCGGTGCGCAACTTTCGGTCGCCGGGTCGAAGTGCCTGGACGCGTCCGGGGCGGGTACGGCGGCCGGCACGGCGGTGATCGTGTGGGACTGCCACGGCGGGACCAACCAGCAGTGGACGGTCACCGCGAACGGCGCGATCACCGGCGTGCAGTCCGGGCTGTGCGTGGACGCCACCGGGCAGGGGACCGCCAACGGCACCAAGCTGGTCCTGTGGACCTGCAACGGCCAGGCCAACCAGCAGTGGACGCTGCGCTGAACCGGGCGTGACGGCACCCTGTCCACTGTGGATGGACGCCCGGGTTGGGTGCGGCCCGGGTTGTCGTGAGTGGTAAGGCGGGTTAATAACCCACACAACCAAACACAAACCACAGCCCAGGGAACATCCCCGCCCCCAACCAGAAAAAAAAAAAACACATAAAAAAAACAAAAAAA